>JAODBJ010000213.1 GCA_025463905.1 Actinomycetes bacterium
CCATCGTGTACGCGACGGATGCCTCGCTTCCCGTCTTGTAGAGCTCCGCCGCGCTTTTGCGGAACCGCGCTTTCGCGATGCGCAGCCGCGCACGGGTTCGTTGGGCTTGTCGTTGCAACCTGAGCGCAGCCGCGCCGAGCCGATCGGCTTGACGCGTCGCCGCGGCAACCCGGGCTTCCGCGGCACCGATCCGTCCGTCGAGGCGCGCGAGTCGCGTGTCGAACGCCACGCGGCGTGTGTGCACCGCGCTCCACGCGCGCATGGCGACGACTTCCGCCCGCGACGCTTCCCCGATCTGGGCCTGCAGGGACGCAACGCGGCTGCTGGTGGACGTATCCGCGGCCGCCGGGCCGGGGAACGGCACCACGGCGGCGAGGAGCACCACGGATACGACGAGCGAGCGCCGGCGAAACATCACAAACAACACTAGCCACACTGGCAACAGCCCGAAAGCGTGCGTCGATAGGGGACAAATCGTGTCCCCTATCGACGCCTGCTAGGTGGGCGGTTTAGGTGTCGAGGAAGCGACGCAGGCCGATGGTGGAGCCCAGCACGCCGATGCCGGCGCCGATGAGCAACACCATGAAGCCAATCGTGAGCGCGTCGCCGTTCGTCACGTAGAAGCCATTGAACAGACCCTGCACGCTCTTATGGGTCTGGAGGCTCGTCAGCACGTTCTTCAGGACGATGACGAGGCCGAACGAGATGCCGGCGCCGATCGCGCCCTGCACCAAGCCCTCGGCCATGAACGGCACCCGCACGAACCAGTTGGACGCACCGACGAGTTTCATGACTTCGATCTCTCGGCGTCGAGCGAACGTCGCGAGTCGGATCGTGTTCACGATCAGGAAGAGCGACGACGCGAGCAGCACGCCCGCCATGGTGAAGAACACGTAGCGGATCACGCGTGTCGCGGTGAGCATGTTCCTCACCTCTCTCTCCGCAGTGATGACGGTGTCGACACCGGAGCGAGCGTGGAACTGGACCGCGAGGTTCTCCGTGTCCTGCGCGCGGCGGGGCGCGACCCGGTACGACGTCGGCAGGTCGCCCGGCGCGATGTTCCTCACGAGCGCAGGATTGTCGCGGAAGATGCGCTTGAACTCTGTGTAGGCGGCGTTGTGGTCGAGGAACCTGAAGCTCTTCACCGTCGGCGTGTTCGCCAACGTCTGACGCATGTCGTCGATCTGTCCCTGCGTCGCCGTGTTGCGCATGAAGACTTCGAGTTGGACGCCGTTCTTCCACTTCGCGGTGCCGTGGTCGACCATGCGGTTCAACAGCACGATCCCGCCGAACAAGAACAGCGAGATCGCAACCGTCATGATGCCGGCGAGCGTCATCAACAGGTTGCGGCGCAACGAGATCAAGGTCTCGCGGAAGAAGTAAGCGAATCGCGACATCGATGAGTGCTCCGAGTCAGTCAGGAACCCACGCCGTACACACCACGCGCCTGGTCGCGTACGAGCTGACCGTGGTCGAGCTCCAGTACGCGGCGGCGCATCGCGTCCACGATGCGTTGGTCGTGCGTCGCCATCACCACAGTGGTACCGGTGCGGTTGATGCGATCAAGTAAACGCATGATGCCGACGGTCGTTGCCGGGTCGAGGTTCCCGGTCGGTTCGTCGGCGAGAAGGATCAGGGGCCGGTTCACGAACGCCCGCGCAATCGATACGCGTTGCTGCTCGCCACCCGACAGTTCAGTCGGGAAGTTCGTGGCCTTCTTCGAAAGACCGACGAGGTCGAGAATCTGCGGTACCTGCGAACCGACAATACTCTTCGGCCGCCCGATCACCTCGAGCGCGAACGCGACGTTTTCATACACCGTCTTGTTCGGCAGCAGTTTGTAGTCCTGGAAGACGCAGCCGATATTGCGGCGTAGCTGCGGCACCTTCCACGAACCGAGGCGGCCGATGTCACGGCCGGCGACGAGGATCTCACCTGTCGTCGACGTTTCGTCGCGCAGCAATAACCGAAGGAACGTCGACTTCCCCGAGCCCGACGGGCCGACGAGGAACACGAACTCGCCCTTCGCGATCTCGAGTGATACGTCGCGCAATGCGACGACATCACCCTTATAGACCTTGGTGACGTTGTCGAAACGAATCATGGGGGAGGACCAAAAGGGTACCAGCCGATCCTTCTTCTCGGCAGGCACGGGCCGGTCATGAGATGGTCAGACCGGCACGAATTGGCGCCTCATCAACTGCGCTGACGGTTCCATTGCAGGTACGCCTCGATGAAACCGTCGAGGTCGCCGTCGAGCACCGCCTGCACGTTGCCGGTTTCGTACTTGGTCCGCTCGTCTTTCACGAGTTGGTACGGCGCGAGCGTGTAGGTGCGGATCTGGCTCCCGAACGCAACATCACGCTTGTCACCCGACAACGCATCCAACTCCTTACGACGCTCTTCACGCTGGCGCTGCGCGAGACGGGCCGCGAGAATCTGCATCGCTTTGGCCCGATTCTGGAGCTGTGAACGTTCGTTCTGGACCGCCACCACGACGCCGGTCGGAAGGTGCGTGATTCGCACGGCGGAGTCGGTGACGTTCACGTGCTGACCGCCCGCACCCGACGACCGGTACGTGTCGATGCGCAAGTCGTTGACGTCGATCTCCGGCACTTCGGTCTCTTCGAGCGCGGGGACGCAGTCGAGTGACGCGAACGCGGTTTGACGACGAGCGTTCGCATCGAACGGCGAGATACGGATCAACCGGTGCACGCCGCGCTCGCCGGCGAGCATGCCGTACGCATATCGGCCCTTCACGATGAAGGTCGCCGACGTGATGCCGGCTTCCCCACCTTCTTGGCGCTCGTCGAGTTCGACGTCGAAGCCACGTCGTTCGGCCCAGCGCGTGTATTGGCGCAGCAACATGTCGGCCCAGTCCTGCGCGTCGGTACCACCCGCGCCGGAATGCACTTCACAGATCGCGTCGCGCTCGTCGTGTTCACCGTTGAACAGTGCGCGCAACTCGAGTCGGTCGAGTTCGCCCGTGAGCCGCTTGATTCCGTCGGCGATCTCCGCCTCCAACGACTCGTCGTTCTCTTCACGGGCGAGTTCGTAGAGCGTGCCGACGTCGGATAATCGCCGATCGAGACCCGCGACCAGGTCGACATCCTCTTTCACGTTCGACAGCTCAGTGGTGACCTTGCGCGCCTGGTCGGGATCGTCCCAGAGATCGGGTCGGCTCGCTTCCGCTTCGAGCTCACCGAGACGAGCACGTGCTTCGTCGACGCGCAGATACGAATGCGCGTCGGAGACGCGTCGCTGCAACTCGGCAATGTCGTCGGAGGAGTCGCGCACGGGTCTTTATCTCCCGTGACACATCTTGTATTTCTTGCCGCTGCCGCAGTAGCACGGCTCGTTGCGGCCCGGCGTCTTCTCGACGCGCACCGGCTGCTGGACGACCTCGGCGTCTTGCGCCTCGGCCGCCGCGATTGCCATCTCCTGATCGCCGGATGCAACCGCTTCCGCGGCAGCCGCCGTGTACATCCCGCTCGTGCCCAGCGCCGGGTCTTCGGGTGCGCTGTATTGCACGTTGCGGACCTGCTGGTCGGGTTCGTCGTCGACGACGACCTGGAGGTGGAAGACGTACCGCACGAAGTCGTCTTCGATCTGGCCCATCATGGCTTCGAACATGTCGAAGCCTTCCTTCTGCCAGGCCGACAGCGGGTCTTGCTGGCCCATGGCCCGCAGGTTGATGCCTTCCTGCAGGTAATCCATCTCGTACAGGTGCTCACGCCAGTGCTGGTCGATCACCGAAAGCATCACGCGCCGCTCGATGTCGCGCAGCACTTCGGCGCCGACGTCGCGCTCTTTCTCGTCGTACTGCTTGAGCGCGTCGTCGAGGAGAACCTGCTCGAGGTCGGCGTGCCGATCGATGCGCCGCACGTCGTCGTCACTCGTTCGCAACGGGAAGTAGAGCTTCACTTCCGACAGCAGTCCCTCGGTGTCCCACTCTTCCGAGAACTCACCGGCGCAGTACGTGTCGACCATGCGACCGATCGCGGCTTCGATCGCATCGACCGCTTCCGCGCGAAGGTCTTCGCCGTCGAGGATCTGTTGACGGCGCGCGTAGATCACCTTGCGCTGCTCGTTCATCACCTCGTCGTACTTCAAGACGTTCTTGCGGATCTCGAAGTTGCGGTCTTCCACCGTTCGCTGCGCGCGCTCAATGGCCTTCGTGACCATCTTCGCCTCGAGCGGCACGTCGTCGGGGAAGGCCTTGTCCATCACCCGGCTCATGATCCCGGTCGCGAACAGGCGCATTAATTCGTCTTCGAGCGAGAGGTAGAACCGGCTCGCGCCCGGGTCACCCTGGCGACCGGCGCGCCCCCGCAACTGGTTGTCGATGCGACGCGATTCGTGGCGTTCGGTGCCGAGCACGTAGAGGCCGCCGAGACCTCGCACCTTGTCGCCCTCGGCCTTGCAGTCGGCCTCGAATGTCGGCAGCAGCTCCCGGTAGCGGCGCTCGAACTCCTCCGGTTGCTGCTCCGGGTCGAGTCCTTCCTTCTGGCACTCCTGCTTCGCGAGGCCTTCGGGGTTACCACCGAGCAGGATGTCGACGCCGCGGCCGGCCATGTTGGTCGCGACCGTGACCGCCTGGAGCTTTCCGGCCTGCGTGATGACGTTCGCTTCGCGTTCGTGCTGCTTCGCGTTGAGCACGTCGTGCGTCACGCCGCGCTGTTGCAGCAGCCGCGACAACTTCTCCGACTGCTCAACCGAGATCGTTCCGACGAGGATCGGCTGGCCGAGCGCGTTGCGCTCCACGATGTCTTCGACAACTGCGTGGTACTTCGCCTCGCCCGCTTTGTAGATGTAGTCGGCGTGGTCGGCGCGCACCATCGGTCGGTTGGTGGGAATCGACACCACCGGCAGGTTGTAGGTGTGCGCGAACTCGCCCGCTTCCGTCGCCGCGGTGCCGGTCATGCCGGCCAACTTGTCGTACATACGGAAGTAGTTCTGGAGAGTGACGGTGGCGAGCGTCTGGTTCTCTTCCTTGATTCGCACGCCCTCTTTGGCTTCGACCGCTTGGTGCAAGCCTTCGCTCCACCGCCGGCCTTCGAGGATCCGACCGGTGAACTCGTCGACGATCTTCACCTCGCCGTCTTGGATGATGTAGTCGTCGTCGCGGTGGAAGAGTTCCTTGCCGCGCAGCGCCTGCTGCAACTGATGCACGTAGTTCTGGTTGACGTGCTCGTAGAGGTTCTCGACCCCGAGCGCCTGCTCGACGCGCTCGATGCCCTCTTCTGTGGGGACGACCGTGCGCTTCGCCTCGTCGACTTCGTAGTCGCGTTCGCGCTGCAGCCCACGGGCCACACGCGCGAACTGGTAGTAGAGCTCGTGCGCGTCGCTGGCGCTGCCGGAGATGATCAGCGGTGTGCGGGCCTCGTCGATGAGGATCGAATCGACCTCGTCGACGATCGCGTAGTGATGCCCGCGCTGCGTCTGCTGCGCGCGGTGCGACACCATGTTGTCGCGCAGGTAGTCGAAGCCGAACTCGTTGTTCGTTCCGTAGGTGATGTCGTAGCTGTACTGCTCGCGTTTCCAGTCGGGGTCTTCGTTACCAGGAACGACAACGCCGACCGAGAGGCCGAGAAAACGGTGCAGGCGAGCCATCCATTCGGCGTGGAAGCGCGCGAGGTAGTCGTTCACCGTGATGAGATGCACGCCCTTGCCGGTGATGCCGTTCAGGTAGCACGGCAACGTTGCGACGAGGGTCTTGCCCTCACCGGTCTTCATCTCGGCCACCCAGCCGAAGTGGAGCGCAGCACCCCCCATGATCTGGACGTCGAAGTGACGTTGGCCGAGCGTGCGTTTTCCGGCTTCGCGTACGACCGCAAATGCCTCGGGCAGCATCTCCGCGAGCACGTCTTCTTCGTCGTCGTCCTCGGCAACGCCGCGCGCGTATCGCTCGCGGAAGACCGTGGTCATCGCGCGCAGCTCGTCGTCGGATTTTCGCTCCATCTCCGGCTCGAAAGCCGAGACCTCGGGGACGAGCGCCTGCACCGCTTTGAGCTTCTTGCCTTCGCCGGCGTGAAGCAGCTTTTCGAACATACCCATGCGGAGAGGCAGTGTACCGACGGCTCTGGCACTCGATTGGCCGCCTGGCCGGCCCGACCGCCCGAATCGACCGTCCGTGTGGGGCGGCTACGTCGGCGGGCTACGCCAGGTTGTCGACAAGCTTCGCGCGCACCGCGAACGCGGCCGCCTCGGCCCGTGAACGCAGACGCAACTTTTCGAGGATGTTGCGCACGTGGTTCTTCACGGTGTTCTGTGAAATCACGAGTTGCGCCGCGATCTGCTTGTTGGAAAGTCCTTCGGTGACGAGCGCGAGGATTTCCAACTCCCGGCGCGTGAGGCGCCGTTCGCCGTCGCCCCCTTCGGCTCGCAGCGCGAGCGCGTTGAACCGGGCGAGAAGCTTCGTTGTCATGGTCGGCGATACGAACGCCTGCCCGTTCGCGACCGCGCGCACGGCGTCGGCCACCTCTTCGGTCGACGCTTCTTTCAACAAATAGCCAGACGCGCCGGCGCGGATCGACGCGAATAAATCGTCTTCCGATTGCGAACCGGTGAGCATCACGACGCGCACGGCGGGATGACGTTCGCTGATGAGCCGGGCAGCATCGATGCCGCTCATGCCGGGCATACGTACGTCCATCAACACGACGTCGGGAGCGAGTTCGGCGCACGCATCGACCGCGGACGCGCCGTCTTCGCGGTCGCCCACCACCTCGAGGTCCGGCATGTTCTCCAACGAGAGCTGGAGCCCCTGACGGAATACTGCGTGGTCGTCGACGATCAGTACACGAATCGGTTGCTGGGATATACGAGCCGGATAGCCATTCACACGGAGCGACCCATCGGTGCCCACCGGGGTCAACGCGGCGCACTATACCCAGGAGGGACAGAACGCCTACCCGGCGGGGGTGTACGGGCGATGGTGGCCGCCAACACACGCGTGGCGCCTCGCGCCCGTAGCGCTCGCGCCGCGGCTCGCAGCGTCGCGCCCGTGGTAGTGACATCGTCGAGCAGCAACACGGTTCGCGGCACGCCGGCGACAGTTCGGAACGTCGGACCGTTACGGCGGACGGCATACACGCGACCGGTTTGCGGTTCGTTCGTGACGCGTGCAAGCAGCGCGCGACACGGCACGCGCAACGTTCGTGCCGTGCGACGCGCGAGGAGTTCCGCGTGATCGAAACCGCGCGCGTGACGACGCGCAGTTGTGGTCGGCGCCCACGTGACGCAGTCGATCGTTGCCGCGCGCCATCGTCGTTGCGCGTTCGCTGCCAGCGCATCGGCAAACCACGGTACGACCGCGCGCGCGTTTCGGTACTTGATGCGCGCGACGAGTTCGCGCGCGACACCGTCGTACGAACACAACGCGAACCAGTCGTCGACAAACGCGGGCGCAGCAGCGGTCGGCGCGGGCGTGAGTGTGTACGCACACGTCGCGCACACTGCTTCGCCGCGCCGACCACAGCCCGCGCAACACACCGGGAACACCGCTTCGACAAGCCCCGCCAACATCACCCGACCGTACGCCGGAGGTGCGCCAACTCGTTTTGATCTCAGAAACAACCCGAACGCGGTCGGTTTCTGAGATCAGAACCAGTGGGGGATGTTGTCGTACCCGGTTCGTAGTCTCCGGCGATGGCTTCAACAATCGACGTTTGCATCGCGAAACTGATGGCGCGACAACACGGCGTGGCGTCGCGCCGACAAATCAAAGACCTCGGCATGTCGGACCGAGCGGTGCTTCGACGCCTCGCCAAAATGGGCTGGACCCAGGTGCAGCGGTTCGTCTACGCGGCGGCGGGGGCGCCCGATACCTACGAGCGGGGACTGCTTGCGGCAGTGCTCGCCGGGCCGATCGGCACCATGGCGTCGCATCGAGCCGCGGGGCGTCTGCACGGGATTCCGGGGTTCGACCGGGCGCCCGTCGAAATCCTCGTCCCCCAGCCGCGACGCAGGCCCCTGGCCATCGCCGGCGCCCGAATCCACCACACCACCCGGCTCCCGGAGTGGCAAGGCAAGACCCTCCAGGCGATCCCGACCACCGGCGTGGCCCGGACCCTGTTCGACCTCGGCGCGATGCTGCACCTCGGTCGCACGGCGCGGGCGGTCGACAACTGCCTCTCGCGTAAATGGGTGACGATTCCCGCGCTGTGGCGCGTCCTCAACGACCTCGCGGTTCAGGGACGTAACGGCACGTGCACGTTGCGCGAGATCCTGCTCGAGCGCGGCGAGGGTTACGTCGCGCCGGCCAGCGACCTCGAGCGGGATTTTCTCGACCTGCTCCGCGGTGCCGGCCTTCCGCTACCCGATCGTGAGGTCGACCTCGGTGACGCCGACCAGTGGGTTGGGCGAGTGGAGTTCGTGTACCGAGCGGAGAAACTTCTGATCGAGATCGACAGCCGTCTACATCACAGCGCGCTGCTCGACTTCGAAAGTGACCGCGCGCGCGACAACCGTTTCGTCGCGGAGGGCTATCGCGTGTTGCGCGTAACGTACGAGATGTTGCGCGATAACCCGCGCGACGTCGAACGCATCATCCGTCGCGCCCGTCGCGCCGCGGCCTGACACCGGTTTTGATCTCAGAAACAACCCGAACGCGGTCGGTTTCTGAGATCAAAACGAGTGGGCGGCGGCGAGACGGATGTGAGAGGCGAGGGAACGGCGGTAGGGGCGGCGCGCGATGCCGGCCTCGGTGACGATCGCCGCGACGAGACGCGCGGGGGTCACGTCGAACGCAGGGTTGGCGACGGCCATTCCGAGCGGCGCGATACGCGTCCCGGCGAACGTCGTCACTTCCGCCGGGTCGCGTTCCTCGACGGTGATCGCCGCACCGTCGGGAGTGCGCACATCGATCGTCGAGGTCGGAGCGGCGACGTAGAACGGCACGTGGTGGTGATGTGCGAGCACGGCAAGCCCGTAGGTGCCGACCTTGTTGGCGACGTCGCCGTTGGCCGCGATCCGGTCGGCGCCGACCACCACGCAGTCGACCTCCCCGGCCGCCATGAGCGACGCCGCTGCGACGTCGGCCACCAGCGTCGCGTCGATACCGAGCCGGTCGAGCTCCCAGGCGGTGAGCCGGGCGCCCTGCAGCACCGGGCGCGTTTCGTCGACCCACACCCGGGGCCGCTTGCCGCGCTCGGCCGCGGCTCGGATCACGCCCAGTGCGGTGCCGTACCCGACGCACGCCAGTGCACCCGCATTGCAATGCGTCAACACCGTGCCGCCCACGCCGAGCAGTTCGGCTCCGTGCGCGCCCAACGCCCGGTTTCGAGCCACGTCTTCATCGGCGATCGTCTCAGCTTCCGCGAGCGCGCCGGTCGCGCCAGCGTGCTCGAACGCGTGCATTGCGCGTCCGACCCCCCACGCGAGGTTCACCGCCGTTGGCCGCGTTGCCACGATGCGTTTCGCCGCCGCGCGCACCGATCGTGCGTTCCCCAACGTGCGCGCCGCGAGCGCGACCCCGTACGCACCGGTCGCCCCGAGCGCGGGCGCGCCGCGCACCGCGAGCGTATTGATCGCGTCGCACACGTCGTCGACGGTCGCGCAGGTGATGAACCGAAGCCGGCCGGGCAGTGCGCGCTGGTCGATCATTCGTACGCGTCCCCGCCGCCATTCGACGGTGCGCGGTATCGGGTCGTTCACGCCAGCAGGTTCATCGCCGGGTTCGTGCGTTCCTGCAACGACGTGAGCCGGGCTTCGACGGCCTTCACCCACCCGTCTCCGGCGTCGTCGTGCGTGAGCACCCAGAACTGCTCGTTGCGAATCGCGTCGACCACCTTCGACGCGACCGTGTCGGTCGCCATGCCCTGTTGGACCATCGTCTGCAACATGTCGCGCATCACCGTTTCCTGCGCCGCGTCGTCGGATGCCTGCTCGACCGCGAGGTGCGACGGCCGATTGCGGGCGCTGTCGGCGATGCGGGTATTGACCCAACCGGGGCACAACACCGACACCTTCACGTTGGCGCCGGTGAGCGCGAACTCGTGGTGCAAGGTTTCCGACATGCCCACTACTGCGTGTTTGCTCGCGTTGTAGGGCCCCATGAACGGCGCGGCGACCAGGCCGGCCACTGACGCCGTGTTCACCACGTGGCCTTCGTCTTGTTGGAGCAGCAACGGGACGAACGAGCGGATGCCGTGGATGACGCCCCACATGTTGACGCCGATCACCCACTCCCAGGTGGAAAGCGGCGCCTCCCACGAAAGCCCTCCCCCACCGACGCCCGCGTTGTTGCAGATCACATGCACCGCGCCGTGGCGCTCCATCGTCGCATCGGCGAGCGACTGCACCTGGTCCGCGTCGGTGACGTCGGTGACAACACCGCACACGTCGCTGCCGCCGGAGGACAGCACGGCGACGGCGTCGTCGAGCGCGTCCTTCTCGACGTCGCCGAGCACCACCTTCATGCCTTCGGCGACGAAGCGCTTCGCCAGCCCCAAGCCGATCCCGCTGGCTCCGCCGGTAACCACGGCGACGCGTCCCGTGAGGTCCTTCACGTTGTATCCCCTAAACGAATGTGGGCGCCCCTGAGGGCGCCCACATTGCCACAGACTTCGAATCGGTCAGTAGCGGTAGTGGTCCGGCTTGAACGGCCCTTCCACCGGCACGCCGAGGTACGCCGCCTGCTCGTCGGTGAGCGTCGTGAGCTTCACGCCGAGTTTGTCGAGGTGGAGCCGCGCGACCTTCTCGTCGAGGTGCTTCGGCAGGACGTAGACCCGACGCTCGTAGAAATCGGTGTGCGTGAACAACTCGACCTGTGCGATCACCTGGTTCGTGAAGCTGTTCGACATCACGAAGCTCGGGTGACCGGTTGCGTTGCCGAGGTTCAGCAACCGGCCTTCGGCGAGCACGATGATCGAATGACCATCGGGGAAGCGCCAGTCGTCGACCTGCGGCTTGATGTTGCGCCGCTCGACCCCCGGGTATTTCGAGAGGCCGGCCATGTCGATCTCGGTGTCGAAGTGACCGATGTTGCCGACGATCGCGTTGTGCTTCATCTTCGCCATCGAGTCGACGGTGATCACGTCCGCGTTGCCGGTGCAGGTTACGAAGATGTCGGCGGTCGCCACCACATCCTCGAGGGTGACGACCTCGTAGCCCTCCATCGCCGCCTGCAACGCGCAGATCGGGTCGATCTCGGTGACCACGACCCGCGCGCCCTGCCCGCGCAACGACTGCGCGCAGCCTTTGCCGACATCGCCGTAGCCGCAGACCACCGCGACCTTGCCTCCGATCATCACGTCGGTGGCGCGGTTGATGCCGTCGATGAGTGAGTGACGGCAGCCGTAGAGGTTGTCGAACTTCGACTTCGTCACCGAGTCGTTCACGTTGATCGCCGGGAACAACAACGTGCCGGCCGCGTGCATCTGGTAGAGGCGGTGCACGCCGGTGGTCGTTTCTTCGGTGACGCCCTTGATGCTTTCCGCCATGCGGTGGAAGCGACGGTTGTCTTCGGCGAGCGAACGTTGCAGCACGCCGAGTACGACTGCGAACTCTTCGGAGTCGGCGGTCGACGGGTCTGGCACCTCACCCGCGGCTTCGAACTCCACGCCCTTGTGCACCAGCAGTGTCGCGTCGCCGCCGTCGTCGAGGATCATGTTGGGGCCGTCGGTGCCGGGCCAGTTGAGGGCCTGCTCCGTGCACCACCAGTACTCGTCGAGCGTCTCGCCCTTCCACGCGTACACCGGGACACCCGCGGGCGCGTCGACGGTGCCGTCACGCCCGACCGCGATCGCGGCCGCGGCGTGGTCCTGCGTGGAGAAGATGTTGCACGACGCCCAGCGCACTTCCGCGCCGAGGTCGACGAGAGTTTCGATCAACACCGCGGTTTGGATCGTCATGTGCAACGACCCGGTGATGCGCGCGCCGGCGAGTGGTTGGTGCGGCCCATACTCCGCCCGGCAAGCCATCAGGCCCGGCATCTCGTGCTCGGCGAGTTCGATCTCCTTGCGGCCGAACGCTGCCAGCGAGAGATCTGCAACTTTGAAATCAGTGAACGCGCCCGACGGCGCCTTCGGTTGAGTCGTGGTCATTGCCTGCTCCTCGGTCGTGGGCGCGCGATGGACGCGCGCTACGTCACTCGACACGAGTCGGCCCGGATCACCGGATGACAGCCCGCAGGCCCGACCAGCTCATCATTGTAACGGCTCGAGCTCGCGCCGCTACCTCTCAGCCGGCATCAGCCTGCGGGCGCGAGCAACACACCGTCAGCCACCCGGGCCACGACGCGAAGCCCGTGATGGTGTTCGAGTTCGTCGGCCTTGGGGAGCCACGGGCGACCCTTGACTTCGTCGAACATCGCGAACACCCCGTGGTGGGCACGCACCTTCGCGATCAGGTCGCTCAACCGCTGCGGGTAGTCGGACTCGGGCTGCAACGACGTCGACGAGTACTTGCTGGGCAAGCCCCGCGCCTCGCGGCCCGTCTGGAGATACACGGCTTCGGGCGCGTTCGTGACGACCCACGTGGGTTTCACCAGCCCATCGATTTGGCGCATGACGGGCGATCGGCGCCAATGCGACGTCGCGTACCCGAGGCGGGAGTCCTGGTTGCCGGTCGCCGTCGTGACGGCGCGCACGCCGACCAGCACAACCGCGACCGCGCAGACCGCGAACACCGGTCGGAGCACATCGACGTTGTGCTCGCTCCGCGTGAACCACACCGCAAGGCCGCCAACGAGCGCCGGAATGAGCGCGGCGTACGCGGGCGACAAGATGCGCGCGTCGAGCGGCGTCGCCGCGTCGAACAACGAGGTGGACACGAGGATCGTGACCACGTAGACGGCAACGAACACGGCCGGTATCGCGATCGCCGCACCGGCGTGCTCGACCGCCGCCCGCGCGGCCGGAAGGCCACGACGCGCGGCGTAGGAAATCGCGGCCGAAATCGCGATTCCCACCAGCACCAGGCCGAACAGCCAGCGTTCGTGCACTTGGCGCGGCAGCAACCACGACCCGACCGTGTCGAACCCCTTGCTGAGCTGCGACCAACCGACGGGGTGCCACGCAAGATTGCGCGCCGTACCCGTCCCCGTGCCCGAATGCGAAGCGCCGCGGTTCGCGGCCACGGCCACGACGGCGGGCACGAGGCATGCGCCGCCCCACAACGTGGCGCGACGCAACCGGTCCCCTAGGGGCGCGGCGGTATACGCGGCAACCACGATCGCTCCGGTGACGACCATCGCGATGCCGGCCCAACGCACGATCGGCCCGAGTGCCGCGCACACACCGGCTGCGACGAGGAGCGATCTTCGGTGGGATCGCGCCCACGCCACGAGCAACGCCAACGCACCCAACTGAAGCGCGATGGCGAGTGGCTCCGAGTACACCGTCGAGAACACTTCGTCGAGGCCGGGCGCCGCCGCGATCAGGAAGAACGCGACGCCGGCGAAGGCCATCGAGCCGGACGCCTGCAGCACGAGCAGCGCCACCAGCGCAGCCGCGACGCCGAGCAACGCGCCTTGCAACACGTGCGCGAACCCAACGACTGGAAAACCGATCGTGTGGCCGGCGGCGAGCACCAGCGGATAGCCGGGCGGGAAGTCGGTCATGCGGGCACCCGGTACGCGGAACGGGTACGTGACCCCGTGCCCGCTGGCGATGTTGCGCGCAACGCCGACGTACGCGACCGAGTCGGCGTCGAATCCGATGTGGGGGTACAGGACGAGGAACGCGACGGCGGCCAGCGCGGCGGCCGCGCCGAGGAGGATCGCGATGTTGCGCGGTGTGGTGCGCGGCCCAGCGATACGCGACGCGACGCCAGCGCTGACAAATGTCGCCGTCGATGCCCGGCCCGACGACACACCGGCCGCGGCCACCATCTTCCCCACCGGACGGCCCTTCCTGTCGAGCGCGGTCTGTCCGTCGCACGGTACCGGCGTCATTCGTGCGTCGACACCGCCTGGACGGAAAACGGACTGATCGTCAGGTGGTGTTCACGCGTCGGCGAGTCGCCGCTTCAGTTCGAAGATTGCGTCGATCGGACCGGGATCGACATCGTTGTCGAACGCGAGATAGCAGCTCACGAAATCACCGAGATACATGAGGTCGAGCAACTGCGCGAGCCGGCTCTCACCTTCGGCTTCGACGCTGATGATCTGGTGCACGGCTTCGTCGATCACATCACGTGTCGCGCCGAAACGCGGCGAAAGGCGCGGGTGCTCGAACCCGTGGCGTAACTCGATCAACGTGATGAGCTGCCGGGTCACGTCGCCGTGCTGACCCCAAGCACAAATCTCGTTGTGGCCGAGTTCGGGATGGGCGTGGGAGAACGCCGGCGCCTTCGCGTTCTCGTTGATGTCGCACTTCCACCGGTAGGCAGCGACCGCGCCGAGCGCGCCACCGCCGTACACCAACGGAATGGTCCGACCGATGCGGCGCGCGATCTCGCGTGCCGGGTTCGCGGCCCCTTCCACGTCGGGCCGGCATTTGTCCCGACGACGCGCGAGTTGGAGTTGCGCCATCTCGAGTTGCGCGTGCGCGCCGATCGCGAGGCCGGAACGGAACGCCGACACGAACAGCGGCGCGATGAGCGCGCCGAGCGCCGCTCGGGGCAGGTAGCCGGGTGGGCACGGTACGTGGAGCCCGCCCTTCTCCTCGGCCAGCGTTTTCAGCGCGCCTCCGACCGATATGCATACGAGCCGGGCACCGCAGTCGGCCGCCATGCGGGCCATCGACACGGTTTCCTCGGTGTCGCCGGAGTACGACACCGCGAAGACGAGTGTGCGCGGCCCGACGAACGCCGGCATGCGGTACTGCTTGAGGACCGTGACGGGCACCGGCAGTTCGTCGTTCAGCACCGTCGCGAACACGTCGCCCGAGATCCCGGAACCGCCCATGCCGCACACGACGATGTTGTCGATGTGGGCGGCCGGCGCGAAGTGCGCGATGTCGATCCGGCCCGCCGCCTCGTGCGCCGCCGCGAGCTGCTCGGGCAGCCCGCATACCGCCTCGAGGAAGTTCAGCGAGTCGACGGCCACACGTTCACGCTTCGAACGTGGGCTTGATGTTGTCGCGCTGGGCCTTCTCAGTGAGGCGCTGGTGCTCTGCTTCGTCGACGTTCTCGGCTTCGTCGATCAGCATGATCGGGATGTCGTCTTGTACCCGGTACCGGCGTTTCAGCCGCGGGTTATAGAGCGTGGACTCGTCCTCGAAGTAGAGCAACGGGCCCTTGTCCTCGGGACAGGCGAGGATCTCGAGCAGCTTGGTGTCGAGTGCCATCAGTTACCTCCGGTCGGCGTTCTCGTGTTTGTAGCGCAGAAAAAGCCGCCGGAGCGAGCCGTTACGTGCCCCGAACGAGTGCGAGAACTTCCTGGGTGTGCGCGTCGCAACTGGCCCGGTCGGCCGCTTCGAGGTTCAACCGCAACAACGGCTCGGTGTTGCTCGGACGCAGGTTGAACCACCAATCACCACAATCGACGGTGAGACCGTCGAGGCGATCCTGCTCACATTGGTCGTAGATCGCGGCAACCCGTTCGATCACCGCGTCCTGGTCGTCGACCTGCGTGTTGATTTCGCCACTCTGCGCGTAGCGCTCGAACGGCTTGCGAAGCTCCGACAGTGACACGCCGGCCTTGCTCAACTGTTCGAGCACCATGACGGCGGCGATCGACCCGGAGTCGGCGCGCCAGTTGTCGCGGAAGTAGTAGTGCGCGGAGTGCTCGCCGCCGAAGATGGCGCCGGTCTCCGCCATCACCTGCTTGATGAACGAGTGGCCGACCCGGCTGCGCACCGGCACACCACCGTTCTCGAGGATGACTTCCCGCACCGCCTTCGAGCAGATCACGTTGTAGACGACCGGTTCGCCGGGGTGGGTCTCCAAGATGCCCTTGGCCACCATCGCCGTCGTGGTGGAACCCGACACTGGTTGGCCCTGGTCGTCGACGAGGAACACGCGATCCGCGTCGCCGTCGAACGCGAGGCCGACGTCGGCGCCCGAGTCGAGCACCGCGCGCTGGAGGTCTTTGAGGTTCTCCACCTGGATCGGGTCGGCCGGATGGTTCGGGAACGTGCCGTCGAGCTCGCCGAACAAGATGGTGAGATCGACCGGGAGGCCTTCCATGACCTTCGGCACGACAAGGCCGCCCATGCCGTTCGCAGTGTCGGCGACCACCTTCATGGGGACCAACGCGTTGACGTCGATGAACGAGCGGACGTGCGCACCGAACGCTTCGAGCAGGTCGGCGTGGTCGACGTTGCCGGGGTCCTCGTCGCGAACGATCACCCCTGACTCGACGGTGGCCTTGATCTGAGCCAACCCGGTCTGTTCGCCGATCGGCGCGGCGCCGGCGCGGCACATCTTGATCCCGTTGTACTGCGCCGGGTTGTGGCTCGCAGTGAACATCACGGCCGGCGCGTCGAGGTGGCCCGACGCGAAGTACACGAGGTCGGTGGAGCAGAGGCCCAGCAGCGTGACGTCGGCCCCCGCGAGGGTGGCGCCGTCGGTGAATGCGGCCGCGAGCGGTTCCGACGACGGCCGCATATCGCGCCCGACGAGCACGCGGTGGGCGCCGGTGAAGCGCACGAACGCGTTGCCGATCTTGCGCGCGAGCGCTTCGTCGAGTTCGGTCGGATAGACGCCGCGAATGTCGTAAGCCTTGAAGATGGCGTCGAGCGACACCGTGAAGCCTTTCGGAGAGGAACCCCGCCCCTAGGGAACGGATGATGGTAGCGCCGAAGGCCCCTCGGTCCCTTCTGAGGCGTGCGGGTCCCAGGCACCGGGCGGCGGGGGCGGCGCAGACCCGGACGCGACGTCCTCCCGGGGCTTGCCGGCCCACCACGACGGCGACGGCCGCACCCAAACGAGCAACGCCAAGCCGGCGAAGCCGAGCAGGGTGCCGATGCGCCCGAGCCAGTCGACGCCGGTGAGGCCGTAATTGAGGGTGACGTCGTTGCTGGTCGGAACGACGACCATTTCGTTCGGCGCGAGCCGGTAGGGCCCGTCGGCCCCCTTCACCGTCCAGTTCGGGAAGTACGACATTTTCACCACGACGGGCACGCCGGTGCGCGACACGTGAAAGCTGATCTTGTCGACGTCGGTCTTCGTGTTCGTCACGGTCACGGGCGGCAGCCGGACGGCGTCGGTGGCCGCGCTCGCGAGTTGCTTACGGTCGACCCGGCGCCAGTTCTTCGGGCCACTCTGCGCGTACGGGATGTCGAGGAGATTGGCATTCATCCACCACGGCGCGGTCGCACATTCCCAGGCTCCGAGCTTCGGGTCGTGCTGTGGCGGTTGCGGCTTCGCCGAACCGAAGCACGACGACGTAGTGCCTGCGTGCACCTTCGCCACGAGCGGCTGGCGAGCAAGACCTTCCACGAGCGGTGAGTTCGCCACCTCGTAGATCTTCCAACTCGTCGGCGGCACACCGTCCTTGTCGCCGACGCTCGCGACGAGCTTCAACTCGGGGTCGGCGTCGGCGCGCGACTGCGCGTCGGTCGACTGGGCCATGAAGTAACGCACGCCGAGCATCTGCATGTGCTTCACGCCGAGGTTGAAGTCGGAGATCGACCCGTAGTTGAGGCCGCGCACGGGGTTCGATGCCTTCCCCGTCGCCGTGAGCTCGCTGACGGTGAGGAAGTGGTAGTCGGTGGTGGCCGACGACTCGAAGTAGAGACCTTCCATCGAGTCGATGCGGCCATGCGTGAAGTACGGCAGCAGCTCGAGCGCGAGGGTCGTGCCGTACTTATCGATGTCGTTCGACGGCTCCCAGAGCGCGCGGCCGGGCGGCAGATCGTTCATCGTCTGGATGAGCTGGTGAAACTCGGGCCACGCGGGCTTCGACTCGTAACCCTCGTAGTTCCACTTCGACCAGAACGGGAGGTAGTTGCGCGCCGCGTACGCGCCGCCGACGGCCCACACCGCGCCGATGCACACGATGACCGCGCATGCGAGCGCGCCGATCAAACCTCGACGCCGTTCGACTTCGGCACCGGATGTGAGCCGTTCCGGCGGCTCCCACTCCGGTGGCGGACCGTCGGGGTACGGCTCCGCGACACCGGACTGGGCCCACGCTTCGTCGTGCGCGTCGGCGAGGTCGCCTTCATGCACCCAGTCGGCGGCGCGCATCGCGAGGAGTCGGACCAGGCCGGCGATCTCGGCCGCGCCCGCGCCGGCCAGCAACGACATCGACAGGAAGTAGAGCGGGAGGTACCGCGTGTTCCACACGTGCTGATCGTCGGGCCACTGCACGAACATCACTGCGAAGACCGCCGCGAGCAGCACGAGAACGAGGGTCGAGGCGCGGCGGAACAGGATCGCGCCGATCCCTGCGATCGCGACGAGCACCAACATCCACGGCGGCACCCACAACGTCAGCGTTTTTCCGTCAGTCCAAGTGAGCCCGCGCACCAAACCTTGGATGAGGTGCTCGGCCGGCCCCGGCAGCAGCGTCCGCACGAACCCCGGCAACCGGTACGTGCCGCTCGAGACGACCTTCTCGTAGCGCATGCTTTGCGTATACGGCTGGCGCAACAGCAGTGGGACGGCCCAGACCGCGCTGATGAGGCCGCCCACTGCGAGGATCGGCGCGCCCAACGTCCACGTGCGCCCGGGCCGGCGGGTCACCCAGATCGCGACGGCACCCACGAGCGCGAAGGTGACCACCACGATGTGGCTCAATGCCGTGAGTGCGATCAACAGCGCGGGTAACCAAGCTCGCTTTCCGGTGTCGAGCGTGCGCGCGAACGCGGCGAAGAAGAACAGCGCGAGTGCGATCGAGAGCGTGTACGAGAATTCACCGGCGAGGTTGCTGGCGAGATTCCCGCCATATATCTGCCAACTCTCGCGGGTGTTGAACAGGAACACCGTGGCGGCGAGCGCGAACGCGGGCGGCATCGGCCACCGCGCGCGGATGCCGCGGGCGAACGTGTACGCGGCGATCGGCAACAACAACGGCCCGAGCACCGTCACGACCTTGAACGCGACGTTGTACGGGATGAAGAAATCGAGGAAGGCGATCAGCAGCGCGGGCAGCGGGAAATAGAACTGCCCGACCGGAAATCCCGCGTACCAGTCGGGGGCCCACCCCGCGAGGCGTAGGCGCCCGAACCAGTGGTGTTCCATGAACCACGGCCACCAGACGTGCGCGCCCATGTCGCCGCCGTTGGTGGTGGTGTTCTGAAACAGCGCGCCGAAATGAGGGTGCCAGAGCGGCCAGATGCGGGCGTCAGCGTCGGAGACACCGAACACCAGTACGACGCACACGACGACGACGGCGATACCCAGCCACCGTTCCCATGCGAATTCGGGCACGCGTTCTCGCGCGCGTTCCTCCGCGAGGCGCGGCTGATCAGCAATATCGTCGAG
Source organism: Actinomycetes bacterium (assembly GCA_025463905.1). Lineage (GTDB taxonomy): Bacteria > Actinomycetota > Acidimicrobiia > IMCC26256 > PALSA-610 > JAODBJ01. The sequence continues at coordinate 19,318 of JAODBJ010000213.1, forward strand.
GGGTACGGCCGCCACCATGCAACAGCATGCCAGCCGCGCACCCCCCGCCGTGTAGCGCGCGTTCGCGAAGCGTTACCGCGCGGCGCGCGCCATGTCGAGGACCCGGTCGAGCGTCAAGACGCCTTCCTCGCCCTCCCAGATGTTCGACTCACACTTCGAACACCGACGGAACATCACGTCACGCCCACCAATCCGCATGCGGATTGTGATGAGCGGTGCTTTTGCACATCCTGTGCAAACCATCCCAGCCTCCCTGCCAGAATCGCCCGACTGGTTGTATCGGCGCTGACGCCCGATACCTGTAGCCGCCCCCGGCGGACCCTCTCAGCTCACCACGACCTGCAAGATCGCGAGGGCGTTGAAACCGGCGTGGAGAAAGATCGAGCGCGACAAGTCGCCCGAACGCACGGCCAGCACACCCGACACCATCCCGACCGCGGTGAGGCCGGGCAGCGCCACCACCGAACCGATCGAGGGGTCGAGCAACACGTGCACCAGCCCGAACGCGGTCGCCGAGATGGCGACGGCGGCCGGTGCCTGCACACGCCGGAGCAACGCGCGCAGCAAGAGACCCCGGAAAAGCAGTTCCTCCACGATCGGCGCGATCGCGCCGGCACCAATCGCGAGGACCACGAGCTTGGGACCCGACGAGTTGTTGAGCTGTTGCACGACGGCCTGCTCCTTGCCGCCGGCCAGGCTCGACAACGGCGCGAGGAACAGACCCAGCGCGCCGCCGAGCACGAGACCGCCACCGAGCATCCAAGCGTCGCTCAGGCGAATACGGAGCCCGAAATCCGCGGCGAGGGTGCCGAGGCCTTTGCGGTGCGAGATGAGCACCAGGACCAGCACGGTCGCGCCGTACTGGCCGATGAATGTGGCGGCGAGGAACGTGGCCGTCTCGGCGCTGATGTCGTGGCGGGAAAAGGGAACCGCCGCGAGGATCGCCCCGGCGAGTCCTCCGACGAAGGCCCACACTGCGTCCGGGATGCCCCAACGCACCGAAGACGTCACGGGCCCGCCCCGGCGCTCGCTCACCGGAGCGAATCTAGGACGTATTTCGCGCGTTCCGGGGCCGGGAACGGGCAGGCGGCTTCAGGTGTTGTGCCCACGAACTGATGAAGCGCGTCGCGGGCCATACCATGTGGAGCCCGCCATTTGGAGTGTTTATGAGCCCGAGCCCGGAAGACCAATGGCGGCCACCTGAGCCGCCCGGCCGAAACGCTCGGCCCACGCCGCCGCGTCCGTCGACGCCGCGGTCGCGCTGGCTGCCGTGGGTGATCCTCGCGGTCGTGTTGGTCGCCTTCCTCGTGTGGCGCACCGCGCCGAGCAGCACGACCAATCAGGCGAAACTCGACTACTCGCAGTTCCTCACCCAGGTCCGGCAAGGCAACGTCGCGCAGATCAAGTACGACGCGAGCAGCGGGAAAATCACCGGCGAGTTCAAGCCCGGCCATGCCGTCAACGGCAAGCAGACCTTCGACGCGGACGGGCCGCAGGGTGGCCTCCCCGACACCGACATCCAGCTCTTCTATTCGAAGGGCGTCGGCTTGAACTACAAGCCGGCTTCGTCGAATTGGCTCAGCGGTCTCCTCGTCTTCTTGCTCCCGATCGCGTTACTGATCCTGTTCTTCTTGTGGCTGAGTCGTCGCCAAGCCGGGCAGATGGGCGCGGTGATGAACATCGGCCGCTCGCGGGCGAAGGTCTACAACACCGAAAAACCGAAGACGACGTTCCAAGATGTCGCGGGGTACGGCCCGGTGAAAGAGGAGATCAAGGAAGTCGTCGACTTCCTGAAGCTCCCCGGCAAGTTCAAGGAGATCGGCGCGCGCATCCCGAAGGGTGTGCTGCTCGTCGGTCCTCCCGGCACCGGCAAGACGCTGATCGCTCGCGCCGTTGCGGGTGAAGCAGGCGTGCCGTTCGTGTCGGTCACCGGCTCCGACTTCATGGAGATGTTCGTCGGTGTCGGCGCCGCGCGCGTGCGCGACCTGTTCCAGACCGCCCGGAAGCAAGCACCCGCGATCATCTTCGTCGACGAGATCGACTCCATCGGGCGGAAGCGCGGTGCGGGCCTCGGTGGCGGCCACGACGAGCGCGAGCAGACGCTCAACCAGATGCTCGCCGAGATGGACGGTTTCGAAGCCACTGAGGGCATCGTGATGATGGCGGCGACGAACCGCCCCGACGTCCTCGACCCGGCGTTGCTGCGTCCCGGTCGCTTCGACCGCCAGATCCTCGTGCCGCTTCCCACGCAAGACGAGCGCGTCGCGATTCTCAAAGTGCATATGCGCGACAAGAAGATCGCGCCCGACGTCGACGTGCAGGTCGTCGCCAGGGGTACGCCCGGCATGAGCGGTGCCGACCTCTCGAACCTCGTCAACGAGGCGGCGCTGTTCGCGGTGCGTCGCGGCGCGCACGAGGTGCATGGGCTCGACTTCGAGGCCGCACGCGACCGCGTGCTCATGGGCCTGAAGCGCGAGTCGATGGCGCTCACCGAAGAGGAGAAGGAGATCGTCGCCTACCACGAAGGTGGGCACGCGGTGCTGGCGTACGTGCTCGAGCACGCCGACCCGCTCCACAAGGTCACGATCCTCCCTACCGGCATGGCGCTCGGTGTCACGCAACAACTCCCGGTCGAGGAACGCCACATCTACAAGCGCGAGTACATCGCCGACTCTCTCGTCGTACGGCTCGGTGGTCGTGTCGCCGAGGAGCTCGTGTTCGGGCATCAGTCCACCGGCGCTTCGAACGACCTCGTCGGCAACACCGAATTGGCGCGCCGGATGGTGCGCGAGTGGGGCATGTCGGATCGCATCGGTCCGATGGCCTGGGGTTCGCAAGGTGCGGTGTTCCTCGGCGAGGACCTCATGCACACGCGCGACTACTCCGACGAGACGGCTCGCGTGATCGACGAGGAAGTCGAACGCATCCTGCGCGACGAGGAAGAGCGAACCCGCAAGGTGCTCACCGAGCACCGCGCGGGTCTCGACGCGGTCGCGGCGGCACTGCTCGAGAAGGAAACGCTCGACGGCAGCGAAGTGACGGCGTTGGTCGACGGCGCGATGGGCCACAAGGCCGGCGGGCCGCGCAAGGTCATCCATGCCGATGGCACCGAGGAGTACGTGAACGACCCGCCCGAGCCGCACATCGTGGCCGGCGCCGAAGGTGGCGACGTCGACGTCGTCGGGCCGGTCCCCCGGCCATTCGGGTCGTAGTCCTCAGAGAGTTTGAATCAGGATCGCAGCTCCGCGACCGCCGCCCACAGATCGGTGGCGGTCGCGGTGCCGGCGAAACTCTTGCGGGTGACGCCTTCGTGATCGGCGACCACGACGATGGGCACCCCCTGGATGCCGTAACGCTCGTGCAGGTCGCGATGGTCGTGGTACTCGACGTCGGCCACCGCGACCTCGTCTGATTCGAGCGCCTTCACCTTCTCGGCCATCTGCGCGCACGAGTCGCACGCGGTCGACGAGAACAACACGATGAGCCACGGCGCGTCGGGACGGGGGAAGTCGGCCCGTTGCAATTGTGGCGGCACCGGCGCGGTTGCCGCCGTGACCATCGCGCTCGGACGCCGATGCCGGTCGAGCCACCACGCCACACCGATCGCGACGCCCACCAATACGAGGGCGACGACGACCTGCACGACCACGTTCAAAGCCTACGGAACGCAACCCCACCGGTTCTGATCTCAGAAACACCCCGAACGCGGCCGGTTTTTGAGATCAAAACGAGTTGGGCGGGTCAGCGCTCGGGGATGCCCATGCCCCGGCTGACGCCGGTGAGGCGGAGGATCGTTCGTTCGACGAACACGGGCCGGTCGGCGCGCACGATCACGCCCGCATCGATGCCGTTGAGTTCGGGTCGCGTGTCGAGGGCGATGGTGAGGGGCACGCCGGCCCTCACGACGATGTGCTGCAGGTCGGCCGGGGCGACCTCCTTGCCGCCGGCGACGAACGACACGTCGGCATGCACGGTGGCACCGGCAGTACTCAACAGGTCGAGTTGCGAACGAACTTCGGGCGTCAGACGCGAGCGAGCGAACACCCACGTGCGGCTCGGCGCCTCGCCGCCCATTGCCGCGACCGCGCCACGGAAACGGCCACTCGTCGAGGTGGTGAGATCTTCTGCGACGACGGGAACGTTGTGCGTCGCCCGCACGACGACGCTGTAGGCGAGGTTGGGCGGCACCCGTACGCACGAGGGCGGGGAGTGCGCGTCGCACCCTCCCAATTGCACGTTCACGGCGCTCTGGCGCGGCACTGCGATCGTGATCGGTTCGATCACGATGTTGCTCATCGGCGCGACTTGCACGTCGACCTGCGCGTCGAGGTCGGAGGGGTTACTGATCCCGATCACGCGCGACACGCCCGGCAGGGTCACCCCGCTGGCGAACACCCACTGGTTGCCGGCGACGATCGCACCCAGGGAGCGGGTCTGGCCGGTGAAGCCGGTCTCGGGGCCGAACAGCACGGTCTGCTGCGCGACGACGCGCCCAGTTCTCGCCGTGATCGACGTAGCCACGAACGGTTGGCGGCGCTCAGTGTCGTGAACGGGAATCGCGATCCGGGAACGCCGCGGGATGGTCATGCCCTGCAATGCAGACGGCCGCTCGAGTCCGGCGTTGGTGAAGAACGACATGTCGACCACGGCGTCGTCGCCGAACGGGTTGAAGATCACGATCCAGTCCTCGGCGCCGCGCACCGTGGTACCCGACGCGAAGTTCCAAACGGGTGAGGGCTGGGTGGCGCACGGCGCGCTCGCGAACGTGTTGGGCCCCGTACTCGTGGCTTCCACCGCGACGCGCGACGCGAACGGCTCGACGATGATCGCGTTGTTCTCCGCGACACCCTTCCCGGGATCAATTCGAGTGGACGCCCGCGCGGCTGCACGCAACGAACTGTGGGTGAGCAAGCCCTTCTTCCCGAACACCGTGACGGCGACGTCGACCGGTTTCGCCTCGAGGTTCGACACCGACAGCCGCTCACTCGCGTTCGCAAGCAACGGGCTCGGGGGCGGTCCGGGGCAGTACCACGCGGACGAGCTGGCGCCGGTGCCGGCGATCGCGGCGGCGTCTCGCGGTGTTCCCTCCGCCGACGCGCGCTTCGCATTGATCCCGTTGGTCGCGCTGCTCTTGCCGTTGCCGGCGATGACGGCACCGACGAGAAGAACGGCGAGCACGAGCGCGAGCGGCCAGCGCGGTACCGCGCGGCCGGGCGCGTCGTGACCGGAAGGGTCGGACGGGCCGGATACGTTCGACGGGGCTGACGTGGATGCCGCGGTCATCCTGTACTCCCCGCGCGATTGCGTCGCCGCAAGACGAACCACAGGGTGATCGTGGCGATCCACGCCAGCGCTTCGAGTGCAAGCCACAGCGGTCGGGCCACGCCGCCGTCGTAGCGAAGGTCGACGGTGCCGGCCGTGACACCGGTGTAGGCGTTCGACCAGCCGAACGCGCGCTCGTCCTTCAGAGCCGTTCCCTGGTTCGCGTTCGCGCGCCATCGCGAGTCGTACGCGTCACTGAACAACATGGTGCCGCTCTTCGTGACGCGCGACGCGTGGAGCGGCCCGAGCACGGGTGAGGCGCCCTGGAGTTCGGCCCGCAATGCTTCCGCGCTCGCGCCGGCGCGACTCGCCGTGATCTTCGTGTTCGACGGAACGACCGCTCGTATTGGTGCCCACGCCTCGTTCTGGTACAGGAGCATGTCGGGCTCGGCTTGCACCACCGCGAGGTCGAGTTGCTCGCCGAGCGACGCCGCAACCCGCGGGTCATACGGGCGGGTCGCGCCTCCGCCCGGCGCCGCCCGGCGCACGAGCGCGATGTAACGCACTCCCATCGGGGCGAGCAGATGACCGAAGCGCGCCGTCTTACGACCTGTGAGCAACCCGATCGCGTCGCCCATTACGGTCTCGCCGCCGCCCGCGGGTGCGAGGAACGCGTTGCGCGCGTCTCCCGGCCCGTTCTGACTCAGGCCGTAGCTCGTGCCGTGGCTGTCGCGCGCGCCGACGGGCAGCACGTCGGGGTCCCCGACCCACAACACGCGGAAGTCGCCGGCGCGCAGGTCGTCGTGCATCCACGCGACCGATTGCGCCCAGTCACGCGTCGGGAGCCGCCACCGTCCTCCGATCGAGTCGGCAAAGAGACCGACCATCGGCAACAACAAACCGAGCACCGCCGCAACCGCCGCGAACTGCCGCCAGCCGAACAAGAAGCTGCGCAGGTCGTCAGCGAACGCCGACACGCCGAGACCGGTCGCAAGGGCCAACCCGAGCGCCGCGCCGACGAGCAGGCCTTCGGGCTCGGGCCGGGCCAACGCGTGGTCGAGGCGGCCGGGCAACCACGCGAGGCCGTACGACGCGGCCACGAGAATCCAGGCCCGTCCGGTCCACACAAGACGTGACCCCGTCGCGACGACCAATGGCAGCGCGGCCGCGACGAGCAGGCCCCACGGTGCCCATCCGGCACCCGCCGGACCGGATGCGAAGCGCAGTGTCGCGCCGAGCCCCAACGGCTGGCGGGCGACGAGGCCGAGAGCAGCACCGTCGGTACCGAACCAGGAGAACGTCCACGGGATGAGCAACACCGCGGCGATCAGCACCGCGAGCACCGCCGCACCCAACGTTCGGGTCGCGAAGCGAACGCCTCCAACCAGCGGGGCGGCGAGCAAGAACGCGACGCCGGCCAGCGGCGCGAAGAACAGGCCGAACGGGAAGAACGCCGCGATGATCGCGGTGAAGAACGCGACGACCAACAAGCTGCGGCGGCTCGGCGCGGTCGCGGCCGACTCTTCACCGATCGCGGGCGCGCCGGTAGCGCGTACCAACGCGGCGAGCGCCAGCGGGGCAAACGCGTAAAGCACGAGGCTGCCGAGATGGCCTTGCGCAATGGCATTGCGCGGAAGCGGGTTCACGGCGTACGCAACCGCGGTTGCGAGCGCAGGGAACGGCGAACGCGCCAACGGTCGCGCGAGTTTGTATGCACCCCACCCACCGAGCGGGAGCGCAAACTCGACCGCGATCGTGCGCGCCAGCCCGACGTGACCGAACAACACGGTCGACAACATCGCCATGAACGCGTACGCCGGTGAGGCGGGCCCGGCCACGCCGAGCCCGGTTCGTTGCCATGGACTCCAGAACGAGTGGAACAACGCTCCGACGCCCGGCCACTGTCGCAGCGCTCCCACCTCGGGAACGCGGCCGAACAGCAAGTCGCGCGACCCGACGAGCAACACGACCGCGACGACCATCGTCGCAATCGACGCCGGGTGACGCATGCGCCCACCGGCGCGATCAACCGCTTCTCGCGTACGGGTAGACGCGTTCTGCAGACGGTCGGGCGCGCGGAACCGGCGCGTCATCAGTGTGCGGACGCGCGCGCTGCCGCGCACCATGAGCTCGCGTACATCACCGTCGTCGACGCGGCGCAATGCCTGCGCGGCGCGTCGTGCGCGCCGAACGTCGCCGATCTGGCGCAGGTTCACCAACCAGCCCGAGATGAGGCCTCGCGCCCGGCCGAACTGCCGGGCGAAGACCAGCCCGACCGCTTCGACGACGCTCAGCACGAACCCGGTGGGAAGCACCCACAACAGCGCGAGGCCCGAGTACGACTTCATCAGCACGCGCACACGGCCGCGCGTCGCGGCCCGAGTGACGGCGGCCGGAGAACCCTGGATGACGCGTTCCTCGCGCGCCGCTACTTGCCGGTGGCGGACGCGCGCGTCGGGCGCAACGAGCACGCGGGCACCGGCGAGGCGCGCTCGCCAGCACAGGTCGAGATCGTCGGAGCCGGGGAAGGTCGCGACGTCGAAGCCGCGGAGTTCTTCGAACAGGTCGGCTCGTACGAGCATCGCCGCGTGCGACACGTAGAAGACGTCGCGCACGGCGTCGTGCTGTTCCTGGTCCACCTCGTTCGGTTCGAGCCCGCTGAACGGCACGCCGTAGTGGTCGATCGTCATGCCCACTTCGAGCAGAAGCTCCGGATGGTCGTGATCGACCAACTTCGGCCCCACGATCCCCGCGTTCGACCGGTACGCCTCCTCCACCATCACCCGCACCGCGTCGGGCTCGAACGCGACGTCGTCGTGGCAGAAGAGGAGGAAGGTGGCACCCTCCACCGTGTCGAGCGCCTGATTCGCGGCGCCGGGAAAACCGCCTTTGGCGTCGAGGCGGCGCACGAACGCACGCGGCATCACCGCGGCGATACGCGGTGTTGGGTCCTCGCCGGACCCGTTGTCGAGGACGAGCACCGAAAGGGACGGGTAGTCCTGGGCGGCGAGGGACCTGAGCGCCTCCTCGAACCACGGACCTGCGTCGTTCGTGACGACAATCGCCACGACCGGCGGAGCCGTGACAACCGGCTCGAGAGGTTCCAGGAGACCGGCCCCGCCAGGTGACTCGGACGTCTCCATGAGCGGAGCAACGTTAGTGCGCTGCGCGCGTGCTCTCCGGTCGCGCTCGCGCCGGGGGCAGCCGGATCGCGGGTCCCTTTCTCCCAACCTGCGTCGTCAATAGGCCCCCCAGGCGCAATTCTCGACGCAGGTACGGGTTTGATGCCGGCCCGAGTGCTTGCAATAGTTAGCACTCTGGTCTATTGTCGCGAGCACCCCGGGGCGGAACACGACCTCACAACGACGAACTTCAGTAGAAGGAGTGGACTATGCCCGACGTGCGCAAGACCCTCACCGACGCCGGTTACATCGCAATCGGCCTCGGCGTGATGGGCTTCCAGCAGGCTCAGGAGCGCCGCCGCGAACTGCAGGGGCGCCTCGAGTCCGCAACCAGCCACCTGGGCGACGCCGCACAATCGGCAACCACCCAGATCAGCGAGGCCGCGCAATCTGCGACGAACCAGCTGAGCGAAGCCGCCCGTGACGGCAAGCGCCGGTTCGAAGGCCTCGCCGGCGACATCGGTCAGCGGGTCGAGCCGATCCTCGAGCGAGTCGACGGCACGATCGCCGATCTTCCCGACCCCCTCAACCGGGCCGTGGAGCCGGTGTACACGAAGATCCGGGAACTGGTCGGCTCCGCCGCCTAACCCGCAGTCCTTTCTCCAAGTGGGCCGTCCCATACCGGGGCGGCCCACTTGTGTTGTCGCTCGCGTTGTGCCCTACCGTCAAGGCGTGCTCGTCGCGCTAGCCGGTGGAGTCGGAGCGGCCCGCTTCCTGCGGGGGTTGGTGCGAGTGGTGCCGCCGGGCGACGTGCTGGCGGTCGTGAACACCGCCGACGACGACACGTTCCACGGATTGTCCGTGTCGCCCGACCTCGACTCCGTCACCTACACCCTCGCCGGCGCCTCGAACCAGGCACAGGGTTGGGGCCTGGAAGGCGAGACGTTCGCGACGCTCGGCGCGCTCGAGCGCTACGACGTACCCACGTGGTTCGGCCTCGGCGACAAGGATCTCGCGACGCACCTGTTCCGCACGCAGCGGCTGCACGACGGTGTCCCGCTGTCGGCCGTGACGGCCGAAATCGCGATTGCGTGGGGTCTCGAAACGCGGCTCGTGCCGATGACCGACGATCGCGTCGCGACCCGCATCACCGTGCGCGACGACACCGGAGCAACCCGCGAACTCGCGATGCAGGAGTGGTTCGTGCGCGAGCGCGCCGCGCCTTCGGTGATCGCGGTGCGCTTCGACGGCGCCGACGCGGCGCGTCCCGCACCCGGCGTGATCGACGCGCTCCACTCGGCCGCCACGATCGTGATCTGCCCGTCCAACCCGATCATCTCGATCGGGCCGATCCTCGCGGTGCCCGGCATCCGCGAAGCGCTCGTCGCGCGCCGAGACCGGGTCGTCGCGGTGAGCCCGATCGTCGGCGGCGCACCGGTGAGAGGACCGGCCGACCGGTTGATGGGCCCGCTCGGGATTGACGTGTCGTGCGTCGGCGTCGCGCGCGCATACCGCGACTTCGCGGGCGCCATCGTTATCGACGCGGTCGACCGCGACCGCGCCGCCGAAGTCGAAGCGCTCGGCGTGCGGGCGGTCGTGACCGACACGATCATGCGCAGCCCCGAGATCGCGGCGTCGCTCGCTCGCGAAACGCTCGCCGCAGTCGCATAACGTCGACCCGCGTGCCTACCGCCCTCACGGTCATCCCCATTGCCGGCATCGGCGAAATACGGACCGGCGACGAACTCGCGGTCCTCATCGCCGACGCAGCCCGCGCGCAGGACACGCCGCTCGAGGATCGCGACTGCGTCGTCGTGACGCAGAAGGTGGTGTCGAAGGCCGAAGGCCGGATCGTTCCGCTCCCGCACGACGACCTCGACGCGCGTCGCCAGCTCGTGGAGTCGGAATCGGTTCGCATCGTCCGTCGCCGTGCCGACCTCATCATTAGCGAGACGCGGCACGGCTTCGTATGCGCGAACGCAGGTGTCGACCTGTCGAACGTCGCCGACGGTTGGGCGGCGCTCCTTCCGGTCGAGCCCGACCGGAGCGCGAAGCACGTGCGCGACGCCCTGCGCGCCCGCGCGGGTGTCGAGGTGGCGGTCATCGTGTCGGACACCTTCGGGCGCGCCTGGCGCCGCGGCCTCACCGACGTTGCGATCGGCGTGAGCGGAATCGCCGCAGTTGTCGACTTGCGAGAAACCCCCGACGCGCTCGGGCGCATCCTCCATGTCACCGAGGTCGCGATCGCCGACGAGATCGCCGGCGCGTCCGAGTTGGTGATGGGCAAGGCGTTGGGCGTTCCCGCCGCCATCGTGCGCGGCCTCGACCCGTCGTGGTTCCGCGAGAGTTCCTACCGCGAACTCATTCGCCCACCCGCGGAAGATCTGTTCCGGTGACGACCACGACGGTGCCCGCATTCCTCGAAGCCCGCCGCTCGATCCGCGCGTTCACGAACGAGCCGGTCGACCTCGGCGCCCTCGACGCAATCGTCGAGGCCGCGTGTATCGCCCCGGCACCGCATCACTCGCGCCCGTGGCGCTTCGCGGTGGTCACAACGGCGGGTGCCAAGGACGCGCTCGCGACCGCGATGGGCGCGCGGTGGCGCGCCGACCTCGAAGGCGACGGCGTGCAACCCGAGCGCGTCGGCGAACTCGTCGCCGCGTCGTACACGAAGGTCACCGGCGCGCCCGCGCTGGTGCTCGCGTGCCTCACCTGGAGCGGCCTCGACCGTTACCCCGATGCCGCGCGCCAGCAAGCGGAGTGGGGAATGGCGCTGCTGTCGCTCGGCGCGGCGGTGGAGAACGCGATGCTCGCCGCCGCCGATCGCGGCCTCGCGTCGTGCTGGGTCGCGGCGCCGATCTTCTGCCCCGACGAGGCTCGCGCCGGACTCGCGCTCCCCGAGGAGTGGCGGCCCCAGGCGCTCGTGCTGGTCGGCCACCCCGATCCCGCGTATGCCGGCCGGCCGAGGCCCCCCGTGCCGCTCGCCGACCTGCGTGTGCAGCGCTGAGGAGCGGCTGAGGCGCTGGCTCAGCGATTGCCGGAGCGAACGCCCTTGAAGTGCTCGAGCGTGCGCGCCAGGCCTTCTTCGAGCGAGGTCCACGGCTTCCATCCGAGATGGATGGCGGCGCGAGCCGGATCGAGTGCCGAACGCCGCAGTTCGCCGGCGCGCGGCGTGTCGTAACGCGCCTGACCCTTGAAGCCGGCGAGGCGCGCCATCGCGTCGTAGAGCTGCTGCACGCTGGTTTCGACGCCGGTGCCGACATTCAGCAACAACCCGCCGGCCTTTTCGGTCGCGCGCACGAACGCGTCGACGACGTCGTCGACATATACGAAGTCGCGCGTCTGCTCGCCGTCGCCGTAGATAACGGGGCGTTCGTGGTTGAGCAACTTGCCGGCGAAGATCGCGACCACACCGGCCTCGCCACTGGGGTCCTGGCGAGGGCCGTACACGTTGCCCAACGCCAGCGCGCTGTACTCGAGGCCGCGTACCTCGCGGTAGTAGTGCAGGTAGTCGCCTACCGCTTTCTTCGCGACGCCGTACGGGGATTCGGGATGTTGGGGCGCGCCTTCGCGCGTCGGGATTTCGTCGCTCGCGCCGTAGATGGTTCCGCCGGAACTCGCGAACACGATCTTCGTAACACCGGCCTTCACCGCGCCTTCGAGCACGTTCAACGAGCCGATGATGTTCACCGTCGCGTCGAAGGTCGGGCGCGACACGGAGACGCGAACGTCGGCCTGCGCGGCGAGGTGGAAGATCACGTCGGGGCGGCGGTGCGCGATCAGGTCGACGATCGCGGGCGACGACACATCGAGGCGATGGAACGAGAAGCGCCGATCGGGTTGGGAGCGGGCGTCGCCGAGGTTGCCGAGCGAACCGATCGACAGGTCGTCGACGACGTCGACCTTCCAGTCTTCGGCGAGGAGGCGGTCGACCAGCGTCGAGCCGATGAATCCGGCTCCACCGGTGACCAGCGCACGCACCTCAGATCCCTCCAGAAGAGGTGGATTCCCCCATCGGGTTCGACGCTACCCGAGCGCCCGACAGCCGGGCCCCGGCCGCGACGTGGGCGTCGGCACCGATGAGCGTGAGGTCGCTCAGCACCGCGCCGGCACCCACTGATGCCGACGGCCCGACCACCGCGTCGGTCACGACGACGCCGTCGCCCAGCCGAGCATCCGCGAGCAGCACCGACCGTTCGATACGGCAATCCCGCCCGACGTGCACGGCCGGCCCGATGACGCTTTGCGCGACGATCGACCCGGGCGCCAGCACCGATCCATCGCCGAGCAACGCCGGCCCTTCGACCGCGGCGCCGTCGAACACAGGATGACCCTGCACCCAGACGCCCGGCGCATGTTCCTTCGCCTCGGCGGTAGGCGGGAGTCCGACGTGTCCGGCGAGCACGTCGGCCTGCGCGTCGAGATACTTCTGTGGCGTGCCGATGTCGAGCCAGTACGTGTCGCTCTTGTAGCCGAACAGCGCGCCGTCGCTTTCCAACATCCGCGGAAAGGTCTCGCGCTCCACCGAAACGTTCAGGCGGGCCGGAATGCGATCCAGGAACCCCGGTTCGAGGATGTACGTACCGGCGTTGATCCATTTGGTCGGCGCGCGGTCGGCCGGCGGCTTCTCGACGAACGCGATGACGCGGCCGTCGTCGCGGGTTGGGACGACGCCGAACGCGCTCGGGTCCTCGACCTCGTAGAGCGAGATGGTGGCCTCGGCGCGCCGCGCGTCATGGAACGCGACCATCGCGGTGAGGTCGAGTGCGGTCAGCACGTCGCCGTTCCACACGACGAAGCGCTCGTCGATTCCATCGGCGGCGAATTTGATCGCGCCGGCCGTGCCGAGCGGTTCGTCTTCAACCTTGTAGTGGAGGCGCACGTCGTCGAACCGACCGTCGGGGAAGTGCTTCTCGAACGCGTCGGCCCGATAACCCAGCGACAACACGACCTCGTCGACGCCGTGCCTCGCGAGCCAGCGCAACTGGCGCTCGAGGAACGCCTGGTTCGCGATCGGCAGCAGCGGCTTCGGCGTGGTCAGCGTCACCGGACGCAGCCGGGTGCCCTCACCACCGACGAGTACGACCGCTTTCATACGCGGATCACGGAACGGGACTGGAGCCGGCCGTCGTCGGCGGCGACGTGGTCGGGGCCGTAGAGCCCGGCACCGTCGTCGTCGCTCCCGCCACGGTCGTCGGCGGGGCTGTGGGCACGGTGGTCGGCGTGGTCGCGCCCGGCAGGGTGGACGAAGAACCCGTCGACGTGTTGGCCGGCGTGGTCGTGCTGACCCCGGCCTGACCCTCTCTCGAGCCTGCGCCGGCGAGGTTCTTGACCGACGGCGGCTGGGCGATCGTCTTCATGTTGAAGTCTGCGGGCACGAACGCCACGACGATCGCGTCGCCGTCTTTGAGCTTGTACCTCGCGGGGTTGCCGGTTTGCACCTTGCCGTTGACTTCCCAGCGAACCTCGCCCGGCTTCGAGCCGCACTTGTCGCCGGCCTTCTTGTCCGCGCCGACGAAGTTGATTTCGGTGCTGCTCAGTTTCCAGCCACCGAACTTGAAGTAGGTGCCGAGCGTCGCGTTCTTGCCCATCTCGTCGGAGGTCGAGGGTTCGATGTGAATGATTCCGTCGGCGTGGCTGTGCAGCCCGGCGTAGGTCCCGTCGGGACGGGCCGGTGTGCCACTCGACGTCTGGCTCGGCCACACCCAGTTGGCGTCGCCCTGCCAGTGGTCGCAGAGATATACGCCGAGCGCCGCGTGCCAGTGGTCACCCGATTGCGGAGCCCCGGCGTTGGCGTTGGTGCCGCGGGACAGCACAATCGCGACCATCCCCAGGATGACGATCAGACCGGTGGCGGCGTACCAGAACGACGAGCCGCTGCGGGTGCGGCGCGCCCTGACTGCGGCCGCGCGGCGACGGTTTCGAGAAGCTTTGCCCACGACCTACGAGGCTACCGCGCGGCCCGCAGCGGCCTGGCGCGCGGACCTACGGCCGGCGGCGCCGAACGGCGTGCATTGCCATCGCCAAGAAGGCGCGACCGGCCAGGTAACCGGCCGCGAACGGGAGCAACACCCGGCGCCAACCGGTCATCCGTCGTTTCGTGAACCGGTAGGCCGAACGATGGTGCTCTGCGAGCATCCGGTACGGCACCCGTGCCGTACTCACGCCCTGCACGTGCAGCACCGCGCCGGCCGGTTCGTACACAACCGCCCAGCCCGCGCGCCGCAGCCGCCAGCAGAGGTCGAGGTCCTCCATATACATGAAGTAGCGCTCGTCCCACCCGCCGATGTCGTCGAGCGCGGCGCGGCGTAACCACATCGCTGCACCCGAGAGCCAGTCGACGGACCGGCTCGTGTCCGGGTCGGCGTCGAGTTGGCGGTAGCGGCGAGTGAAGCGGTTGCGGGGTCGGAACAAGCCGAGCGCGCTATGGCCGGCCGCGTCGACGAGTGACGGGATCGATCGAGCGGACGGATAGTCGGTGCCGTCCGGGTTGCGCACCCGCGGACCTACCGCGCCCAGTTGGGGGTCGGAGTCGAAACGGCCGAGCAACGCGGCCGCGGTCCCGGGCTCGACCTCGGTGTCGGAGTTCAGCACCGCGACGACGGGCGCACGAGTCGCCGCGATACCGAGGTTGGCACCGCGTGCGTACCCGACGTTGCCGGGCGCGTGTACGACACGCACGTCCGGCAGATCCCGCGCGAGGTTGGCGATCGAGTCGTCGGTCGAACCGTTGTCGACCACGACGAGCTCGACGTCGCCCGCGCTCGTGTCGGCCAACACTGAACGAACACACCCGGCGAGCAACGGGCCGGCGTCGAAGTTGACGACGACCGCCGCCCACCGGGCCCGGTCTGCAGCCGGTAACGACGGTCGCGGCGCGGAATCGGGCGTCGTCAATCCTTGAAGCGGTACTTCACGAGCGTCTTCAGCGCCGCGAACCCGTCACGCCAGGTGATCTTCTTGCCCTCGTCGAACTCGCGGCCCGTGTAGGAGATCGGCACCTCGTAGATGCGGATCTTGCGCTTCAGGATCTTGGCCGTGATCTCGGGTTCGATGTCGAACTTGTCGGACCGCAGGTCGAGCTCGTCGATCAGCTTGCGGTCGATGAGCTTGTAACAGGTCTCCATGTCGGAGAGGGTCGTGTTGTAGAGCACGTTCGTGGTCAGCGACAGGAACCGGTTCCCCACCCAATGGAGGAACAGCATGTTGCGCCGTTCACCGGTGAAGCGGGAGCCGTACACGACGCGTGCCCGGCCGCGGAGCACCGGATTCAGCAGCTTCGGCCAGTCGTCGGGGTCGTACTCGAGGTCGGCATCCTGCACGAGCACATAGTCGCCGACCGCGTGCTCGAAACCGGTGCGCACCGCAGCGCCCTTCCCCCGGTTCTGCGGGTGCATCACGATGCGGACGGTGCTGTCGCCGAGTTGCTTCAGCACTTCTCGGGTGCCGTCGGTGCTTCCGTCGTCGATCACGATGATCTCGCGGTCGATGCCCTCGGGCAGTTCCACCTGGCGCATGCGGCGCAGGATCTCGACGAGCGTGTTGCGCTCGTTGAAGACCGGCACGATGACGGACAGCTTGCGGATCGCCGGCTCGTCGGGCCGGTCGCCCGGGTTGGTTCGGTCGGTTGTGTCGGTGCCGTCAGGCACGGGCGCGCTCCTCGAGGTACCACGAGTGGGTGCGGCGCAGACCCTCGCGCAGCGAGATCGTCGGTTCCCAGCCGAGCAACGTTCGCGCCCGCGTCAAGTCCGGTTTGCGGCGCGCAGGGTCGTCGGCAGGCAACGGCTCGAACACGATCTCGGATGATGAATCCGTGATCTCGATCACCACCTCGGCCAACTCGAGCATCGTGTACTCACCGTCGTTGCCGATGTTCACGGGATCGACGACATCGCTGTCGGCGAGCGCGAGGATCCCGCGCACTTCGTCGTCGACGTAGCAGAACGAACGGGTTTGTTTCCCGTCGCCGTAGATCGTGATGGGTTTGCCGTCCATCGCCTGCACCAGAAAGTTCGATACGACGCGTCCGTCGGCCGGGCGCAACCGCGGGCCGTAGGTGTTGAAGATGCGCACGATGCCGGTATTCAATCCGAAGAGACGGTGGTACGTGATGGTGAGCGTTTCGGCGAAGCGTTTCGCTTCGTCGTACACGGCGCGCGGGCCCACCGGGTTCACGTTGCCGTTGTAGTCCTCGGGTTGCGGGTGCACGAGTGGGTCACCGTAGATCTCGCTCGTCGAGGCCAGCAGGAACCGTGCATCGTTCGCGCGCGCAAGGTCGAGTGCGTTCCGAGTGCCGAGCGAACCTACATCGAGTGTCTCGAGGGGCAGCGCGAGGTATTCAGGCGGGCTCGCCGGGCTCGCGAAGTGAAGTACGAGATCGACTGGCGGCTCGACGGTGATCGCCTTCGACACGTCGGCGCGCACGAAGGTGAAACCCGGGTCGGTTTCGAGCTCGGCGATGTTCTCGTACCGGCCGGTGACGAGGTTGTCGACCGCGACGACGTCGTCGCCCCGCTCGCGCAGGGCGCGGCACAGGTGCGACCCGACGAAACCCGCGCCGCCGGTGACGATGACTCTCATCCGTTGCGCACCCGGTGTCTCACCGACGGCCGACGCCGTCGTACACGAACCCGCGCCGCCGCATTGCGGACGGGTCGAGAAGATTGCGCGCGTCGACGATCGCCGGGTGCCGCATGGCTTCGCGGACACGGTTGAAGTCGAGCCAGCGGAACTCATCCCACTCAGTGAGCAGCGCGACAACGTCGGCACCCGCCGCGGCGTCGTAGGGATCCGCGTGCACGTCGAGCCCGGGCATGCGGATCGCCGCCTGCTCACCGGCAATCGGGTCGTACGCACGCACGGTTGCTCCTGCTTCGAGCAACCGGCTCGCGATCACGAGCGCCGGGGAGTCGCGGAGATCGTCGGTGTCCGCTTTGAACGTGAGACCCCATACCGCCACGACGGCATCGGAGAGCTCCCGGCCACTCGCGACGCGCACCTTGTCGACCATGCGTTCGTGCTGTTGCCGGTTGACATCGACAACGCCATGCAACACGTCGAAGTTGTAGCCCGCCTTCAGCGAGGTATGCAGCAACGCGGCCGTGTCCTTGGGGAAGCACGAACCGCCGTACCCGGGACCGGGGCGCAGGAATTCGAACCCGATGCGCTTGTCGTAGCCCATGCCGAGGGCCACTTCACGCACGTCGGCGTCGACCGCTTCGCAGAGGTTGGCGATCGCGTTGATGAACGACACCTTGGTCGCGAGGAACGCGTTCGACGCGTATTTGATCATCTCGGCCGACGCGGGGTCGGTGACAAGGAGCGGCGCATGAATGCCGCGGTACAGCTCCGACACGCGAACTGCCGCGCCGGGGTCTTCGCAGCCGATCACGATCCGGTCGGGTTCGAGGAAGTCGCGTACGGCCTGCCCTTCGCGCAGGAACTCGGGGTTCGAGGCCACCGTGACATGGTCGGTCGACGCCCCCGCCTCCGACATCACTCGCTGCACGTAGCGGGTGGAACCGACCGGCACCGTCGACTTGTTCACCACGACGGTGCCCGGCGCCAGCACCGGCGCGATCTCGCGGGCGACGTTTTCGACGTATGTGAGATCGGCGGCGCCGTCTTCTCCCTGTGGTGTCTGCACGCAGAGGAACACGATCTCGGCTCCGCGCGCCGCGTTGGCCGCGCCGACCACGAACGACAGCCGGCGGTTCGTAAGCCCGTCGTTGACGAGGGCGGCCAGCCCCTCTTCGTGGATCGGGATCTCACCCTTCGACAACCGGGCGACCCGCTCGGCGTCGATGTCGGCGCAGGTCACGTTGTGGCCGAGGTGGGCGAGGCATGCGCCCGTAGTCAGGCCGACGTAACCGGCGCCGATGATCGCGACCTTCACAGACCGCGAACCGGCTCAGGCGCGTTCGTCGGACGCGCGCGCTGCGGGGACATGAGCCGAAATGTTACGTGCAGGAGGGGTGCGCAGGCAGCCTCGAGCGTGCGGCGCCCGACGGCGGGTCAGCAGCCCACCAGCGGTTGGACCTTTGTCCCTGCCACCTGGCCGGGGTTCGCCCGCGGTCCGGTGGCCGGCACAGTGGCGGTCGTGACCTGCGGCGTGGTGCTCGGCGGCACGGTCGTGGGTGTGCTGACCTGCTGGAAGTCACGGCCGAGAACGACCGTCACATCCGACCCGACGACGTTGCCGCCCGCCACCAGGTTGCCGGTGCCGAGGTAGGCCGCCACCAGCTGGGCTTTATGGAGGGCGCCGGTCGCGTAGCGCACTTCGGTGGTCGCGTAGTCGGACCGATCGGCGTCGGCGGGCGGCGTGAGCGGCTGGAATCCGGCCGCCCCGAGCGCGGTCAGTGTGGTCGCGGCCTTGCCGCGGACGCCCGAACCATTGAGGACCTTCACGGTCACCTGGTTCGGCACGACGTCCTTCGGCACGGTGGCTGTCGTCGACTTCGGGCTGGTGAACGAGCGCAGCTGTTGCAACACCGGCTCGGCCTTCGCGGGGTCGAGCGACAGTGTCGCGTTGTCGCTGTTCACCGTCGTGGGGATCGTCATCATTTTCACGACAGCCGGATCGGCGTTGCGCAGCGTGGCCGCGAGGCCGCTCATGTCGGAGAGCGCAAGGCCCTTGTCGCGGGTGAGACTCGCGAACGCCTTGTCGAGGATGTTGTTGGCCTTGAGCGGCTGATGCGCGGCGGTGGTGATGGCGACCTGCGCGAGCGAACGGATGAAGTACTGCTGGCGTTGGATGCGCCCGAGGTCGGAGAAGGGATCCTCGTGCCACGAGTCCGCGGTGCTGTTCTTGTACTGGTAGTGGCGCGACCGCACGTACGCGAGCGCGTCGGCGCCGTTCAGGTGGTAGCAGCCGGGCAAGAGGATCTGCAGCCCGGTGTAGGTGTCACGTGCCGGTGTCGTGAAATAGATCGGCACGCTTCCCACCGCGTTCACCAGGTCTTGGAATCCCGCGAAGTCGACCTCGAGGTAGTGGTGAATAGGGATGTTGAAGTTCTGTTTGAGCGTCTCGATGATGCGCTGCGGCCCGTAGTTGAAGGCGGCGTTGATGCGCGATCGCCCGAGACCAGGAATATCCACCATGAGGTCGCGGGGAAACGACACCACCATCCCGGTATTCGTGCGCGGGTCGATGTGGGCGATCATGATCGTGTCGGAACGCTGACCGGTCTCGACGTTCGGACTCCCGAAGTGCTGTTGATCGCTGGCGCTCTTCGCGAACGCGCGCGTGTCGGAACCGATGATCAAGAAGTTCGCGGGCTTGCCCTTTTGCGTCTTCGAGAACGCGTCAGGCGAGATAGGCGCGACGGTGACGGCATTCCATTTGTCGTTGGCGAACCAGTACGCGCCCGCGATACCGCCGGCGCTCAGCGAGACGCACAAGACAAGCGCGACGACGAACCGGCTCCAGAAGGCGTGCATCGAGGCAGGAAACGAAGGAGTCATGGCGAGAGTTCCCGGTCAGCAACCCACAACGGGTTGGGTCTTGGCCCCGGGCGTGCGCCCCGGGTTGGCGGCCTGCCCGGTGGTGGTCGTGGAACTCCCGTTGGCAGTCACGGTCGTCGGTGGAGATGTCGGGGGCAGCGTGGTGGGCACCGTCACGCGCTTGAAGTCCGCGCCGAGCACGACCGTGACGTCGGCGCCGGCGACGCTCTTGCCCGCGACGAGCTTTCCGGCACCGAGATACGCGGCAACCAGTTGCGCCTTGTGCAGCGCGCCACGCACGTAGCGCACTTCGGTGGCTTGGTAGTCGGAGCGGTCGGCGTTCGCCTGCGGGTCGACGCGGTGGAAGCCCGAGATCTGCAAGGCGTCCATCGTCGACTTGGCCGCGCCTTGAACCCCGGAGCCGTTGAGCACCTTGACGGTCACCTGGTTCGGCACGACGTCTTTCGGTACCGGCAGCGGCTTTGCCTTCGGCCCGATCGAGCGGAGCTGCTCGAACACGGGCGCCGCGCCGGCCTGGTCGACCAGCAGCACGTCCTGACCCTGGATGTGGTCGGGTGTCGACGGCACGGTCAGCATCTGAACCGACGCGGGGTCGGTCGAACGAAACGCGACGGCGAGCGCACGCATGTCGGAGAGGCCGAGGTTCCGGTCCCTGGTGAGCGGAGCAAACACCTTGTTGAGGACGTTGTCGGCGTTGAGCGGGTGCTTGGCGGCGGAGTTGATCGCGACCTGTGCGAGTGAACGAATGAAGTACTGCTGCCGGCGAATCCGACCGAGGTCGAACGTCGGGTCCTTTTTCCAGTTGCCCTTCGCGGTCTCTTTGTACTCGTACTCGCGCGAGCGCACGTACGCGACCGCGTCGTCGCCGTTGAAGTGATAGCAACCCGGCAAGAGGATCTGCAGCCCGGTCGCTTCGTCGCGCGCGGGGGTCGGGAAGTAGATCGGGACAGTGCCGATCGCGTTCACCAGGTTGCGGAACCCGGCGATGTCGACTTCGAGGTAGTGGTGGATCGGGATATCGAAGTTCGACGAGATGGTTTGGATCACCTTCGCCGGCCCGTCGTTGAACGCGGCGTTCATCTTCTTCATCCCGCGGCCGGGGACGTTCACCCACAGGTCGCGCGGGAACGACACGAGCATCGTCCGCTGCGTCGCCGGGTCCACGTGGGCGATCATGATCGTGTCGGATCGAGGCGGACCTTGGGAGCCACCGAAGCGCGCGACGTCTTGCGGACTCGTGAGATCGGAACGGGTGTCCGAACCGATGATCAGATAGTTCGCAGGTTTGCCGCGTTCAGGGCTCGCGAACACACCTGCCGGGATGGGCGCGACATGCACCTTGTCCCACTTGCTGTTCGCGAACCAGTAGGCCGCGCCGATGCCGCTCGAGGTGAACACGACGCAGCACGTGAACGCGACGGCGAAGCGCCCGAGGAAACGACGAGTAGCGGAATCGCGACGCCGGGGCACGGTAAATCGAGCGTAGTGCCCCGATGTGCTGATTTCGTCGCGCTTCGGCGGCGGTCCTTGCTACTCGACGGGTAGACCGAGATCGCGTGAGAGCACGACGCGCTGGATCTCGCTCGTGCCTTCGCCGATCTCGAGGATCTTCGCGTCGCGATAGAAGCGACTCACGGGCGAGTCGTCCATGTATCCATAGCCGCCGAAGATCTGCACTGCATCGCGCGTCGCGCTGACGGCGATCTCGCTCGAGTACAACTTCGCCATCGCCGCGGCCCGACGGATCGGTCGACCCTGGTCGCGCAGCCACGCGGCTTTGTATACGAGGTTGCGCGCGTTTTCGATCGCGAGAGCCATGTCGGCGCACTTGAACGCGATCGACTGGTACCGACCGATCGGGCCGCCGAACGCCTGGCGTGTCTTCGCGTGCTCGACCGACGCGTCGAGGCATGCCTGCGCGAGTCCGACGGCAAGCGCGGCAATCGCGATGCGGCCGTCGTCGAGAATTCGTAAGAAGCCGGAGAAGCCCGCGCCCCGCTCCCCCAGCAGGTGCTCTTCGGGAACGCGACAGCCCGAGAACGACAGCTCGTGCGTGTCGCTCGCGTGCCAGCCCATCTTGCGGTACGGCGGAAGCACCTCGAAACCCGGCGTACCGGAGTCCACGATGATGTTGGAGATCTCTTCCGCACCGGTACGCGCGGTGATCGTCACGCATTTGGTGATGGGTGTGCCGGAATTGGTGATGAACGTCTTCTGCCCGTCGATCACCCATTCGCGTGCGTCGTCATCGAACTGCGCGCGCGTGCGGGTCGCGCCCGCGTCAGAGCCGGCCTCGGCTTCTGTGAGGCCGAACGCGCCGAGCACTTCGCCGGCGATCATCGGCACGAGGTACTCGTGCTTCTGCGCTTCGGTGCCCGCGTAGTGGAACGGCGCTGCGCCCAGACTCACGCCCGCTTCGAGTGTGATCGCCATCGACGAATCGATGCGCGCGAGTTCTTCGATCGCGATGCAATACGTGAGGTAGTCGGCGCCGGTACCGCCGTATTCGGGCGGAAAGCAGAGGCCGAAGAGGCCCAGCTTGCCCATCTTGCGCACAGTGTCGACCGGGAACGTGTGCTCGCGGTCCCATTGCTCCGCGTACGGCGCGATCTCGCCCTCGGCGAAGTCGCGCACGACCTTGCGGAACTGTTCCTGCTCCGACGAGAGGTCGTGATCCACGCAGGCACGCTAGCTCCGGGGGGTTAGAAGGTTGCCAGGTTGTGGAAGACCGTGGTACCAACCGCAACACACGGATGGAGCGATGACCGGGGGGACACAGCGACGGGCGGCCCGCGCCGCAACGCACACCGCCGCGCGCAATGCGGTGGCGTGCATTGCGGTGGCGTGCATTGCGGGGGCAATGTTCGGCGCGGGCTGCGGCAGTCTGACGAGCACCGCGGCGCCCACGATCGCGCCGACAGACGCGACCGTGACGCGCACCACCACGATCACCCCCACCAGCACGCCGCCGATGCACTTCACGGCTTCGAGCACACCACCGCTCCGCCGCGCACCCGAAGTGAAGCTGCGACGACCGATCACGAGCGCGGCGCCGTTACGGGTCGCCTACATCGGCGACTCGGTCGGGTTCAGCCTCGTCCCGTCGCTGACCAACACCGCGCACGAGTTGGTCACCCGCTACCACCTGCCACTCTCCTTCGCAGGCGCCGGAGGCTTCATGGGCCCGGGGTTCGGGCTGACGGCCGACGTTCCCGGCCACAACGACATCGGGCCGACGCCGCCGGCCGCGGCGTTCGCCCACTGGCAGGACTCCATCACCAAGATGATTGCCGTCGACAACCCCGACCTCGTCGTCGTGATGATCGGCGTATGGGACACGATCGAGCGTGATCCCCTCGGCCTCGCGCTACGTCCCGGCATGCCGGGCTGGGCGCGGTGGTACGGAGGGCTCGCCGACACCTTCGTGAAGACGCTCACCCAGCGCGGCGCCGCGGTGATCTGGGTGGTGATGCCGTGCGTGGGTCGCCCCGACATCAACGTGCGTCTGGGCTCGGTGAACGCGGTGCTGCGTCACACCCGTCGGATCGCGCCGCGCCAGATCGGGTTCGTGCCACTCGCGAAGGTCGCGTGCCACGGCACCACGCCGATTTACCAGATACCGGGTCCGCTCGGACCGCTCACGATCCGCGAGGCCGACGGCATCCACTTCCGGCCGATCGAAGCGCCACCGCTCCTCGAACCATTCCTCGTACGACAGTTCGCGTCGCTTCTGCAGAGCGCGCTTCCCGCCGCGCCTCGGAGCGCCGTTCCCACCGCCCGCTAGTTGCTGCATCACTAGCCTCACCGTGTGACCTCGTTCGGCGTTGATGTGGTCGCACTCGTCGCGACGCTCACGCCCAGACCCGTCACCGTGGTGCGAGACGGACCGTCGCTCGTGATCGCGACCGACCCCGACGAACTCGTCGTCGCGAACGGCACCGACGCGTTCGACGCGCTCGACCGTGCCGAACGGGCGGGGTTCTGGACGGGCTACCTCGCGTACGACCTCGGACGAGCCGTCGAACACGTCGACACACGGGCTCACGACGACCTGCACCTCCCCGATGCGGTGCTCGCCCGCCACGACGCGCGCATCGTGTGCACGCCGGGTGTGGCACCGCGGGTGCTCGGCCAGGGCCCCGTTCGGCGGGTCCTCGAGCGCGCGCTGCGCGCCGTCGTCGAGAACAACGGGGCTACCCACCCCGCCATGCCCGTCGCGCACGCGCGGTGGCGGTCAAGTCTGACGCGGGATGAGCACGCGTCCCGTGTCGAGGAGATCAAACAGCTTCTGTACGCGGGCGAGTGCTACCAGGTGAACCTCACCCGCAGGCTCACGCTCGACCAGCAGGTTGACCCGACCGCGCTGTTCGCCGCGGTGCACGAACGCCACGGCGCGCCGCACGAAGCATTCCTTGCCTTCGACGACACACGAGTCGGTGCGTCGCTCGTGTCGGCTTCGCCCGAACTCTTCCTGCGGGTACGCGACCGCGAGGTGGAGACGCAGCCGATCAAGGGCACCGCCGTCGACGCCCGCACGCTGGGCGCAAGCGCGAAGGACCGCGCCGAGAACGTGATGATCGTCGACCTCGCCCGCAATGACCTGGGCCGGGTATGCGTGCCCGGCTCGGTGCACGTCCCGTCAATGTGCGCGGTGCAAGCCCACCCCGGCCTCCATCACCTCGTGAGCACGGTGCGCGGCCGCCGGCGAGACGACGTCACGCTCGGTGCCCTCGTACGCGCGACGTTCCCTCCCGCGTCCATCACCGGAGCACCGAAACCGCGCGTGATGCAGGCCATCGAAACGCTCGAGCCAGTACGGCGCGGCGCCTATTGCGGCGCGATCGGGTGGATCGACGCGGAACGCGCGGCGGCCGAGTGGTCCGTGGCGATCCGCACGTTCACCACCACCGCGCACCAGGTGCATTTCGGTGTGGGTGGCGGGATCGTCGCGGACTCCGAACCACAGCAGGAGTGGGAGGAAACCGAGTTGAAAGGAGCGCGGTTGCTCGCATTGCTCCGCGCGGGATCGATGGCAGGCGGTAGGGCGTGATCATCTGGCTCGACGGTGCGTTGATGCCGATCGGCGAGGCGCGCATCTCACCGCTCGATCACGGTCTCGTTGTGGGCGACGGTGTGTTCGAGACGCTGCGTGTGTACGACGGAGTGCCGTTCGCGTGGCGACGGCACTACGAGCGGCTCGCGGTGTCGGCCGCGGGGCTCGGTCTCGACATCCCGGCTTCCGAAGTCCTGCGACACGCCGCCGACGCCGTGCTCGACGCGAACGCGCTCCGAGAGGCTCGCGTTCGAGTGACCGTCACCGGTGGCCCCGCCCCGCCCGGCTCGAGCCGCGGCGGCGCGGTGCCGACCGCCTTCGTCGTCGCGACCGCAGTCGACGCGCCCGCGGCGCGCGCCGATGTGGTGGTGGTGCCCTGGTCGCGCAACGAACGCGGCGCGTGCGCGGGATTGAAAACCATCTCCTACGCCGAGAACGTGCGCGCTCTCGCATTCGCGGAGGCGCGCGGCGCGCACGAAGCGATGTTCCTGAACACACGCGACGAGTTGTGCGAAGCCACCGGATCAAACGTGTTCGTCGTGCGCGACGGTGTGGCGCGCACGCCGCCGGCAACGTCGGGCTGCTTGCTCGGAGTCACGCGGGCGCTGTTGATCGTTGCGAGCGAGTCATGTGACGTCGCGGTCGAAGAAGCGACGCTGAGCCTCGCCGACCTACGCGATGCCGACGAGGCGTTCCTCTCGTCGACTGTGCGCGAGGTCCAGCCGATTGCGACGGTTGACGGCGTGCCGTTGCGATCGGCGCCGGGCCCGGTCAGCGAACGCCTCGCCGCCGCGTTCACCGAATTGCGCCGCCACGATCTCGACCCCTAGCGGCGAGGATCAGGCGGGGCGGAGGTGCACGACGTCGCCCGAAGCCACTGCCTCCACCGCGCCGTCGTCGCTGGTGACTTCGAGCATCCCGTTGCTCGTGAGGCCGCTCGCCAACCCGACGAGCGCGCGGTTCGACAACTCCACCCGCACGCGGCGCCCGAGCGTTGCCGACCGGGCCGCGCACGCGTCACGCAGTTCGCGTTCGCCGCCGGGGTGCGCGAGCGCGCGCAGCCGCCGGTCGTAGCGGACCAACCACTCGATGAGCAACGGTTCGCGATCGACCGGACGGTCGGAGCAGTGGTTCGCGGCCGTCGCGATATCGGCCAACTCGTCGGGGAACGCCGGCCAGGACACGTTCAACCCCATCCCCACCACGACCGCGCTCGCGCCGTGCACCGCTTCCGCGAGGAAACCCGCGATCTTGCGCTCGCCCACCACGAGGTCGTTCGGCCACTTGAGTCTTGCGTCGATACCGGCGAGCGCGTGCAGCGCGTCAGCGGCCGCCAGCGCCGCGGCGGGCGTTGCGAGAGCCCGCAGGTCGGACGAGGGCCCCATGCGCAGCAGCACCGACACGAGCAGCGACGCGCCGGGCGGCGCTTCCCAGGTGCGCCCGAGCCGGCCCCGGCCCGCGGTCTGCTCGTCGGCCACCACCACGAGACCGTCGCCCGCACGGGCGATGGCGGCCTCGGATGCGTAACGATTCGTGGAGTCGAGTTGTCGGAACCACTCGATCGGCCCGAAGCGGGTGCCGTGCAGGTAGTTCGCGAGCCCGTCGTTGCGCTCGGCCGGAGCGTCACTGCGCATCATCCGTAGGATACGGGCCCGTTCCTGCCGTCGCCCCGTGCCCCCGAGAGGTCGCCAGTGTTTTCCAAGGTGTTGATCGCGAACCGCGGCGAAATTGCGATCCGTGTGATGCGCACGTGCCGTGAAGTCGGCATCCGCACGGTCGCGGTCTACTCAGAACTCGACCGCGACGCGGCCCACGTTCGCTACGCCGACGAGGCCTACGCGTTAGGTGGCCAGACCGCGGCGGAGAGTTACCTCAACACCGACGCGATCCTCGACGCGATTCGCACGTCGGGCGCCGATGCGGTGCACCCGGGCTACGGCTTCTTCAGTGAGAACGCCGACTTCGCGCGGCGGCTCACCGACGCCGGGGTGGTGTGGATCGGTCCCCCGCCCGATGCGATCGAGATCATGGGCGACAAGATCTCTTCGCGGCTCGCCGTCGAGCGCGCGAACGTGCCTTCGGTGCCCGGCACGACCACGCCGATCCAGGATTCGAGCGAGATCCTCGCGTTCGGCGAAGAGCACGGCTACCCGATCGCGATCAAAGCGGCGTTCGGCGGCGGTGGTCGCGGGATGAAAGTCGTGCACCACGCCGACGACGCGGCCGCGGCGATGGAATCGGCTCAGCGCGAAGCGCAGGCGTACTTCGGCCGCCCCGAGATCTATATGGAGCGCTACCTCACGCGCCCACGCCACGTGGAACTCCAGGTGTTCTGCGACACCCACGGCAACGCGATCTACATCGGCGACCGCGACTGCTCGACGCAGCGGCGTAACCAGAAGCTCATCGAAGAGGCGCCGGCACCGGGCATCCCCGCCGAAACGCGGCGAGCGATGGGCGAAACCGCGATCCAGGCGGCGCGAGCATGTGGCTACGTGAACGCCGGCACGGTGGAGATGCTCTACCAGGACGGCGACTTCTTCTTCTTGGAGATGAACACCCGGCTGCAAGTCGAACATTGCGTCACCGAAGAGATCAGCGGGCTCGACCTCGTGGCCGAACAGCTGCGGGTCGCGGCGGGCGAACCATTGTCGATCACACAGGACGACGTCACGCTCGTCGGGCACGCCATCGAGTGCCGTATCAACGCGGAAGACGCGACTCGCAACTTCTTGCCCTCGCCCGGCACGTTGACGCGCCTGCGTCTCCCCGCGGGCCTCGGTGTGCGTTGGGATGGCGGGTACCAGGAAGGCGACACCGTCTCGCAGTACTACGACAACCTGATCGGCAAGCTCGTGGTGTGGGCGCCCGATCGTGACCGCGCGATCGACCGCTTGATTCGCGCGCTGCGCGAGTTCGAGGTGAGCGGGTTGCACACGACCATCCCCGCGCATATCGCGCTGCTCTCCCACCCCGACTTCCGCGCGGTGCGCCACTCCACCAAGTGGGTGGAAGACGAAGTCGACCACGCGCTGTTCTCGGCCGAAGCACCCGCGACCGCGCCGGCCGCAGCCGACGGCGAAGGTGCAGCCGCAGGACCGCTCGTGGAACGAAGCATGCCAGTGGAGGTCGACGGCAAGCGCTTCACCGTGAAGGTATGGATGCCGGAAGTCGCGGCGGCCTCCGCGCCGGGAACGCCGCGGCGCGCGGGTGCACCGGCCGGCCGGCCGAAGCCGGCGAACGTCGCGGGGTCCAGCGGTGGCAGCGGCGACGGCACCGTGACCGCCCCGATGCAGGGCACGATCGTGAAAGTGCTGGTCGAGGTGGGCGCGACCGTCGAGATCGGTCAGGCGTTACTCGTGCTCGAAGCGATGAAGATGGAGAACAACATCAACGCCGAGGTCGCGGGCAAGGTCGCGGAGGTCAAGGTGTCGCCCGGCGACGCCGTCAGTACCGGCGACGTTCTGGCGATCATCGAGTAGTCGACGAATAATCCCGGGCGCGGGCTCGGCACGCCGTGCTCGAATGGCTGGCATGACGCTCCCGTTACAGGTGGTTGACGCCTTCACCGCCGAAGTGTTCCGCGGCAACCCGGCGGCGGTCGTGCGCCTCGACGCGGTGGTCGATCCCGAACGCGACGACACGTGGATGCAAGCGGTCGCGGCGGAGATGAAGCATTCCGAAACTGCGTTCGTTGCACCGCGGCCCGACGGTGATTTCGACCTGCGCTGGTTCACACCCGCGACCGAGGTCGACCTCTGCGGGCACGCCACCCTCGCCGGCGCGCACGCGTTGTGGGACTGGGGCGTACTCAACGGGTCGGAGCCAGCACGGTTCCACACCCGCAGCGGCCTCCTGACTGCAACGAGGCGCGGCGACATGATCGAGATGGACTTCCCCGCTACGCCCGCGGTCGCGGCCGATGCGCCGCCCGGATTGTTCGACGCGCTCGGCGTGAACGCGGCCGACGCGCTCGACGTCCGCCGCAGCGATTTCTACGTCCTCGTCGAGGTGGCCGACGGGCGAACGGTGCGCACGCTCTCACCCGACTTCGTGAAGCTCGAGGCCGTCGACACGCGCGCGGTCATCGTGACGGCCCGCGACGACGACTTCGACATTGTGTCGCGCACCTTCGGTCCGCGGGTCGGCATCGACGAAGATCCCGTGACCGGCTCAGCCCACTGCGTGCTCGCAACCCATTGGGCCGACCGCCTCGGCCCCGAACTCCGCGCGTACCAAGCCTCAGCACGCGGAGGCGTGGTGCACACGCGCTTGGAAGGCGATCGCGTCGTCCTCGGCGGCGCCGCCGTCACCGTCATCCGCGGCGCCCTGGCCTAGCGTGCGTCGCTACGCAACACTATTTGTTGTCTAGCGACGCACGTTGTTTGTGCCAGGTGAGTTGGTTGGCGAGGCCGGCTTCTAGGGAGGTTTGGGGTTCCCAGCCGAGGAGGGCGCGTGCTCGCTCGGTTACGCCGCCGTTGCGGCGGGCGTCGCCGGGTACGGACGGATGCTCTTCGATCTTCACCGCCGTTCCCGCGAGACGTTCGACCGTCGCGATCAGTTCGTTGAGTGTGAGCTCACCACCACCCGCGAGGTTCATGTAGCTGCCGGGCGCGATGTCGGCTTCGGCCGCCGCAAGGTTGCCCGCGACGATGTCGGCGACGTAGGTGAACTCACGAACCTGGTTGCCGTCGCCGTAGCGCGGGAACACCGCGCCGCTCAGCGCGGCTTCGCACAACCGGTGAATCGACATGTCGGGGCGTTGGCGAGGGCCGAACACGGTGAAGTAGCGCAGCGCCACCACCGGGAGGCCCCAGTTCTCGGCGTAGAGACCACAGAGGTGCTCGCCGGCGAGTTTCGTCACGCCGTAGGGGCTGTACGGACGCGGAAGATCCTCCTCGGTGGTCGGGTAGCGCGCTTGGTTGCCGTATACCGACGAACTCGACGCGTACACGACGCGACGCGCGCCGCAGCGATGCACCGCGTCGAGTAATCGCTGCGTCGCGAGCACGTTGTGCCCGAGGTAGTCGGCGAACCCGCCGGCCCACGAGTGGCGTACGCCCGCTTGCGCCGCTTGGTGGAACACGACGTCGACGTCGTCGAGGAGCGCATCGATGTCGGCGGTGCGGAGGTCGGCTTCCACGAACTTGCCGTCGGGTGACGCGATCAGCGTTTCGAGGTTCGCGCGCTTCGTTGCTTCGTCGTAATACGGGACGAAGCAATCCACGCCCACGACACGATCACCGCGAGCGAGGAGCGCTTCCGCGAGATTGCTGCCGACGAAGCCGGCCGCGCCGGTGACGAGTGCCTGCACAAGTTGCCGCCCGCTAGTAGGCCGCTTCGGCGAGCGATTCCGCAAGCGCCGGGTGTACGAGCAACGAGTCCACGATGTCGACAACTTTCAAGCCGTTGGTGACCGCGACCGCGAGCACGCTGATCAGTTCGGCCGCGTTCTGACCGACGATCGAGCCGCCGAGCACCACCCCGGTAGCCGGGTCGGAGAGAATCTTCACGAAGCCGCGCGGGTCGCCGTTGATGAGCGACTTGGGGTTCGCGCTGAACGGCACTTTCGTGACCCGCAGCTTGCGACCAACCGCGAATGCTTCGGCCTCCGCCATTCCGACATCCGCGATTTCCGGGTCGGTGAAGATCGCGGACGCGGCCTTGTCGTAATCAAGATGGCGATGCGCCCGAGCGGTGAGACCCATGACGTGTTCGGCGATCTTGCGTCCCTGCATCGAAGCGACCGACGACAACGGCAACCGGCCCGCGACGTCGCCGGCCGAATAGATGTGGGGGATGTTGGTCTGGCCGTGGCGGTTCCCAGGGATGTAGCCCTGCTCGTTCACTTCCACGCCGGCCGCCTCGCAGCCGAGGCCGTCGGAGTTCGGGATCGAACCAATACAGAGCAACACGTGTGAGCCTTCGGCGCGCCGACCGTCGTCACACGACACGAACACCTTGTCGCCGTCGCGGGTGATGGTTTCAGCGCGCGCGCCCTTGAGGAGTTTCACATCGCGAGAGAGGAATTCGTTTTCCAGCACCGCGGCAACTTCGGCGTCCTTGTACGGCAACACCTGCTGACGCGACACCACCAGCGTCACCTGCGAACCGAGCGCGCTGAACATGTGCGTGAACTCCACACCGGTGACGCCCGAACCGATGACGACGAGATGATCGGGGATTTCGGGCGGTGGATACGCCTGGCGGGTGGTGAGTACCCGCTCGCCATCGGGGTCAGCCCACTCGGGGATACGCGGGCGCGAGCCGGTGGCGAGAAGCACCGCGTCGGCTTCGAACTCCACCTCGCCGTCGTCGGTGTCTGCCACGACGGTGTACGGGCCAACGAGATGACCGGTGCCGTGCACCAGTCGCACGTTCTGCGATTCGAGCAGCGCGGTGGTGGCGTCGCGAAGCTGTTTCTCGATCTTCGTGACTCGTTGGCGCAACGCGACGACGTCGAGATGACCGGACGCTTCGAGCCCCATCGTGGACGCGCGCGCCAGTTCGGTGAGCTCACCACCCGTCGCGATCATCGCTTTCGACGGGATGCAGTCCCACAGATGGGCGGCGCCGCCGACGACGTCCCGCTCGATCATCGTGACTTCCGCGCCCAGTGACGCCGCGACGGTTGCCGCCGTGTTGCCGGCTGGGCCACCGCCGATGATCACGAAACGCACGGGCACCGGACCAGCGTACGCAAGCCAGGCCCGCGGCTTGCGCCCCGGTGTCGTTACCCTGCCGCCCGATGTCCGAACTGCGTGAAGACCCGCTCACGGGCTCGCTCGTGATCCTCGCGCCGGCGCGCGCACGCAGGCCCGATACGCACCGCGATCGCTCCGGCCCGTGCCCGTTCTGTCCGGGGAACGAGGAGTTGACGCCACCGGAGGTGACCCGCACCGGCGCCGGCGCGCCGAATACGCCGGGTTGGCGCGTACGCGCGGTGCCGAACCTGTACCCAATCGTGGGCGACGGCTTCGATGGTGCACACGAAGTGGTGGTGCTCTCGCCCTCCCACGAGAACAGCTTCGGCCGGCTCTCCGACGACAGGGCCGTCGAAGTGTTCACGGTGTTGCGCGATCGCTGCGCGTTCCACCTCGCCGCCGGCTTCGTGCACGCGCAACCGTTCGTGAACTCGGGCCGGGCCGCGGGCGCGTCGATCGAGCACCCGCACGCGCAAGTCGTCGCGCTGCCACTCGTACCTCCCGCGG
The DNA here is from genome assembly GCA_025463905.1 of Actinomycetes bacterium. Lineage (GTDB taxonomy): Bacteria > Actinomycetota > Acidimicrobiia > IMCC26256 > PALSA-610 > JAODBJ01. The sequence goes on from JAODBJ010000213.1 coordinate 51,429, forward strand.
TGAGTCGCGCGCTCGAGCGGTTCGCCGCTGCCGGGCGCGATCTCGTCGCGACCGCGAGCAATGACGCGCTCGACGGTACCCACGGCGTGCTCCGAGGCGACGCACTCGCCTGGTGCCCGCCGGCATCACGATCACCATACGAAGTGCTCATCGCCCATCTCGCGTCGGGGCCGCGTTTCGACCGCGCCCCCGACGACGAAATCGCGACCGTCGCTCGCGCGACGCGTCACGTGCTGGCGGCCGTCGCCGGCGTGTTGGACGACCCGCCCTACAACGTGGTTGTGCACACTGCTCCGGCCGGCACCGACGACGGCTTCCATTGGTACGTGCGGATCGTGCCCCGCGTCAGTGTCGTCGCCGGCTTCGAAGAGGGAACCGGCATGTTCGTGAACACCATGCCTCCCGAACTGGCGGCTACGGCCTTGCGCGAAGCGCTGCCGGATGCGCCCCGATGAAGATCACGGTGGGGATCACCGTCGACGTTCCCCCGCGCGAATTGTGGCGGTACCTCGAACGCATCGAAGACCACGTCGAATGGATGGCAGACGCGCGCGCGATCACTTTCGTTTCGTCGCACCATCGCGGCATCGGCACCGAGTTCGACTGTCTCACGAGGGTCGGCCCGTTCCGAACCACCGACCGCATGACGGTGACCGAATGGGAGCCGGGGCGCGCCATGGGCATCATCCACCGCGGCATATTCACCGGGCGCGGTCGCTTCGTGCTGCGACGGCGGCGGCACGGCCGCACGCGCTTCTCCTGGCAGGAACGCCTGCAATTCCCCTTGTGGATGGGTGGTCCCGTCGGCGCGCTCGCCGCGAAACCCGTGCTGCGCGCGATCTGGCGCAGGAACTTGCGACGGTTGAAGCAGAAAGCCGAAGCGTCGGCTGCGTAGCGTTGGCTCGATGACGACACCGACCATGACCACACCGCGTATCCCCTACGGCATGAGCGTGGCCGGGGTGCAAACCCTCGGCGCACCGATGTCGGTCGACGTGGCCCGAGAAGCAGACTCGCTCGGCTACCAATCGGTGTGGGCCGCCGAGGCGAACGCGGCTGAAGCCTTCTCGTTGCTCGGTGCGATCAGCACCGCCGCGCCGGGTATCGGCCTCGGCACGGGCGTGATCGCGTTGCAGTTGCGCACGCCACCACTCGCCGCCATGGCCGCCGCGACCCTCCAACAACTTGCACCCGAGCGCGACGTGTACCTCGGCGTCGGCATTTCGTCACCGGCGGTCGCGGGCCAATGGCACGGCGCCGGTTACGGCGACCGTCCCATCGCACAAGTTCGCGAGTACGTGGCGCTCGTTCGCGAATGCTTGAGTGGCGAGCAGGTCACGTTCGAAGGCGACTTCTACCAGGTGAACCGCTTCCGGCTCGGTCTGCGCCTCGATGAACGCAAACCCAAGATCGTCGTGGCCGCACTCAACGAGCAGATGTTGCGCCTCGCGGGAGCGATCGCCGACGGCGTGTTGCTGAATTACCTCCCAGCGTCGGTCGTGCCGTGGTGCGTGGAACAGATTCGTAAGGGCGGCGACGCGAAGATCTACGCGTTCGTGCACGCCGCCGTCACCGACCGCGACCGTTACGCCGATCTCGCACGCAAGGATCTCTTGAACTACGCGGTCGTGGACGCGTACGCGAACCAGTTCGCCCGCGCCGGTTACGCCGACGACGTCGAATCGTTCCGTGCACACTGGAAGGCGCGCGACCGCGACAGTGCCCTCGCCGCGATCGGCGACCGCTGGGTCGACGAAGTGCAGATCATGGGAGACGCGACTCACGTACGGGCGGCGGTTTCGGCCTATGCCGACGCCGGTGTCGACGTTCCGATCCTCTTTGCGTTGCCCTGGGGCGAGGACCGCCGGGCCACCGTCAGCGCCACTCTCCGCGCCCTCGCCTGAGGAAGTTCGCGCCCAACACTGTCGGCCCCAACATTCGGTGCCGTTCGTGGCTTTACTTTCGCGGTGGACACCGGAGGGTCGTTCGAGACCTGGTACGAGGCGAGATACCGACGCCTCCTCGGTGCCGTCGCGGTTGCGGTGGGGGACCTCGACGAAGCGCGCGAAGCCACCGACGAAGCGTTCTGCCGGGCACTGAACCATTGGAAGCGCGTCCAGACCATGGCAGCGCCCGAAGCGTGGACGTACCGCGTCGCCATCAACGTGCAGCGGCGGCGCGCGAAACGTCGGGCGATAGAAGTGCGGTTGCTCACCAAGATCGCGCCAAGAGACATCGCATGGGAGCACGACCTCGAGGTGTGGGACGCCGTCGCGCAACTGCCGCCGCGGCAACGGGCGGTCGTCGCGCTCCGCTACGTCGCCGACATGACCGAAGCCGACATCGCGACCGCACTCGGCGTTACCCGAGGCACGGTCGCGTCCCAACTCCACGATGCGCTCCGGGCGCTACGCCAGTCGCTGCGCGAACCGGCGACGCTCGTCGGTGAGGACGACCGCCATGGATGACTTGGAACGCGCCGGCACGGCCTTCGCCGACCGGCCCGAACTCGAACCGACCCCGGTCGGCGTGATCAGAGAACTGGCGCACCGCCGGCGCCGGCGCACCCGCATCGCGGCCACGGTCGCAATCGCAGCCGCCGCGACGGTCACGACCATCGTCGCCGGCGCCATCACGACCACCCACCGCACGTCAGCCGGCAGCGTGTTCGCCGGCGGCCCCTCGACCGCACGCCAAACTGCCTCGTCGTCGACCACGACACCGCCCTCGTCACCGGCAAATTCGCCGACCACAACGCAGGCACCCACGCCGATCAAACCGCTGTTCACGCCCGCACACACGGCGTACGTCGCGGGCGGCTTCGACGTGACCGAGTTCAGCTTCATGCAGACGCAGTACGGCATCCCGACGGCGATGACGCTCACGCCCGGCGCCGTTTGGTACTCGACCGGCGGCCGGCTCGTACGGTTCGACGCGTCGCGTAAATCGGTCACGCGGGTGACGCGAGTCGGCCTCGACATCGGGCAGCTCACGTCGACTCCCGGCACCGT
>JAODBJ010000221.1 GCA_025463905.1 Actinomycetes bacterium
GCGCCAGCAGTTCGATCGCCCGATCGGATCGTTCCAGGCGATGAAGCACATGCTCGCCGACATGGTGGTGAGCACCGAGGTAGCGCGCGCCGCGGTGTACGCAGCCGGCGCGCACCTCGCCGACCCCGATCTGCCGGGGCTCGAACGCGCCATCAGTACCGCGAAGGTGATGGCAGGCGAGGCGGCGGTGGCCAACGGAAAAACCGCGACGCAGGTCCACGGTGGCATGGGGTTCACGTGGGAAGTCGACGTGCACCTCTACTTGAAGCGCGCCTGGGCGCTCGACAGCCGCTTTGGGTCGCGCGACGCGCATTGCGACGCGGTTGCCGCGGGCGCGCTCGGCTAGTTCGTACCTGCACTCGCGCGCAGGAGCCCGGTAACGGCAGCCGGTGTGGTCGGCCGTTCGAGGTAATAGCCGCAGGCGGTGTCGCACTGCAGCTCGCGGAGACGTTCGAGTTGCGTGGGTGTTTCCACGCCTTCGGCGCTCACTTCCATGCCGAGCGTGTGGCCGAGGCTGATGACGGCGCTCGTGATCGCCGTGTCGTCGGCGCTCGTGCCCAGGCCGCTCACGAACGAACGGTCCACTTTCAACACGTCGACGTGAAACCGCTGGAGGTACAGCAGCGACGAGTAGCCGGTGCCGAAGTCGTCGATCGCGAGCCGAACACCGAGTTCTTCCAGGGCGCGCAGCACGCTCCCGGCGCCTTGACCTTCTTCGATCAACGCGCTTTCTGTCAGTTCGAGACCAAGCGCATCGCGGGGGAGCTCGTGACGTGTGAGTGCGTCACTGACGACGTTCGGCAGGTCGCTGCCCGCGAGCTGCCGGGCTGAGAGATTCACCCACACGGTGCGGAGTGAGGAGTTCATCTCGCGCCATTGCCGCGCCTGGCGGCATGCCTCGTCGATGGTCCACCGCCCGATGTCGATGATGAGGCCCGTGTCTTCCGCGACGCTGATGAAATCGACGGGCCGCACGAGCCCCCGGCGCGGATGGTCCCATCGCAGGAGCGCCTCGACGCCGACGATCCGGTTCGACTCGAGTTCGTACGCCGGTTGGTACTCCAGCCGCAGCTCCTGGCGTTCGAGCGCTCGGTGCAGATCGTGCTCCATTTCGAGGTGATGCACAGCGCGGATTCGGATGGCTTCGTCGAACACTTCGACGCGGTTGCGTCCTCGTCCCTTCGCCACGTACATCGCGGCGTCGGCGTCCCGCACCATCGAGTCGGGCGTATCGGCGTCGGCGGTCGAGAGCGCGAGGCCGATGCTCGCGGTCACGAAGAACTCCCGCCCGTCGACCTGGAACGGCCGGCGCATCGCGCCGAGGATCTTGTCGCTCACGTCGAGCGCGACGCTCTCGTGTGCGAGGTCCTCGAGCAACACCACGAATTCGTCGCCGCCGAGGCGCGCCACCGTGTCGGTTTCGCGTAACGACGCGCGGAGTCGGGCCGCGACCGACACCAGGAGGTCGTCGCCGCAGGCATGGCCGAGCGAGTCGTTCACCACCTTGAACCGGTCGAGGTCGATGAAGAGCACGGCCGTCTGCATCTCGTTACGGGCGTTGCGGGCGAGGCCGCGACCGAGCCGGTCGAGCAACAACGCGCGGTTGGGCAAACCGGTGAGCGGGTCGTGAAGGGCCTGATGTTCGAGCTCGGTTTCGGCGACGCGCCGTTCGCTGATGTCGTGGAGGTGCAACACGACACCCTTCAGTGCGGTGTCGTCGAGCAAGTTCACCGCGTGAGCTTCCATCCAACGCCAGCGTCCGTCGGCGTGACGGAAGCGGAGTTCCAGCGCGTGCTCGCGCCCCGCGTAGGAGAGCACCTCTTCGAGGTGCGTGTCCCACGCGGCGAGGTCGTCGGTGTGCACGTACGCCCCGAGTGTGAGGCGGCCGAACTCTTCCTCGGTGTACCCGAGCACGAACGCGACTGCTGGGCTCACATAGTGGACCGCGCCGTCGCGCTGCGTCACGATGACGACATCGGTGGAGTAGCGCACGAGCGTTGCAAAGCGCTCCTCGCTCTCGCGCAACGCGTCTACCGCCGCGACCGCCTCGGTAACTTCATGCGCGTTCAGCACGACTCCGCCGACCGTCGGGTCACTGATCAGGTTCGTGAAGGTGCAATCGAAGAAGTGCCACGTGCCATCGGCGTGACTGAGGCGGTATTGCACCCGGATGGGTGCAAGAGGTTGGTCGAGCGCCGCGCTGAACGCCTCTCTCGCCTTGGGATGGTCGTCGGGATGCACGAGTCGGTTGCCGAGGCGCAGGATTTCGTCGAGCGACCGGCCGAGTGCATTGATGTGCGACGGCGAGATGTAGGTGATGCGGCTCTCGCCGTCGACGACCGTCACGAGATCCCAGCTGTGCTGCACGAGCGAGCGGAACCATTCTTCGCGTTCGCGCAAGGCTTCGATCGCGGCCGCCGCCTCGGTGACGTCGCGCGCGTTCACGACGATGCCGCGCACCGCCGGGTCGTCGAGAAGGTTCGACATGTGGACTTCCAACTGGCGCCACGATCCATCTGCGTGGAGCGCTCGGTACTGGCAGGTGCCAGTTCGGCGTGGCTGCTCTGCGACGAGTTCGAGCGCGTGCGCGAAGCGCGCCACATCGTCACGGTGCACGATCGCAGTAGGTGAACTCGCCGCGCGCTCGTGGGTGCCCGGGCCGAGGAGCGCTTCGTGTGACGGCGATAGGTAGAGCGGTTCGAAGTGCTCGTCGTAGACGCTCACGAGGTCGGACGCGTTCTGTACGAGGGCGCGGAAGCGTTGCTCGCTCGCCCGGAGGGCGCCTTCGGCGATCTTGCGTTCGGTGATGTCGCGTACGTGCACGACGAGGCCCCTCACGGCGGGGTGGTCGTCGAGGTTCGTCGCGAGCAGCTGCGCCCAGAGCCAGTGTCCGTCGGCCTTGCGGATGCGCGCCTCGGTGTGGTGCGGTTCGCCGGGGTGCGCGCGGGTCCATTGCCGGTGCTGGTCGAACTCCGGTAGGTCGATCGGATGCACGAGGTCGCGGAGATCGGTGCCCCGAAGGTCGTCGGGGTCGTACCCGCAGATCGTGGTGATGGCATGGCTTACCCACCGGATGACCCGTTCGCGGTCCATCACGAAGATCGCGTCTTGCGCGTGGCCGACGATCGCCGCGAGGCGTTCCTCGTCGGACCGCAACGCGTTGACCGCTCGGCGTTGGGCGGTGACGTCGCGCACGGTGAGGGCGACGCCGTCGCCGACGGGCACCGCTTGGTACATCACGTACGCGTCGTCTCCACCTTCGCCGCGCAGCGTCAGCTCACCCTCGCTCGGTTTGCCCAGCTCGACGACTCGCCGGCACTCCTCGCGGAGCTCCTCGCGAACTCCCTCTGCGGCGATGTCGTCCAGGCCCCGGCCGACGGCCTCCTCCAGCGTCATCCGCAGCCCGCGCACCACACGGGGATTGGCGTACTCGAGCACGAAATCGGTGATCTCCCCACTGTCGTCGCGCACTGATCGCAGCAGGGAGAAGGACGCGAAGCTGGAGTCGGCCGCAGCCCGGAAGCGTTCCTCGGTGCTCCGGCGCGCCTCGATGTCCTCCACGAACGTGACGAGTTGGGTGAGCACGCCGTCGGCGTCGCGTTCGGCGACAAGGTGCACAAGCGCCCGAAACGACGAGCCATCACGACGGACGTACCGCTTCTCGATGCTGCGGTGGTCGATCTCGCCTTCGGCAAGGCCGCGAACGTTGTCGACGACCCGGGGCCAATCGTCGACGTGGGTGACGGCGCGCGCGTCGGTCCCAACGAGTTCCTCTCGCGTGTAACCGAGCAGGTCGGCGAGGACCTGGTTCGCCGCGATGACCGGGAAGTCGCCGTGCGTCGCGAACACGGCGATGCCGATGGGCGCATGCTCGAAGGCGAGTACCGACACCACTTCTTTTGGCGCTCCTGGTGCCGAGCCGCCCGGTCCTGCCCGATACTGACGCCCGCAATGGCCCGCGTCGAGCATCTCTTGCCGGTTGGCCCGCTGGTGAAAGGATCGGATTGCTGACGGTAATGTCAGGTGATGGCACGCGCACAGACCACCGTCGTTGCTGCGTTGGCGCATCGTTTGCGCACCGATCCCGACGGCCCGTACCTCGATTTCGAGGGTGACGCGTACACCGCTCGCGAGATGGATGCCGCCGCGAATCGATTGGCCTCGGTGCTCGCCGCGACCGGTGTGCACCATGGCGACCGAATTGCAACATTGCTGGACAACCGCGCCGAACAGGTGGTTTCGTTCTTCGGCGCGCTCAAGCTCGGCGCGGTGCAGGTGCCGATCAACACCGCGTACAAAGGCGAGTTCCTGCGCCACCAGTTGGACGACTCCGGGGCGACGGTACTCATCGTGCAGGGCGACTACGCGTCCCGCGTGGTGGAGATCGCCGGCGACGGCACACCGGCGCTGACGCACTGCATCGTTGTCGGCCATCCCGACGCCGTCATCGACAGTGTCCCCACCACCGACTGGGAACGCGCGCTCGCGGCCGCGTCCGATGCGCCGCCGGTCGACGTGGAAGTGCGCCCGAGCGACCTCGCGTGCTTCATCTATACGGCGGGCACGACGGGCCCGTCGAAGGGTTGCATGCTCTCGCAGAATTACATCGTGAGCCTGGCGGACCAGATCGCGCGCGCGTGGGAACGCCGTCCCGACGATGTGGTGCTCACCCCGCTGCCCCTGTTCCACTTCAACGCGATCTCGGTCTGTGTCGTGGGGACCCTGCTGGTTGGCGGCCGGGCGAGCATCGTGCACCGCTTCTCCGTGTCGCGCTTCTGGCCGGAAGTGCAGCGCACCGGCGCCACTGTCGTTTCGATGCTCGGCTCACTCGCGATCCTGCTCGCGAACGCCGACGACCATCCCGACTCGCACGATCAGCCGCTGCGTTTGTGCGCGGCCGCGCCGATGCCGCCCGATGTCGATCAGGTGTGGCGCGAACGGTTCCACTGCAAGACGTTCAGCGCGGGTTACGGGTTGACCGAAGCGTCGCTCATCTCGATGCTCGACGCGGGAATGGAGAACAAGCCGGGCGCGGCGGGCAAACCCAATCAGGAGGAGTTCGACGTACGGCTCGTCGACGACGACGATGTCGAGGTGGCCGTCGGTGAGGTCGGCGAGATCGTGTGCCGACCCAACGGACCCAACCTCATGTTCGCCGGCTATTGGAACCGCCCCGCCGACACGGTCGCCGCGAGCGCCAACCTCTGGTTCCACACCGGCGACCTCGGCCGCATCGACGACGACGGCTTCTTGTATTTCGTCGACCGCAAGAAGGACAGCATGCGGCGCCGGGGCGAGAACATCTCGAGCTTCGAGATGGAAAAGACGCTCTACGCGCACCCCGCGATTCGCGACGTCGCCGTGCATGCCGTACCGAGCCCGGTCGGAGAAGACGACGTGAAGGTCACCGCGGTGCTCCAAGACGACGCGGACGTGACCGAGGAGTCGTTGTGCCGGTGGGTCGCTGAGCGGGTGCCGTATTTCGCGATCCCGCGCTACGTGGAGTTCCGCGCCGACCTGCCGCGCAACCCCGTCGGCCGCGTGCTCAAGTACGAGCTGCGCGAGGAAGGCGTGACGCCGGACACCTGGGACCGTGAGGCGGCCGGCGTCACATTTGAACGCCGGTAGCCAGGCTCGGGGCCGATGGCGGTCTAGTTGCCCGCTCGTACCGCCGATAAGCGAGCATGCGGAGCTGTCCCGGCTGCCAGTACCTCGTTCCCGTCGCTTGGGACACGTGTAAACGCTGCGGTGCCGCGCTCGGCGCGGTGCCAGTGGCCTCGGCGCCGCCGCGAGCGTTGCCGGTTCCGTCGGCGTCGTCCGGCGCCTTGCCCGCGCCGGCGAGGCCGTTCAGCGCAGGGATTGGGACGCTCTCGACGCCCTTGAACACCTCGACGGCCTTCAGTGCCCCGGCGCCCTCGAGCACCTCGAGAACCTTGCGCACCTCGAGCAACAGGACGTTCAAAAGGACTGTCGTCGGCGCCGTTCTTGCCGCCGGGTTGGTGGTCGCCGCCGGTGTGGCGCTCCGCTCCGTGCACACCGAGCGAGTGTCGCCGGCGATCGCGTCGTACGTGCAGGGACGCACCGGCGTCGTGTACGTCGCGTCGAACCACTCGTTTCGCGCGACGTTCCCGGTCACGCCGATCGAAATGTCGCAGCACATCACTGCGTACGGCCACGACATCACCATGCAGATCGCGTCGGCGAACCAGGAGGAGAAATACTCAGTGATGATCGCGGCGATGGACCTCCCGCCGGGCGTCGTTCCGTCGACCGGTGCGGCGGGCGTGCCGAAAAAGCTGACGACCGTTAGCGCGGGTGCATTGTCGGCGGGCGGCAAGATCGTCGGCATGCAGCGCGCGATGCAGGACGGTCACACCGCGGCAGACATCGAACTGACCATGACGCACGGCGTGCGGGCGAAATTCCGAGTGGTGATGGTGAGCGACCGGCGGGTCGTCGTGGTGGGCGTGGTGTCGCCGTATCGCGACGCGCCCGGCTTCCAGCGCCTCATCGACTCGCTGCACGTGCAGGCCTGAACCCCGCGCCGGCTCAGCGTTTACGCGTCTTCCAGATGTGCTCGCTCGGCCATCGGCTGGCCCAGCGATACGGGACGAAGTCGGTGTAGGACGTCGTCGCGCCTTCCGGAGCGACCAGCTCGATCAGGTCTTCGACTTCGAGGCCCTGCGAGCGCAGTAGCCGCACCCATTGACCAGGTGGCAGCACGAAGTCGATCGTGCCGTCGCCGTAGTCCATGCGACCGAGCTCGTCGTAACGCAACTGCAACTGTCGCGTTTGGCGGTCGCGGGCCGCGTCGTACGTGAGGTAGAGCAACGGGGTCGTCGCGCAGAACGCGAACAGCCCGCCCGGCCGCAGCATCCGGGCGGCTTCGGGCACCGTGCGCTGCGGGTCGCAGAAGCTCATCGCGCCGTGGTCGCAGAACACGATGTCGAACGAAGCGTCGGCGAACGGTGGTGCTTCGCCGCTCGCCTGCACGAGTGGCACGTCAACCGCGGCGGACGACACGTTGCGCTGAGCATGGCGCAATTGCGCGCGCGACAGGTCGAGCCCGACGCTTCGGGCGCCGAGCGCCGCGAGTGCGACCGACCATTGCGCGCCGCCGCAGCCGAACTCGAGCACGCTGAGGCCGGCGACGTCGCCGAGCACGCCGAGCTCGTCTTCGGGGATGCGCCACGCGCCCCACGCGAGCGGCGCGCCGGCCAGCTGCTCACCGTGAGCGGCCTGGTACTCGTCGGCGTCTTCGTCCCAGAACTGGCGGTTGTGCCGCTCGTGTTCCGACGTCATCCGATGAAGGCTAGAACCGGTCAGTCCAGACCGTTGGGTGCTGGTTGCGCACTTGCTCGCGCGCTCCGTCACCAAATGCCGCCGCCGTAATGGTTGCAGCGACGCTCTGTGGTCGCGTACAGTCCCCGGCCAAAGCGGCATGAAAAGGGAGCAAAACATGCGCAAGGGGGGAATGCGGGCAACGCTCGTTTTCGGCTTGGCCGGATTCGGCGTCCTCGCTCTGGGTACGTCGGCCTGGGCGGCAGCGCCCACGGTCAATGCAGCGAACGACTCGGCGACCACGACGCAGGGCCATTCGGTCACGATCAATGTGCTCGCGAACGACACGGTGTCCGGCGGAACGCTCGACGCGTCAACGCTGCATGTCGTCGCCGGCGCGTCTCACGGCTCGGTGGCCATCGCCAACGGCACCGCGACGTACACGCCGGGCGCCGGCTTCGGCTCCGACACCTTCGGCTACGAAGTGTGCGCGACGAGCTACGGCGACAGCTGTGACAACGCCACCGTGACGGTCACGGTCGGCCAGGACACGGGTACGCAGGGCGGCTACGGCGGCGGCGACACCGTCGGCGGCCAAGGTTCCGGCGTTTCCGGCACCGGCACCGGCCAGCTGCCGTTCACCGGCTCCAGCAGCGGCGTACTCGCAGTACTCGGCGTCGCCTTCGTCGGTGGCGGCGCGTTGTGCTACCGCGCCGGGCGTAACCGCACCCGCAGCGCAACCCGCTGACGCATAGCGCCAACTCGGATTTGGATGCCCCCGCTTCGGCGGGGGCATCCGCGTCCGGCGGTAGGCGCGTATGTACACGACCGGTTCGGAGTCGGCGGCGACGGATGCTGCGCGTCGCCGTGCTCGCGGCCGCGGTGTGGGTTGTGCTCGCGGTGGGATTGCTGATTGTCGGGTGGCTGTACTCGCGGGCCGGACTCGGGCATGTCGAGCGGGCGACGGCGAGCCTCGCTCCGGAGGATGTCGTCGTCGGCAACGACCTCGCGGCGCTGAAGGCGGCCCGCAACGACTTCGGCGTCGCGCACCTGCTCGGCGAGATGCCCATGGTGCGCTCGTTCGAAGGGCTCCCGTTCGTTGGGCGGCAGTTGCACGCCGTCCGCGCGTTGAACGGCGCGGCGCACGACGTGCTCGCGGTCGGGGTGCACGCCGTCGAGCGGTCACAGGACGGGATCGCGGGGATGAAGCAAGGCGGCGCGGCGCGCGTCTCCGGGATGCGCCTGATCGCGAGCGTCGCGGCCGAATCACGGACGCGAGTGGACGCAATCCATCTCGGGAGCTCGCACGGGCTCGTCGGTCCGCTCGCGCATGCGCAGGACCGCTTCGCGCGGCGGATCCCGAAACTCACGAAGGCACTCGGCGACCTCCACGAAGTAGCGACCGGGCTTACGTCGTTCCTCGACGGCCCTCGCCTCTACCTCGTGTTCGCCGCCAACAACAACGAGATGCGTCTCGGGTCGGGGTCGTTCCTCTCGGCCAGCCTGCTGTCCACGAAGCACGGCAAGCTCACCTTGTTCCCGATGCAGCCGACCGCGCCACTGAAGCTGGGGCCGGCACGAGCGGCCAGGGTCCCGATGCCGCCCGACCAAAAGGAACTGTGGGGTTGGCTAGCGCCGAACGACGAGTGGCGCAACCTCGCGTCGTCGCCCCGGTTCGACACCACGGCACAACTGAGCCGCCGGATGATGCAGGTACGCGAAGGCCTCACGGTCGACGGCGTGCTCGCGATCGACCCGGTCGCGCTGAACGGCATCGTGGGGGCGACCGGGCCGGTCGGTGTGGGTGGCCGTCAACTCTCGGGTGATGCGCTTCTCAAGTACGTCTTCATCGACCAGTACCACGGCGTGAGCGTGTTCGATACCCAGCAGCGAGCGCGGCGTGACGCGCTGGGCGGCATCGCGCAAGAAGCAATCGGCCGCCTCGATGCCGGCCACTGGGACACGCGCGCGCTCGTGCGCGCGCTGCGAACCGTCGGGCGCGGTCGTCATGTGCTCGCGTGGTCGGCCCGTCGCGACGAGCAGCGTGCATGGCACATTGCCGGCGTCGACGGTGCGCTGCCCGACGACTCGCTCTTCATCGGTGTGCACAACCGAGGGGGCAACAAACTGGATCCGTTCCTCGACGTGCGCGCATCGGTCTCGTCGCACCGCACCGCGACGGGTGTGCGCGTCGGCGTCATCGTGCAGATGCACAACACCGCGCCGAACGGCTTGCCGCGCTACGTCGGCGGCCCGTACCCCGGCGCCCGGAATGCGCGTAAGGGCACGTACCAAGGCATCCTCGCGTTCTACATCCCAGGCGATGCAACGGACCTACACGTGTCGGGGCGTGACCCGACCGTCAGCGGCGGACGCGACGGCAAGCACCGCGTCGTCGCGATGCAGGTGCACCTCGACCGTACGAAGACCGACACCGTCGGCCTCACGTTCGCGCTCCCGAACCGCGCGAAGAACCTCATCATCGAACCGTCGGCGCGCTATCCGTCCGTGCGGTGGGCCGATGGCGCGTTGCGTTGGCAAGACACCGACGCCCAGACCGTGCGCCTCTGATCCATGAGCGCCGACGACCGCCTCGTGTCCAATCGATCGAGGTCGGCTTCATGAAGAACCCGTTCCGGAGCCGCTTCGGGCCCAACCGCGCGTGGTTTGCTCGCTTCGTGTTCGAGGGCGGCTCGATCGTCGCGCACGCCACCGCCGATGCGTCGCGCGATCAGGTTGAGGCGCTCCGAGCCCGGGCCCGGCGCAACGGCACCCCGGTCGGCGGGGCGATCGAACGTGCTCGCTGACGCAAACGTCAGATAGGTTCCGCCGCCAGTATGGGACGACGGGTATGTGTGGTCGGGGTCGGGTTGGCCGATGGTCCGAAGACGCCGGACATGAACGGCTTGATGCTCGAGGCGCAAGCGTTCAAGCGGGCGCTCGACGACTCCGGCTTGGCGCGGGACGAGATCCGCGGCCTGGCGAGCGCGGGCTACGGCGGGATGCACGAAGTGATGCTCGCCGAGTACCTCGGGCTCACACCGCAGTGGTTGGAGTCGTCGTCGGTCGGGGGCTCGTCATTCGAGTTCCACGCGCTGCACGCGTTCCGGGCGATCGAAGCCGGCGATGTCGACACGGTCGCGATCGTCTACGGCAACAACCAGCTGTCGGCGTCGGGGCGCACGCTCGGAACTGGTGGGGGAGCGCGTCGCGGCGGAGGCGCGATGGCGATGCCGCACCCGATGGCGTACGAGTTCCCGACCGGACTCACACTGGTCGGTGCGTATGCGATCGCCGCGCAACGCCACATGTACCAGTACGGCACGACCGCGGAGCAGCTGGCGTCAATCGCGGTCCAGATGCGCGAGCACGCAACCCGTAACCCGAATGCGATGTACCGCGATCCGATCACGGTCGACGATGTGGTCGGATCCAGACTCGTCGCCGACCCGCTGCACAAGCTCGACTGCTGTGTGATTTCCGACGGTGGATGCGCCATCATCCTCACCACCGAAGATCGGGCGCGCGACCTTCCACACCGCCCGGTCTACGTGCGCGGCGCCGCCGCCGGCATGACCCACCACTCGATCCAGGGAATGCCCGACCTCACGCGTACTGCCGGCGCGGTGACGGGCCCGAAGGCATTCGCCGAAGCGGGCATCACCCCGGCCGACGTCGACACATTCCAGATGTACGACTCGTTCACGTACACCGTGCTCGTGTGCCTCGAAGACCTCGGCTTCGCGCCGAAGGGCGAGGGTGGCGCGTTCGTCGCCGACGGCAACCTGCGCCTCGGCGGGAGGCTTCCCACCAACACCGACGGTGGCGGATTGTCGAACACGCATCCCGGGATGCGGGGCCTCTTCCTGCTGTGCGAGGCGGCGCGGCAGTTACGCGGCGAGGCGGGCGACAGTCAGGTAGAAGGCGCGGAGATCGCGGTTGCGCACGGCAGCGGGGGATGGTTGAGCACGATGGGAACCGTGGTGCTCGGGACGGAGCCGGCATGACGCAAGCAACGCAAGAAACACCAGACTGGTCGGAGACCCCGTCGTGGTTGGTTCCCAACCCCACGCCGGAAGACGCAGAGTTCTGGGAAGGCGCTCGGCGCGGCGAGCTGCGCATACAGCGGTGCAACACGTGCGGGTTGCATCAGCACTACGCGCGCATCTTGTGTTCGCATTGTTCGTCGCTCGACCTCGCGTGGGTCACTGCGAGCGGGAAGGGCACGGTGCACAGCTTCACCGTGATCCGCCAGAACGGTGTGCCGCCGTTCAAGGATCGGCTGCCGTTCGTCGTCGCGCTCGTCGAGCTTGCCGAGCCCGGCGCGCGCATGCTCGCCACGATGCCTGAATGCGCGCCCGAGGACGCGCGCATCGGCATGCCAGTGGAAGCAACGTTCCGTGTCGCGAACGACGAACTCGGCTTCGTCGACTTCCGTCCCGCCTGAGCGCGGCCGAGCGTCTGCAAGCATGTAGCCGTGGACGACGAGCTGGTCGCGCAGGACGGCCGGGCGGTGGGCAAGCGTGGCGCGCAGACCCGCCGCAAACTGCTCGATGCGACGTCGCACCTGCTCGAGCACCACGGCATCCGAGACCTGCGGGTGGTCGATATCGCGCGTGAAGTCGGTACGTCGCCGGCCACCTTCTACCAGTACTTCCGCGACGTCGAAGAGGCGGTGCTGGCGCTGGCGAGCGACGTCGGCGACGAAGTGGTGCCGCTCACCTCGCTGCTCGACGAATCCTGGGACGGCGATGCGGGCCTCGAACACGCCCGCCGGCTCGTCGACGGTTTCCTCGAGTATTGGGACCGTCACCGCGCGGTCTTGCGCACGAGGAACCTCGCCGCGCAGGAAGGTGACGTGCGGTTCCGTGAGGTACGGAACCACACGTTGAACGTGTTCACGCGCGGCTTCGCGGCGAAGGTCGCCGAGTCGCAGGCCGCAGGGCGTGTGGTCCCGGAGATCTCACCGGTCGCGGCGGGATCGGCGCTCGTCGCGCTGATCGAGCGCATGGCCGCGTTCCACCACGATCTCGAACCGTTCGGCGTGCCACGCGCCGACCTCGTCGAAACGACCGCGCGGATGCTCCACCAAACGGTGACCGGCAGCTGAAG
>JAODBJ010000229.1 GCA_025463905.1 Actinomycetes bacterium
GTCACCTGGAAATCCGACGGCGCCAACGTGCACGGCCTGTTCTACGCGCCGGACCACTCGGCGCTGGGCGCCGGCAACGCGCCCCCGCTCTACGTGCACATTCACGGCGGTCCCACCGGGCAATCCACTGCCGCTTGGAGCCCGCGCCTCCAGTTCTTCCTCGACCGCGGTTGGGCGGTGCTCGCACCCGACTACCGCGGTTCGAGCGGTTACGGCCGCGCCTACGCGCAGTCGCTGGCAGGCGGTTGGGGTGAGCGTGACGTCGCCGATGTCGCCGCGGGCATCCGTCACGCGGGTCGGGAAGGGTGGTGCGACCCGCAACGCGTCGCCGTGGTCGGAGGCAGCGCCGGCGGCCTCACGGTGCTCTTGTGCTGCGCGCGGCACGGCGACATCGTGCGGGCGGGCGTCAGCCTCTTCGGCGTCACCGACCTGTTCGAACTGGCGGCCACCACGCACCGATTCGAATCGCGCTACCTCGACCGCATCGTCGGTGTGCTGCCGGGCGACGCCGACCGCTACCGCGACCGGTCGCCCCTCACATATGCGGCCGACATCGAGGTACCCGTGCTCGTGCTGCAGGGCACCGACGACAAGGCGGTGCCCGCGAGCCAGGCGGAGGCGATGGTCGACGCGATGCGCCGCGCCGGGCGCACGGTCGAGTTCCAGCTGTACGAAGGTGAAGGCCACGGCTGGCGACGCGCCTCGACCGTGGCCGACGACCTCGTTCGCACCGAGGCGTTCCTCCGCCGGTGGGTGCTCGAGCGGTGACCGAGTGACCGCGTGACCCCGTGACCGCGTGACCGATCTGGAGTTCGAATACCGCGGTCCGAAGCGCGGGGCTGACCGCGCCGTCCTGCTCGCCCACGGCGCCGGCTCAGACATGCGGGGCGTGGCCCTGACGTCGGTTGCCGACGCGCTCGCCGCGGCCGGTATCCCCGCGCTCACGTTCAACTTCCCGTACCGCAGCGCGGGCCGTCGCGCGCCCGACCGCCCTCCGGTCCTCGAAGCGGCCGCCCGCGGCGCGGCCGCCGAACTTGTCGCGCGCTCAGGCGTCGCCCCGGAGCGGATCGTGCTCGGCGGCCGCTCGATGGGCGGGCGGATCTGTTCGCAGGTGGTCGGCGCCGACGAGGACCCGCTCCGGGCGCTCGGCCTCGTGCTGCTCGCATATCCGTTGCACCCGCCCGGCCGGCCTGAACGGCTGCGGGTCGAGCATTTTCCACGTATTCACGTCCCCTCGCTGTTCGTGTCGGGCACCCGGGACGCGTTCGCGACGCCCGACGAACTCGAGCAGCAGACTCGCCAGATCAGCGGACCGGTGCAGTTCCACTGGCTCGACACGGCCGACCACGGGTTCAAGCCCCTGAAGGCAAGCGGACACACCGTCGCCGGCGTCCTCGCGGAGGTCGCCACCACCGTCGTCGAATGGCTCCGCCACTCGTTTTGATCTCAGAAAAGTGCCCTTTTCGGTGTCCTTCTGAGATCAAAACGAGTGCGTGATGCGGCCCGACGGACCCTTTGGGTGGGAACATGTCGTCGTGCGGGTGGAAAGAGCGTTTGCATTCGTCGACTTGTCGGGTTTCACCTCGTTCACCGACGAGTGCGGCGACGAAGAATCGGTCCGTGTCCTCACGTTGTTCCGCGGCGCCGCCCGCAAGGTGGCCACCGACTTCGGTGTCCGCATCGCGAAGTGGCTCGGCGACGGCGCGATGTTCGTCGCGGTCGACTCTCGCCAACTGGTCTGCGCGGTGCTGGAGTTCCACCGGCTCGTCGAGGAACTCGACCTGCCGCTCGAGATCCACGCCGGACTCGCGGGTGGCGCGGTGATCCTGCTCGAAGGCGACGACTACACCGGCGGGCCTGTGAACCTCGCCTCGCGCCTGGCCGACGCGGCCGGGCCGTGCGAGATCCTCTGCACCCCCGAACTCGCGACGATGGTGCCCGCGGACGCTTGGGTGGAGTACGCCGGCGCCATGCAGGTGCCCGGTTTCCATCAGGCGGTGGAAGTGACCCGCCTCGGGCCGGTCGCCTCACCACGCACCAGTTCCACCGCGTAGCGTTCTCGATCGTGGCACTTCCTGATTTCGAAACCATCCGGTTCGAGCGCGACGGCGATGTCGGTTGGTTGTGGTTGCATCGCCCCGATCGGCTGAACTCGTTCACGATCGCGATGTGGCGCGAGATGCGAACGCTCGGACAACACCTCGTCGAAGATCCCGACCTGCGCGCGCTGGTCGTGATGGGCGAGGGACGGGCGTTCTCGTCGGGCATCGATACGTCGGTGTTCACCGGCGGTTCCGACAACGACCTCGCGGCCGGCGACGACGCCGGGACGCGTCACCCCGACCCGAGTGTCGACGCGATCTTGCGCACGCAGGACGCGTATACATGGCTCGAAACCGCGCCGTACCCGACGATCGCGGCCGTGCATGGCTACGCGCTCGGCGCCGGCCTGCAACTCGCGCTCGCGTGCGACATCCGCGTGTTCGCGCGCGGCACCCAAGTTGGGTTGCTCGAGCACAAGTACGGGATCCTTCCGGATCTCGGCGGAACGCAACGGCTGCCGCGTGTCGTCGGCCCCGCGAAGGCAAAAGAGATGATCTGGACCGCGGCGCGTATCGACGCCGACGAGGCATACCGCATCGGATTGTGCGAGCGCCTCGTCGACGCGGATGAACTCGAAAAAGAAGCCGGCGAACTCGCGGCGGTCATCGCGGCTCAGCCGCCACTTGCAGTCCGGGGTGCGAAGCGCGCCGTTGCTGCGTCCGCGAACCTGCCCGTGCGCGAAGGCCTGGTAGTGGAAGCGGAAGTGCAGGCAGTGTGCCTGGCGTCGAACGACATGCGTGAGGCAATCACGGCGTTTGTCGAGCAGCGCCAGCCTCGCTATGTCGGGCACTGACACCCTGCACCTCTACCATTGACCGCGTGAGCCGATTCGTTGTTCGCGCGTCCGGCCCGCTGAGCGGCACGGTCGAAGTATCGGGCGCGACGAAGAACTCGGGGCTCAAGCAGATGGCCGCCGCGTTGCTCGTACCGGGCGTGACGCGCTTACGCAACATGCCGCGCGTTTCCGATCTCGACGTGATGGCGGAGTTGCTGCGCGCGATCGGCGCGCGGGTGGAGCTCGCCCCCGACAACGAAGTCGTGATCGACGCGTCCAACGGGTTGCAACCGGAAGCACCCTACGAACTCGTGACCCGTATGCGCGCGTCGATCAACGTGCTCGGCCCGTTGCTCGCGCGCTGCGGTGAAGCGCGCGTCGCGTTGCCCGGCGGCGACAACATCGGGAGCCGCAAGGTCGACATGCACCTGCGGGGCTTCGAGGCCATGGGCGCGGAGATCGACGTTCGCCACGGCTTCGTGCACGCGCGCGCCGCGCAACTCGCGGGCGCCCGGGTGGTGTTGGAGTTCCCAAGCGTTGGCGCGACCGAGAACTTGATGACCGCGGCGGTGCTCGCGAAGGGCACCACCGTGATCGACAACGCGGCACGCGAACCGGAGATCGCCGACCTCGCAGCCTTCCTCAACCGAATGGGCGGCCAGGTCGTCGGCGCAGGCACGGCGACGATCGAGATCGAAGGTGTCGAGGAGCTGGCGCCGGTCGACAGCGCGATCATGGCCGACCGCGTCGAGGCCGGAACGCTGCTCATGGCGTGCGGCATCGCCGGGGGCGAGATCGAGCTCGTTGGGACGCGCCTCGAACACATCGAGATCGTCGTGATGAAGTTGGGGGAGATGGGCATGCGCGTGTCGCCCACACCCGACGGGTTGTGGGCGCGATGCGACACGCGGCTGTCCGCAGTCGACGTCGCCACGCTGCCGCACCCGGGTTTCGCCACCGACTTCATGCCACTCGCCGTCGCGCTGCTCGCGGTGGCGAACGGCACTGCGATCGTGACCGAGAACGTGTACGACGGTCGGTTCCAGTTCGTCGACGAGCTGGTGCGCATGGGTGCCGACGTGCGGACCGAAGGCCGCCATGCGATCGTGCGAGGCGTGGGACGGTTATCGGGTGCGCCAGTGAGCGCCTCCGACGTGCGGGCGGGCGCCGCGCTCACGTTGGCGGGCCTGGCGGCCGATGGTGAGACAGTGGTGCACGACTGCCATCACGTCGACCGGGGCTACGCCGATCTCCCCGGCAAACTGCGTTCCCTCGGCGCCGACGTAACGTCTTGCTGACCGCTCCGCAGTTCGCCTGCTGACCGCTCCGAGGCCGGGGGGTGCGGGAACACCGGCCATACTGGGAGCGTTAGCTCTACCGGAGGTTCGTTATGTCTGATCTAGCCACGATGGAAGAAGGCGTCCTCGAGGCGATCGACGCCATCCGGCCGGCACTGCAGTCTGATGGCGGCGACATCGTGTTCCGCGGTATCGACCCCGACGGCGTCGTTTCGGTGGAGATGGTGGGCGCGTGCGGTTCGTGCCCGGTATCGACGATGACCCTGAAAGCGGGCGTCGAGCGCATCATCATGGACCGCGTGCCGGGCATCACCGAGGTCCGCGACATCAACGAGGGCTGACCCCTCAATCGCTGCGCCGCTAGCTTCTCGGCGCATGGCTGCCGATCCGGCTGAACTTGTCGCGCGCGCGATCGAAGGTGACCGGGCGGCGATCGCGAAGCTGATCTCCCTCGTCGAAACTGGTGGCGCGCCGGCCCGCGAAGCGATAGCGCTGCTCCACCCGCACACCGGGCGGGCGTGGTCCCTCGGGATCACGGGCGCGCCGGGCTCCGGCAAGTCGACGCTCACCGACAAGTTGGTCGGGCGGCTCCGGGCCGAAGACCTCGAAGTCGGCGTACTCGCGATCGATCCCACGAGTCCGTTCAGCGGCGGCGCGATCCTCGGTGACCGCGTGCGCATGCAGGACCACGCCACCGATCCGGGCGTGTTCATCCGTTCGATGGCGACGCGTGGCCACCTCGGCGGACTCGCGGTGGCGACACCTCAAGCGGCGCGGGTGCTCGACGCGGCCGGGAAGCCGTGGATCATCGTGGAGACGGTCGGTGTCGGGCAGGTCGAAGTGGAGATCGCCGCGCAAGCCGACACCACGATCGTCGTAGTGAACCCCGGCTGGGGAGATGCGGTGCAGGCGGCCAAAGCCGGGTTGCTCGAAATCGCCGACGTGTTCGTGGTGAACAAGGCCGACCGTCCGGGCGTCGACGACGCGGTGCGCGACCTCGCCGGCATGCTCGAACTCGCGGGCGAACGGGACTGGCGAGTGCCGATCGTGCGCACCATCGCGACCACCGGTGACGGGATCGACGACTTGTGGCAGGCGGTGCGCGAGCACCGTGCCTACCTCGAGCGTACGGGTGCGGTTGAGCAACGCCGCGCCTCGCGGCTACGCGACGAGGTGCGCTCGATCGTGGCCGAAGGGTTGCTCGTGGACGCGACCGCGTTGTGCCAAGGCGAGGCGTTCGACGCGCTCGTCGAGGATGTCGCGCAACGGCGGCGTGATCCCTACGACGCCGCCGACGCGGTACTCGCCGCGCGGAAGCCGTGACGCAGTCGCTCGGACAATTGTTCGACGACGCTTCCCGCGGGGTGTTCCCATCCGCCGACGGGACCGTCGATGTGTTGCCGGCGCCGGACCGCGTCGCTGCCGCGATCTTCTCGTTCAGTGCGCACCTCGTGGTGGCCACCGGCGTCGCGGCGAGCGAGGTGCACGCACGGGCTCATCCGGACGACTTCGCGTCGTGGGGGAGTGTTGCGCCGTGGCTCGCCGAACGAGCCGGCGCGACGGAGCTCAGCGGGGACGTGTTGCTGTGCGGTATCGGTGGCGGGATTGCCCGACCCGACGTCGACCTCGACTTGGTGGAGGAGGGCGAGATCGAACATCCTCGCGTTGCTCGTGCGACGCGCTACCGCGACGATGTCGTGGTGTACGTGACGCGGGATCGCGATGGCGTGTTGGTACTCGGGCGCGGGATCGCGGGTCGTCACGAGGTTGCCTTCGAAGTGGAGCCGCACGCTCGCAACGGTGGCCTCGGTCGCGCGCTGGTCGAGAGTGCGCTCGCGATCGTGGCCGAGGGCGAAGCGGTGTGGGCGCAGGTCCACCCGGGGAATGCGGCGTCGTTGCGGACGGTCCTCGCCGCTGGGTTCACACCGATCGGGTACGAACAACTCGTGGTCTGACGCAGGTCTGATGGACGATGCGTGGCTTCGTTAGCCTCCCGTTCATGGCCGACGATCTGATTCTCACCGAGCGCCGCGACGACGGCGTGACCCTGATCACGTTGAACCGGCCGCCGATGAACCCACTGTCCGAGGCGATGCTCGAAGCAATCGCGGGCGCGGCAGAGGATCTCGGCGCCGACCCGTCAGTGAAGGCCGTGGTGATCACCGGAGGCGAGAAAGCTTTCGCGGCCGGCGCCGACATCAAAGAGTTCGGCGATCAGGACGCGGCCCGCAAGATCGGCGCGACGTTCCGGCGCGCGTTCGACGCCGTGGCCGCGATCCCCCGGCCGGTGATCGCGGCGATTCGCGGCTACGCGCTCGGCGGCGGATTGGAGCTCGCGCTCTCCTGCGACTTCCGGGTGGCGGGCGAAGCGGCGCGACTCGGCCAACCCGAGATCCTGCTGGGCATTGTCCCGGGCGCGGGCGGCACACAACGTCTGCCGCGCCTCATCGGCCCGGCGCGCGCGAAGAACCTCATTTTCAGCGGTCACCAGGTGCATGCACCGGAAGCACTCGCGATCGGCCTGGTCGACAAAGTCGTGGCCGATCACGAAGTGCTCGAGGCGGCGCTGCACTGGGCCCACACGCTCGCGGGCGGCGCGGTCGTCGCGGTAGGGCTCGCGAAACGCGCGATCGACCTGGGACTCGACGGACCGCTCGCGCAGGGTCTCGACATCGAAGCCGGCGCGTTCGTCGAGGTGTTCGGCACCGAAGACGCCAAGGCCGGAATTGCGTCGTTCCTCGATCACGGGCCCGGTAAGGCGAAGTTCGCCGGCCGTTGAGATGACAACTCGCGACGCGTTTAGGTACGCGGCGTAATGCGCACGAGCTGGCCCGTGAAGGTGTTCAGCGCCCAGGCGATGTTCGGACTCTGCGAGTGGATCTCGCTCGGTCCGTTGCTCATCAACGTGCGTGCGTGCCCCGTGTGGATCATCTGAGCCGTAGCGGTGTCGAGCGTCGCGATCGAGCCGTACTGGCCCGTGACCCAAGCCTGGTTGTCGCTCACCATCGCAAAGCTGTTCGCCGGGTAGGGCATGTCGACGAGCGGGTGACCGTCGTCGGCCGCGAGGCGAACCAGGTGGGTCTGGTCGGCGTATTGCGAGGCCGAGAGGCGGGCGCCCCATACCGAGGTCGCGTCGGCGGCGAGCGGGATGAAGTCGTAGCCGAGCGCAAGCTGGCTGACGGTGGGCTGGGCGCCGAGGTTCACGCGCTGGAGGGTCGTGCCACCGCCGACCCACACGTGCCTGGCCGTCGCCACCGTTCCGTCGGATAGATGGGGGAGCGCAACAGTGGTGCGCACCGTGCCGTTCGTCTGATCGAGTGCACGCAGGTTTCCGTGCGCACCGGGCGCGGTCTTCGTGACCCACAGGACCCCGGGGCCCAAGGCCATGCTCTTCGCGCTGCCCACGTGCTGTTGCCACCGCACCGCGCCGCTCTTCGCGTCGACGGCGACGATGTCGACGCCCTTGGCAGTGTGCGCGAGCGCGTAGACGGTGCCGGGAGTCGACGTGAGCTGCCCGATGTCGAGGCCGACTCGCGTCACCCGCGTGACCGATTTACGCGACGCGTCGAACCGTACGAGCCGGCCGCCGGTCGAG
>JAODBJ010000281.1 GCA_025463905.1 Actinomycetes bacterium
TGCCAGTGGCGACGTCGTTCCCAGACCGGTCGAGCAGCTTGATCGTTACACCCGCGGTGGGTGTGCCCTCGCCGATCCGCTTTGACTCGAGCGGTGCATCGAGATCGGTTTGGGTGACGATCGGGGCCTCGGTCATCCCGTATGCGGACGCGATCCCCGCGCACTCGGGCAACGTCGCGACTGCGTCGTCGTACAACTGCGGTGGCTTGGCCGATCCCCCGCTCGGAAACACGCGGATCGTGCGGTAGGCATCCGGATGCGCCTTCGCCTCTGCGAGCAGCGCGGCATGGATCGCCGGTGCCCCGTTGCCGAGGGTCACTCCGTGCCGGCGGATCAGATCCGTCGACGCTTCGGGCGTCCAGGACTCCATCAACACCGCGGTAGAGCCGGTGAGCAACGGCGTGTACACGCCGATCATCACGCCGCCGATGTGCGTGAACGGGAACGCGACCAGTGCGACGTCGTTTGCCCCGACGTGCGTCCCTTTCGCAGTCGCGGCGGCGCCGGCCATCACGGTGCGGTCGGTGTGCTGCGCGCCCTTCGGATCGGCGGTGGTGCCGGACGTGTAGAAGATCCAGCGCACCGGATCATCGGCGGGTTCGTCGTACGCGAGGGGTGGCGGCGGCAGCGCAGCGGGATCCCCGTCGGGATTGTGATGGTCGGCCACCAACGTCCGCAGCGCCGGGAGTTCACTCGCGACCTCCTGGGCTAGCGCCGCATAGTCGAACCCGTTCCACGTCGACGGCGTGATCAACAGTTCGCAGCGCGTTTGCTTCGCGATGAACGACACCTCACGATGGCGGTAAATGGGCAGCATCGGGTTCTGAATCGCGCCAAGTCGCGCGAGCGCACCGACGAGCACCGCGGATTCAGTCCACGTGGGCAGCTGCCACGACACCCGCGAACCGATCGACACTCCGAGTGCGTGGTATCCCGCTGCCGCGCGCGTCGCAAGGTCGACGTATTGGCTGAAGGTCGTTTCGCGCCCGCCCTCGATCAGCATGACCCGATCAGGCGTTGCGGCAGCGCGCCGTTCGATCAGCTCCCAGAGCGTGCGGGCGTCGTCGAACATGATGGTGTGGCGACTCGCGTTAGATCGTGAGGCCGCCGTCGACCGAGATGACGGCACCGACGATGTAGCGCGCTTCGTCCGAAGCGACGTAGGCAATCGTCGACGCGATCTCTTCCGGCGTGCTGTTCCCGAGTGGCGACATGAACTTCCGGAACGTCTTCCACTCGACGCCTTCGGGGAACTGTGCGAACGAGTTCTGGAGCGGCGTGTCGATGCCGCCCGGCGCGATGCAGTTGAAGCGCACCTTGCGGGTCAGGTATTCGGCCGCGAGCGCCTTCGTGAGGTTGACGACCCCGGCCTTCGACGCGCAGTACGCGGCACTGTAAGGCTGGCCCATCACCCCGGCGTTCGACGCGATGTTCACGACCGCGCCGCCGCCGTCGAGCATGTACGGGATCGTGGCCTGACACATCAAGAACGTGCCCGTGAGGTTCACGCCGATGATGCGCTGCCAGTCTTCGAACGGCATCTCGTGGCTGTGCGCGAACTTGCCGATCCCGGCGCAGTTCACGAGCAGCTGCGGCCGGCCAAGCATCGCCGCGGCCTCGAGCCCGGCCTTCGCCGATGCCGGGTCGGAGACATCCACGCGATGTGCGCGCGCGGTGCCGCCGGCTTCGGCGATCTCGGCGGCGGTCTTCTCGGCGCCGTCTTCGACGATGTCGAGGCACGCCACCGCCGCGCCTTCCGACGCCAACCGCAACGCGGTCGCCCGCCCGAGGCCCGACCCTGCGCCGGTGACCACCGCTACCCGTCCGTCGAATCGCGCCACGTGAGCCTCTCACCTCGTGTTTCGTACTGGGCGAGTGAATCTAACGCAGCGTCAGATCCGGCCTCCACCGCGGGGCGCTTGTCTACAGTCTGAGCCATTCAGCGCCTTCCGTCCGCCGAACTGATCGATCTGCTGCGGTCGCCCCTCGGCGCGGAGGAAATCGTCGGCGCTGCCGGCGGCGCGGTTGTGATCGATCTCTGCCGGGCACCTCCAGCGGCGTCGTTCGACCTCGGATCGCTTCCGCTCCTGGTCATCGGTGACGCAACGAACGGTGGCGTAGCTTCAGATCTGGCCGACGTCGTGGCCACTGACGGCGCCGACCTCGACGCCATCGCCGACACGTTCTCGCGGAGTCCGCAGGCTGCGATCGCGCTGTGCGTCCTGCTCCGCGGAAGCCGATCCCGCACGACGGGTGAGGGCCTCGCCGCCGAGTCAGCGGTGTACTCGACGCTGCAGTCCGGCGGCGAGTTCGCGGCCTGGCTCGCTTCGCGATCGCGATCGCGGCCACCTCATGCGACACCTTCGCCCGGCGACACCGTGCGCGTGGCCCGATCCGGGAGGACGCTGGCCATCACCCTCAACCGGCCCGACGTGCACAACGCAATGAATTCGGCGATGCGTCACGAACTCGTCGACGCGCTGGCCATCGCCGCGACTCCGGAGATCTCGGAGGTGCAGCTGCGCGGTGAAGGGCGCTCGTTCTGCAGTGGCGGCGACCTCAGTGAGTTCGGTTCGTTCGTCGATCCGGCAACCGCGCATCTCGTTCGCCTCGCGCGTCATCCGGCGCGCGCGATCGCGGCGGTCGCGACCCGCACGACCGTCCACATTCAGGGGGCGTGCATCGGCGCCGGCATCGAGCTCGCGGCGTTCGCGAGCCATGTGATTGCGGATCGCTCGACCCGTATCGCTCTTCCCGAGGTGAAGCTCGGCCTCATACCGGGGGCGGGCGGCACCGTGAGCCTGCCGCGCCGGATCGGCCGCCACCGCACCGCGTGGCTCGCACTGACCGGCAATTCCATCGACGCCGAAACCGCGCGGGACTGGTCACTCGTCGACGAACTCGAACCTTGACCGAACCACCTCTCGCCAGGTTGTGCGACTTGTAGTCCCGAACGGTCGCACAACTGCAACAACCTGGGTGAAGGGCTTCGGGTAGGGCGGGGTGTCACCGTTGGATGGTGCCGGTGAAGTTGCCGCGCTCTTTCCAGTTCAGACAGATCCCGATGCGCGGGTCGCAGTTGGTTTGGTCGAACATGGCGACGTCGATCGTGAGCGTCCCCGTCGCGTTGGTGAAGCGCTTCGTGCCGCCGTTGATCGTCGCCGGGACACCCGTCAGCCCGTTGTCGAGGTCGGTGTCGACCGTGGCGTGCACGTGTCCGTCGCCGAGGGTGACGAGCTCGAACGCGCCCGTCACGTGAAGATGAGGAGCCGTCGAGGTGACGCAGAGGTTGAGGGAGTAGCTGCCTCGGCCGAGATGCGTGGAGTGGTAGTGACCCCCGTTCGGGTTGAGAATCACCGCGCAGCTGCCGTCGTGCACAAGGCTGCCGGCGCCG
The DNA here is from genome assembly GCA_025463905.1 of Actinomycetes bacterium. Taxonomy (GTDB): domain Bacteria; phylum Actinomycetota; class Acidimicrobiia; order IMCC26256; family PALSA-610; genus JAODBJ01. Next base: position 3,395 of record JAODBJ010000281.1, read on the forward strand.
CGGAACGATCCCACAATTGACTGCGGACCTGCCGCCGCGCTCGCCGGCCCCACCGGAACGAACGTCGCCAGCGTCATTACCGACGCGATGACCAGCGCACGAATCCGCATCGTCTCTCCCCCGAAGAATCGGCTTGGCAAGCGGGCCTCACACTCGCACCACGCGCAAGGATGCGCAACGACGACAGCCCGCCGGAGGTTGGTCCAGCGGGCCGTCGGGTATCGCCTCTGTACCCCTGGGGGGAGGGGGCGGAAGCGGTTCGGGTTTTCAATCGGACAACCGCCGTCGGATCTGAGCAGAGCCATCCAAAGGGCGAAACTGCTCACGGGGCGCGGTACCGTCCGCCCATGCGACCACTGATCGTCGGGGCGGGTGCCGTTGGCCGAGCGATCGCGATCGGCATGTCGGGCTCCGATGCGTTCGACGGTGTCGTGTTGGCCGACGTCGCCGGCGAACGTGCGCAGGCCATCGTTTCGCGCATCGACGACCGGCGTTTCGAGGGAGTTGCCCTCGACGCCTCCGACCAGGCCGCGATCGTCGAATGCGCGCAAGCGCACCACTGCGACGCGATCGTCAACGCGTGTGACCCGCGACTGAACCCGCCGATCTTCTCAGCCGCGTTCGACGCCGGATGCACCTATCTCGACATGGCGATGACGCTGTCGGAACCCCATCCTGAACGTCCCTTCGAAGAACCGGGCGTACTGCTCGGCTCGCGCCAATTGGAGATGACCGACGGGTGGCGCGACCGCGGCCTGCTCGCGTTGGTTGGCATGGGCGTAGAACCCGGCATGTCTGACGTGTTTGCGCGTTACGCCGCCGACCATCTGTTCTCCGAGATCGACGAGATCGGGGTGCGCGACGGCAGCAACATCGTGATCGACGGGTTGGCGTTCGCACCGACGTTCTCCGTGTGGACCACCATCGAGGAATGCCTCAATCCGCCGCTCATCTGGGAACGCGAGCGCGGCATCTTCACCACTGCGCCATTCTCCGAACCGGAGACGTTCGTGTTCCCCGACGGCATCGGCCCGATGCAATGCGTCAACGTCGAGCACGAAGAGGTTGTGCTCATTCCGAAGTGGGTTCGCTGCAACCGCGTCACATTCAAGTACGGCCTCGGCGAGGACTTCATCGAGTTCTTGAAGATGTTGCAGAAGACCGGGCTCTCGTCGAAGGAACCGGTGCGCGTGCGCGGTGTCGACGTGTCGCCGCGTGATGTGGTCGCCGCAGTGATGCCGGACCCGTCGACCTTGGGCGACCGGATGCGCGGACGTACCTGTGCGGGCATCTGGGTGCGCGGCACGGGCATCGACGGTCAAGCGCGTGAGGTCTACGTGTACCACTCGAGCGAGAACGAGGAAACGATGCGTCGCCACGGCGTGCAGGCCGTGGCGTGGCAGACGAGCATCAACCCGGTCGTCGCACTCGAGTGCATTGCCGCCGGCGAATGGAAGGGCGCAGGGGTACTCGGGCCCGAAGCATTCGACGCGGTGCCGTTCCTCGACCGCCTCGCCGCGCACGGCGAGCCGTGGTACGTCGACGACCGACGGCCGAGCGGCGCTGTCGTCGCCTGATCGCCGGTTGCTTGGGCGCTACGCCCCGGCCGACGCGCTGGGGGTGCTCGACCGGGTGCGCAGCGCCATACCCCGTCGCTCATGCCCGGCTAAGACAAGCGACGAGTTCTTTGCGTGTTCCCCGCAGATCACGCACTGCCGACTGTACGAATACACCTGCGTTTTGGGAAGCACTGCTTGCGTGATGTGGCGCACAGCACAGTTCGGCGAAACCGCTACACCGGATCCTCGCGTTCGCGGGAACCAGACCGCTCGGCATGTTCGTCTGAACGGGCGACAACGGAGGGTTCCTCATGACGACACGGCGCGCGATGAGCGTGATGGTTGCGCTCGCACTGGTTCTCGCAGCGATTGGCTTGTGGCCCGGCAGCGGGCGCAGGAGCAACCGATCGTTGCCAGTGCGGCCACTCCCCCGCCATCTTGCGCTTGCCGCGGCACTACCGCAGTTCGATTCGTGCGACACGTTGCTCACCTGGGTGAAGCGCGAGGCTCGCGCCCGGGTCACGCCGTATGGCTTCGGTGTTCCCGTGAC
>JAODBJ010000284.1 GCA_025463905.1 Actinomycetes bacterium
CGGTCGCGCTCACCACGTTCGCGACGGACGCGATCGGCCGCGCGCCCGATCGCAGCGGGCTGGTCGACCACGAAGCAGTCGGCGACGCGTGGGAGCGTTCCGCGGGCAAGGTCTCGCTGGTCGCGCTGCTGCTCGAGCAGCTCAAGCGGTAAACGGCGTGCCGCGCCACGGCGGCGTGCGCGGGGGGTCGAAGCTGGCAGGCGGTTCATGACCGTCGATCGCCGCGAATGCGACGTCGACCCAGCGCTCCGCACCGGCGAGCGGCTCGGGAAGGTTGTCGCGGCTGAAGAAACCCACCGCACTCGTTTCGAGCGGGTGGCCGCGCAGCTCACCGCCGATCATCTTGCAGTGGAACACGAGCGAGTACAGCGGCGTGCGCGCGAAACCAAGACGCAACCCGTCGAGCACCGCAATGAGTGAGACCGGCTCGCACTCGATGCCGGTCTCCTCGAAGACTTCTTTGACTGCGATCTCCGACGGCGAGTAGCCGACATCGGCCCAACCGACCGGGTAGAGCCACCAGCCCGAATCGGCGCGCTGGGTGAGGAGGATCTCGCCCTGGTCGTTGCCGACGACGGCCGCCACCGCGGTCTTCGGTGTGATGTAGCCGGCGACGCCCTCACCAACCGTCGACAACCACTCCTCGAAGAGCACGTCGCTCTCCGCTTCCTCGATCGCGGCGGCGCGGATGTCGGCGGCGACATGCAGCACTTCTTCGAAGCGTTCGCGTTCGTAGAGGCTCTGGGTGAATCCGAGACCCGTACGTGCGATCCCCGACAGCGTCTCGGCCCACCGCAACAGATCTGATGCGCCGATCGCGAAGGGTTTATCGGTCATTCGCTGATAGTACGGCGCAGTCGCGCTCGTACTTCGTCGAGCGCGGCGGAGTCGGTGAGCCTCTCGCCGGTCGCGTCACGGACGTAGAACACGTCGACGACCCGCGCCCCCATGGTCGCGACCTTGGCCACGCTTACGTCGAGGTTGAGCCCGGCCAGCGTGATGGCGAGCCGGTAGAGCAGACCGACGTCGTCGGGGGCATGCACTTCGAACACCGTGGCGGTACTCGACGCGTCGATCGCAACCTGTACTTCCCCGTCATCCTGCCCATTGCCCCGGACATCATCGGGCCGCCGATAACTGCGTACCCGGGCGGCAACACCCGCGGCGACGTCGAGTGAACCGGAGAGCGCGGCTTCGATCATGTCGCGTACCCGATCCGCACCATGGCGTTCGAAGCGCCCGTACGGGTCTGATGCCCGGAACACATCGAGGGCCATTCCGTGGGTCGTACTGAAGAGGTTCGCCTCGGTCACGGTGAGGCCCGCGCACGTGAGCGCGCCGGCCAACGTCGCAAGCAGCCCGTTCCGGTCGGGGGCGACAACGGTGGCGACAATCCGCCCGTCGGGTCCGAGCTCCGCGACGACCTGCGTCTCGCGCCGGCGCAACAACGCGTAATGACGCGCCATCGTCTCGTCGTCGAATGCAAGGAGGTATGACGGCGGCACCACGGCCAGGAAATCGGCTGCTTCCGCCTCCCCGAGTCGGGTGGCGAGCGCGGCGCGGCGCTCTTCCGCCAGCGCAACGGCTGCACCGTGGTCGATCGCGGTCGCGGTCTTCAGGAAGAGGTCGCGCAGCAACGCGGCTTTGGCAATGCCCCATGCCGCCGGGCCAGTCGCGCGCGAGTCGCCGACCGTGAGGAGGTAGAGAAGTCGGAGCCGTTCCGGGTCGCCCGCACAGGCCGCGGCCACGCCGTCGATCACCGCAGCGTCGGACAGATCACGACGAGTCGCCACTTCGGCGAGCAGCAGGTGGTCGCGCACGAGCCACGTGAGTACCTCGCGGCCTTCGCTGTCGAGCCCGATACGACGAGCGACCGTTGCCGCGGTCTCCGCGCCCACTTGCGCATGGTCGCCGGGACGTCCCTTCCCGATGTCGTGCAAGAGCGCCGCCAACAGCAGCAGTTCGGGCCGCCGGCACGAGCGAGCCACCATCCCGTCGAACTCGAGCGGTTCGGCATCGGCATCGGCAAGGTCGAGCAGCCGGGCGCACTCTGCAACCGCTTCGAGGCTGTGCCGGTCGACGGTGAAGCGGTGATACGCGTTGCGCTGCGGCCGGGAACGCACGTGCTCCCATTCCGGCAGCACGCGGGTGAGCACGTCCTCGTGGTCGAGCGCTTCGAACACGGGGATCGCGTGCTCACCGGTACGCAGGAGACGTAAGAACGCGGCGCGTTGCCACACGTCCCAGGTCGGCACCTCCATCGTTTGGAGCCGTACCAGCGATACCCGATCGAAGGGCGCGTCGACTTCGCCGGCCACGGCCGCGGCCTCCAACCCATCGAGCGCGCCAACCGGACCGTCGCCGACGATGGTGACGCGACCGTCGCGCAGCACAACTCTTTCGGCGAGCACGCGGTCGCGGTGTGCCACACGACCACGCGGACCAGTCGAGAAGTCTTGCAATCGCGTCCACGTATCGCGTGCGATCCATGCGACTTCGCGCGCTGTCGTCGAGAGGGAGCGCACCAACTCGTCCGCACTGCCGATCTCGACGAGCGTCGCGACCGCGTCCTGGTCCTGAAGCGCGAGCCGGTCGGTGCGACCGCCCGACACTCGATGCACCGCAACCCGCACGTCGAGCAGCTGGTCGTGCGCGGCGGTGAAACGAGACACGTCGTCGGCGGTCAGAAACCCGCGGGATTCGAGCGTCTCGATGCCGCCCGGCGCACCGAGCGTGTGGCCCGCCCACCCCAGCGACTCGACGTCGCGCAGGCCGCCGGCGCCGTCCTTGACGTCGGGTTCGAGCATCTCCGCAACAGGACCGGGCTTGGTACGGCGATATCCGGACGCATCGGCGAGCGCGTGCAACACTCGATCACGCCGTTTCTCGGCCAGCTGCCGGCCTCGCTGTTGCAGTTCCTCCGCCAGCGACGCATCGCCTGCAACGAGGCGGACGTGCACAATCGATGTGAGCGCGTCGAGATCGTCGGCAGCCAACGCGACGAACTGCCGAATGGTCCGCGTCCCATGCCCGGTGACGAATCCGGCGTCCCACAACGGATACCAACACCGCTCGGCTAGCTCGCGCGTTTTCTCATCAGGTTCGTTGCGCCGCCCACCGACCAGCAGCGCGACGTCGACGTCAGAACCAGGGCACAGTTCGCCGCGCCCGTACGACCCCAACGCGACGAGCGCGATCGGAGTTGCGGTTTCGAACGCGTCGACGATCGGGCGAAGCGTGTCGTCGATGCTCTGCGCGAGCGCGCGACCGAACCGCGCGCCGCGCAAGGAAGTGTCGGCTACCAACGCCGAGCGTTGCTCACGTAGCGGCGACGTTGCGGGCGTAGCCGAGGTTGCGCTCACAATGCGTCGGCGCCGGCCTCCCCGGTGCGGATGCGGTACGCCCCCTCGATGGGGATCACCCACACCTTGCCGTCGCCGATCTTTCCGGTGCGGGCCGACTCCATGATGCGTTCGGCAACGCCGGTTGCATCGGCGTCGTCGACGAGGATTTCGAGTTTCACCTTCGGCACGAAGTCGATCGTGTACTCCGCCCCGCGGTACACCTCGGTGTGCCCGCGCTGGCGACCGAAGCCCTGCACCTCGGTGACTGTGAGGCCCTGCACGCCGAGGTCCTGCACGGCCGACTTCACGTCGTCGAGCTTGAACGGCTTGATGATCGCGACGACCAGTTTCACGCTTGCCTCCTCGCGGCGGCTCTTGCCGCGCTCACCGGTCCACGAATGAGTAGCCGACCTCGGCGTGCTCGGTGAGGTCCAGGCCGGTTTCTTCCGCTTCGTCGGTCGCCCGCAAACCGCCCGGAAGCACCCTCTTCAAACCGATGCACAGCCCGTAGGTCACGACGAACGAGTAGATCAGGGTCGCGAGGACGGCCACAACCTGGTCGCCGAACAGGCCCCAACCGCCGCCGAGGAAGACGCCATCGCGTCCGGCCGCGTTCACCGCGGTGTCCGCGAACAGACCGAGCAGCAGCGAACCGACGATGCCACCGACCAGGTGGACGCCGACGACGTCGAGGGCGTCGTCGTAGCCGAAGCGGAACTTGATGTTCACCGCGAGATAGCAGATCACACCCACGACGAGCCCGATGACGACAGGTGCCATGCCGCCGACGAACCCCGCGCACGGCGTGATCGCAACGAGTCCGGCGACCGCACCCGACGCGGCGCCGAGGGTGGTCGCGTGGCCACCCTTGATGCGCTCGATCGCAAGCCATCCGAGCATCGCCGCGGCGGCCGCCAGGTGCGTGTTCACGAGCGCTTGGGCCGCGACCGCGTTCCCCGCCAATGCCGAGCCGGCGTTGAAACCGAACCAGCCGAACCACAAGATGCCGGTACCGATCAGGGTGAGCGGCAAAGAGTGCGGCGGCATCGGCGTGCCCGGCCACCCGCGCCGTTTCCCGAGTACGAGCGACACCGCGAGCGCCGCGATGCCGGCGTTGATGTGCACGACGGTGCCGCCCGCGAAGTCGAGCGCACCGCGCCTGAACAGCCAGCCCGACGGCGCGAATACCCAGTGCGCGACGGGCGCGTACACGACGATCAGCCAGATCCCGAGGAACCACGCCCACGCGCCGAAGCGCATGCGGTCGGCGATGGCACCGGTGATCAGCGCGGGGGTGATGACGGCGAACATCATCTGATACGCCATGAACAACAGCGGCGGGATGGCCAGTGCCACGCCCGGTGGAAACGCGTGCGGCGCGTCCCGCAACCAGGCGAAGTCGAAGTTGCCGATCCACTTCGACGAGCCGCCAAAGGCCAGCGAGTACACCACGACCGCCCACGCCACGCTGACGAGCCCGAGCGAGAAGAAGTTCTGCATCAGCATCGCCAGCACGTTCTTCGCGCGGACCATGCCCCCGTAGAACAACGCCAGGCCCGGCGTCATGAACATCACCAGCGCCGTGGACGCGAGCACCCACGTCGTGTCACCGCTGTCGATCTGCACCTGCACCCCCCGGGAATCGGACGGGCGTGAGGGTGCCAACGATCTGTTAATTCATGATCGCCGAATTGTTACGAGCGTGTTAACGACACCGCGCGGACTAATTTCCTCGACCCGGCCGAGGCGTGGTCATCAGCGGCGCGCCCGGTGGGCGCCAGCGCCGCGTCCGGCCGATCAGCTCTCGGAGGTCGTCGGCGGGTTGGGGCGGCGCGAAGAAGTAGCCCTGCGCTTCGTCGCAGCCGAGTGAGACCAGCTCCTGGAGTTGCTCGGGGGTTTCAACGCCCTCCGCGACTGCACGCATACCGAGCGCGTGCGCGAGCCCGACAACCGCGGAGACGATCGCGGTGTCGCCGGCGTCGGTGCCGAGACCGTCGACGAAGGACCGATCAATCTTCACCACCTGCACCGGAAAGCGCTTGAGGTAGCCGAGCGACGAGTAGCCGGTGCCGAAGTCGTCGATCGAGAGGCGCACGCCGAGCGACCGCACCCGTTCGATCGCGGAGATCGTCGCTTCAGCGTCGTCCATGAGCACGCTTTCGGTGATCTCCAGGCACAGATTCGATGCCAGCGCGCCGGTGCGCTGCAACGCCGACGCGACGCGTTCCGCGAGGTCGGGTTGCATGAGTTGGCGCGCGGAGAGGTTGACCGACACCAGGAACGGCTCGTTGCGTTCGAGCTGCCACCGCGCCGACTGGCGCGCCGCCTCTTCCAGCACCCACGCACCCAACTCGACGATCAGACCCGTGTCTTCGGCGAGCGCGATGAAGTCGTTCGGCGGCACGAGTCCGCGTTGGGGGTGTTGCCATCGCACGAGCGCCTCGGCACCGACGCAACGGCCTTCGTCGAGCGAGATGATCGGCTGAAAGAACAAGCAGAACTCACCGCGCTGGAGAGCTTGGTGCAACGCGGTTTCGGTTGCGTGACGGGCCAGCGCGCGGGTGCGGAGTGTGTCGTCGAATACCTCGACGCGACCGCGGCCGACTTCCTTCGCGTGATACATCGCAGCGTCGGCGTCGCGCAGCAATTCTTCGGGGCGTTCATCGCCGGTGGAGGCGATCGCGATGCCGATGCTCGCGCTCAGGAAGGTTTCGTTGCTTTGCAGCATGAACGACACGTTGATCGCGCTCGACAAACGTTCGGCGATCTCCACCGCGCGCGCCCGGCCAACCGAGCCCGGAAGGTCTTCGCACAGCACGGTGAACTCGTCGCCACCGAAGCGCGCCACCGTGTCGCCGGGGCGCACAACCGATTCCAACCGGCGCGCCACCGCGATGAGCAGTTCGTCGCCCGCGTCGTGGCCGAGGCTGTCGTTCACGACCTTGAAGCGATCGATGTCGAAGAACAACACCGCAACCTGCGAGTGGGTGCGGCGGCAACGGGCGATGCCCTGCGCGAGACGGTCGAGGAACAATGTGCGGTTCGGCAACGCAGTGAGCGGATCGTGCAGCGACTGGTGCGCAAGCCGGTCTTCGAACTCCTTGCGCTCGATTGCAATCGCGGCGAGGTGCGTCACCAAGGAGCCGATCTGGCGCTGTTCGTCGGAGGGTTCCGACGAGTGACGCGCGTACACGTCGAGAACGCCGAGTACCCGTTGACCGTCGGATGCGAACACGGGGGTCGACCAACAGGAGCGCATGCCGTGCTCGATGACCGCGTCACGCCACGACGACGGCGGCGCATCCATCACGTCGCCGACGACGACGGTTTCGCGACGTTCGGCGGCTTGTAAACCCGGCCCGCTCGTGCCGTCGCCTTCGTAGACACGTCCGAAGTCAACTGACAGGGTCGGGGTTGTACCGAGCCGCAACGTCTGGCGCTCGGAATCGAACAACCAGACCACGCCGATGTGACCGGCGAATTGCTGCTCGAACACGAGTGCGATGCCGGTGAGCGACTCCTCGAGCGGCACACCGCGCGCCACTTGCTCGAGGATCTCGGCCTGCTGCGTGGTGAGCATCATCGCTCGCCGCCGCTCGGTCGCGTCGCGGCCTACCGATTGGAACTCGACGACCTTGCCGCTCTCGTCGAGGAACGCGCGGTCGGTCCACTGATACCAGTGCAGCTGATGTTGGGCGTCGAGCTCCCAATCTTCGAGCGTCTGCACCTGCTTGTCGGGCCCGAACGCGGCAAGCCGATCGACTTCGCGGCGCCGATCGATCGCCGGGTACAGGTCGAGGAGGCGCGACCCGACGCATTCTCCCGGCGTGCGACCGTAGAAGTCGGCGAACGCGCGGTTCACGAACGTGAGCGTCGTGTCGGGCCGGTAACGGCACACGAGTTCCGTCTGGTCCTCTACCACCGCGCGGTAGCGCGCTTCGCTCTCGCGCAATTGGAGCTGCGTGCGTTCGTACCGTGCCTCGGCGGCTTTGCGTTCCGTGATGTCGCGGGCGGTCATGACGATGCCGCGAATCGCGGGATCGTCGGCGAGGTTGTTGCCGACGACCTCGACATCCAGGTACGAACCGTCGACCCGGCGCACTCGTAGTTGCACCGGCGAGTACACCTCCGCCCCGTTGGGGCGGTCGCGCCACAAGCGGTAGACACGGTCGCGATCGTCGGGGTGCAGGACCTCGAAGGCGTTCGCGCCGTAGATCACGTCTTCGGGGTAGCCGAACATCCGAACCGCGGCTGGGCTCGCGTATCGGAGTGTGCCGTCGGCGTCGAGGATGCAGATGACGTCGGAGACGGCGCCAACCAGCACCCGGAGCCGTTCCTCGCTGTCGCGCAGAGCGATCTCGACCCGCTTCTGCTCGGAGATGTCGGCCGCGACGGCAACCGCGGTGACAACCCGACCCGATGCATCGCGTAACGGCGCGACCGACACGCTCAACGCGATCGGCTCGTCGCCCTTTCGACGTTGTTCGGTTTGTGCGCCGATCACGGTCTCGCCCGCGAAGACGCGCGTGCGCACGTCGGAGAAGAAGCCGTCGTCGTCGGCGAAGGGCAGCAGAGAACCGATGACCTCTCCGGCTGTCCAACCGAAGACGCGCTCGCACGCATGGTTCCAGAGGTGGACGATGCCGCCGCGATCGAGGGCAAAGATCGCGAGCGGCGACGATTGCACGATGGCGCGTAGCGCCGCCTCGCTACGCCGGCGCGCCGCCTCGGCCTCGTGACGGTCGGTGACGTCGCGCGCGTTGATCACCGTGCCGCGCACCGCGGGGTCGTGTGTGAGGTTCACGACCGTTCCCTCGATCATGCGCGACCGGCCGTCGCGGCGCGGCAGGCGCAGTTGGAACGGGTACACCTCGCCCGGCGTGTCGCTCATCGCTACGAGGGTTTCGCGCAGCCGATCGACCTCGCCTTCCGGTGCGAGCGACTGGATGGTCGAGCCGAGCAGTTCCTCGGGTTCGTAGCCGAGCACAGTGCGAGCCGACGGGCTCGCGTAGTGGATCACGCCGCCTTCGCGCACCACCACGATGAGGTCGGGGGCGTGCTGCACCAGGGACCGGTACCAGGCCTCGTTGCTCGCGAGACGCGCTTCCACCGCGCGCAGGTCGCTGATGTCGCGGCTCACGGCCGAGAAGTATTCGACCTTCCGGTCCTCGCCGGCCTGCGCGACGACGACCGTCGACGCTTCCACGACGCGATCGTGCGCGCCCTTGAGGTGTACCTCACCCTGCCAGATGCCTTCGCGCTCGAGCGCTTCTCCGATGGCATCGATCGTCCCATCGTCGTCGGTGAGGAAGTCGGCCGGCATGAGTGGCGGAAGCGGATCATCCGGGCCGATGTCGAAGAATTCGCGTCCCGCCCGGTTCACGAAGAAGGCGCGGCCGAGGTGGTCGTGGAACGACACAATGTCGGTTGTGGTCTCGAGTGTCTGCACAAGCCGCTCGGTCTCATGCGCGCGTTCGACGTCGTCGGTGACGTCGATCACCGAACCGACCGTCGCCGCGACCCGCCCGCTCGAGTCGTAGACGAACGCCGAACGCGCGTCCACCCACCGTTGTTCGCCCGAGGGGCGCACGAAACGCACGCGCTCTGACAGTTCGCCCCGGTGTTCGACCGCATGCTGCGCGTCGGCAGTGACCCGCTCGACATCGTCGGGATGCAGGCAGAGGGTCGACGGTTGACCGATGTACTCGTCGGGCGAGCGCCCGATGATTTCCAGCATGCGCGGATTCGCGTACGTGACGGTGCCGTCGAGCGCGGTGAGCGTCACGCCGAGCGGTGACGACTCCGCGAGGTGGCGAAAATGGGTCGCGTCACGTTCGATCTCGCGGCGCTGCGTGACGTCTTCCACCGACGCCAGGAAACCCATCGTGCCACGGTCGCTGCGCACCGGCACCGCGACCACACGTACGAGGCGCGGCGTGTCGCGCGTGACCACCCGACAATCGACTTCCGCGCTGCCGCTCGTGGTCGACGCCTGCGCGAGTGCGGCGACCGCCCGATCCCGATCGTTCTGGTGCAGCGAGTCGAGCCAGCCGTGCCCAAGCGCGTGGTCGGCATCGATGCCGAGAATGTCGAGTGCAGCGTCGCTGAGGAACACCACTCCGATGTCGGGCTCACCGCGCAATACACCGACCGCGGCCGCTGACACCGCTTCGTCGAGCGGTAGCGGTGCGCGTTCGGTCGTGTTGGTCACGTACGTCACGACGCGCGCAACGCGCTCGCCACTCGCGTCGACGATCGGCTCGAAGTGCGCAACGCCGGTGAGGCGACCGCCGGGGAGCGCGACGTCGATCGGCACATGCACCGCTTCGCGACTCGTGACTGCCGCGCGCAGGTGGTCGAGGAGCGCGACCGCGGCGTCGGGCGGCACGACGTCGGGGAGAGCGGTGCCCGCCTGCGTTTCGTCGCGTCCGAGGAGCGCGGCCGCGGCCGGATTCACCGCATCGATCGTGACGGCGAGGCCGCTGTCGGATGGTGGCACCGAGAAGATGACGACGACGTCGCCGGCCTCGGCTGTTCGCGGCGCCTCCGGTACTTGCTCTTCTCGATCAGTACTCAATCCGACCCCGCTCCGCCGCGCGCCCGTGCAATCCGCGCCCGCATGACCGTGGCCTTCCCCAGGCCCCATGCGAGCAACATCGGCCCGAGTTCCACGTCTCCCAGCTCACCCAGCGTACGAGGTGCGAGCCCGTACGGGTCGTTAGGCAACGCCCGCTCTTCGAACTCGTCTCGCACTATCTCGCCAACTCCGAGTGCCGAGAGCACTTTGGTTGGCTCTTCGCGCAGCGTTCGTACGATTTCTAGCGGTGTGCGCGTTTGTTGACCCGGATCGAACGCGAAGAGCGCGCGAAGTTCGCCGACAACGCGACGCTGCGCGTCCAGTGCCGCACGTCGTAGATCCTCATCGGCGGCGAGGCGAACGTCCGGCGGCACTCGTCCCCACGCGTCGAGGAGCGCGTTCACCCGGCAGAGCACATAGGTCGCGGCGTGCTGCTCGACGCCCGCGACGATCGCGGTCCCGCTCGTCGCCATCAACGCGAGACCACGTTGCTCTGCGCCGTCGGGATCGCCGGCTACGTCGGCCCGCGCCGCCGCCACGATCGGCGGCAGCACGTGCTTCGCATCGTCTTCGCTCATGAGTCGGGCAAGATCGTCGCCGTGCGGATCGTTGCGACAGCAGTGTTCGAACGGATCGTGTACCAGTGCGTGTGCGCCGACACGGCCGATCCGGCGCATCCCGTCCTCGAGGTCGATGCGATCCTGCGCGACGGCGATGCCGACGGACCGTTGCTGCTGCCCGTCGCGTCGTACAAGGCGATGGTCGGATTCGACGCCGCCAGTGCGTGCATGCCGGCGTTCCGCCGCGCCGGGCGCACCGAGCAACACGACGGCGTGGAGTACCTCACGTTCCCCCTCTGGAGGCGGGTGGGGTGAATCTCCTCACCCGGCGACGACGTCGCCTTCCATGCGGTTCACGGTGCAGCCGAGCTCCTCGAGGTACGCGACCGCTTCGTCGCGTGGGCCGGACGCGCCTTCCATCTCGAGGATGATCCAACCGGAATGTGCTTCGACGTTGGCTCGCCGGATGTTGGGCACGACGTCGAAACGCTTCACAAGCTCGTAGATCATCGGTCGTTCGACCAACGATTCGGGGAACGACACGAACAACCGGATCGCGCCCGCCGTCATCGCACCGCTCGCGTGTCTTCGAGGCCGCCACGAGCGAGGGCTTCGGGCGGGTCGAGCATCAGGCCGGTGAAGAACGGCCCGAACTCTGCGTAGCGCGCCGAGGCGGCGTCGAATCGCATCTCGTTGACGATCTCCTTGAGCGCGACCGGGTCGTCGGCAAGCAAGGTGACACCCCATTCCCAGTCGTCGATACCGGTCGAGCCGGTGATGAGTTGGAGTATGCGCCCCGCGTACTGGCGCCCGACGCGCGCATGACCGCCCATCAGGCGTTTGCGTTCGTCGAACGGGAGCTCATACCAGTTCGCTCCCGCGTCACGACGCTTCGACATCGGATAGAAGGACATGAGCCGTTTGCGAGGCAGGCGCGGGTGCACCCGGTTCTCGGCGTAGTGCGCCATCCGTTCCCGCCACGCGACGAGGCGCTCTTCGAGCGCCGAACCCTCGAGCCCTTCGCCGGCAACAAGACGAGCCCGTTCGTCGTCTTCCGTCGACGTGTACTCCGACAGTTCTGTGAGCGATACGAACGACCAGACGAGGTCGAGCGGCGCGTCGCGTAACTCGCGCTGGAACAACTGGAGCCGCGCGAGGTCGGGTCCGAGCACCATCATCGCGATGTCGGCCTTGTGGCCGAGCACCGCCGCGCACAGCACCTGGTGGTCGTCACTCTCGAGCGAGGCGATCGCGTCGAGGACGCGTTTCGCGCCGCCGGGTTCCCGCTCTGCACGCGCGTGGTCGACGCGGTAGAAGAGATGCAGGACGCCCCAGCCGATCGACGGTACGAGCGGTTCCACGGAATTGAGGTTATCGCCGCGGCGCGATGCCCACCTCAGCGACTGGTTCGGACGCTTTGGGTCGGAGCGGTGATGGGAGCAGACACGCCGTAGTCGTAGAAGTCCCATTGGAGGAGCAGCCGGTGCCAGAACTTCGGGTCTTGGGGCGGCTTGAAGATCGGGGCGACTCCGCGGAGGTCGGCGTCGATGAGCACTTCTCGAATGCGACCGAGCGCATCGACGAACACGTCGACCTTGGCCGCCTTGGCGCACACTTCGTCGATCTTCGCGAGGTCGGCAGGAGCCGTCGGGTTGCCGAAGAAGAACATCAGGCCGACGTCGTCGAGCATGGTCCGCAGTTTCGTGTCGATCGAGTAGCGAGTGGTGGGCTTCCCGCGAACCATCGCCGGTCCGACGAGACGAGCCCCGCTCGTGGTCGACAAGATCCGGAACGCGACCTCGGGCCGCTCGAACCTTGCGCTCAACGGAATGCGTGGGCTCAAGCCTTCGAAGCCGGTCAACCCGGTCGTGCCGGCCGGCGGGTTGACGGGCACCCGCAACCACGTGTCTTTGATGCCGGCCGCGGCGAACGCCGGGGGCAGGCTCGTGTAGAGGTACTGGTCGACTTCGCGCACCTGCAGCACGATCTGGTTCGGTGGTGTGCCGTCGGGGACGAGGCCTTTCGGTGTCCCCGACATGTTGTGCGACCACTCGCCTCGGCCCGTCTTGAAATTGGTGATGCCGACGCTCGACTCGTTGGCCGAAAACGCGGTGATGTCGGACTGGAGGTGATGCGCAACCCGCGCGCTTCCCGATGCGAGCGTCGCAGCAATCGATTGCTTCACGATGGCGAGGGGAGCGATCGTCTCGGTAGTGCCGGCGCGGCCGGTAACGGCCGGCGACGCGCTGTTCTTGCCGGACCCGCCGCCGCAACTCGCGAGCGCGCTCGCGACGAGCAAGCAGCACACGCCGCCCCGATACGTGGTGCCCATCCTGGTTCGCATCGTGGTCCGCATCCTGCGCCCCCTGCGGTGCATTCCGCACCTCCCCTTGGCCGGGAGGCTACTCGCGGCAGTACTCGCTTGTCCCTTTGCGCCCGCCCCCAGTTTCCGGATTCCAAACGCCGGGTTCCGCGTTTCTTACGCGTTTGGATGGGTTTGGGCGAGCGCTTGGAGTTCGGACATGTCGAGCACCTGGTCTGCCGGGGGTGCGGAGGCTTGGACCTTGACGCCGAAGTCGTACAGGTCGAGCGTCATCGACACTGACGTGCCTGCCTGGACCGGCAGGTCCATGTGTTGCCGCCGCATTCGGCCATCGCTGTCAACCCATACGTCGAGCCGGAAGCTCTTCGTGCTGAATTGGTTGAGGCCCTGCTCCATCAGGCGCTTGACGTCGGGTGTGAGGTCGGACGTGCCCAACTGCTTGCGCAACAGGGCGAGGTCGACGTCGGCTTGGTAGTGAGTGGTTTCCGTGCCCCGCACGGTTTCCTTGCCCAGCGTCTTCACGCCGTTCTTGTCGACGCCACGCAGGTACTGGAGGCTCTGCGTGAAGGATCCCGGGTCCTGGCGCAACGCCGTGCCGGCCGGCGCAACCTTCGACGTAACGATCTTGAGCCAGTGCTTGTTGCCCAAGATCGCACTCACGTCCGGCCCACTGCTCGCGGCGAGGGCGTCGATATTCATGTACATCGCGCCGCCGACCTTGCGAGCGGTGATGTTGCCTGAGAAGCCGGGAACGCCCAGTGACCCGGCGTCGATCTCGAAGGTTCCGTTGTTCGAACGCAGGTCGATCGCCCCGTTCATCCCGACGTGTATCGGCCGCGCCGCCGCGCCACTCTTTGCCGTGACCGCGGTATCGATCGTGACCTTTGCGGTCGAGGCCGTGGCGGTCTTCTGAGGTACGGCGGCAAGCACAGCCGCGGCATCGATCGGGACCGTCTTCGCACCACAGCCCGCGACGAGGGCCGGCCCGGCCGCGAGGAGCGCCAGGCCGGCAAGCGTCTTGCACCGTGAGCGCATCGAGACCTCCACACGGGGATCGGGTCCGCCCCGCCCCTATCGGCGTGTTCACCCCGAACGTGAAACGGGGCGCCCGCAGGCGCCCCGTCCCATGATCTGTACTGGCGAACAGTCGGGTTAGAAGTCTCCCATACCGCCCATGTCGCCACCCGGCATGCCGCCGCCGCCGCCCGAACCCTTTTCTTCGGGCTTGTCGGCTACGACTGCTTCGGTGGTGAGGAACAAGGCCGCGATCGATGCTGCGTTCTGCAACGCCGAGCGGGTGACCTTCGCGGCGTCGATGACGCCGACCTTCACCAGGTCTTCGTACTCGCCGGTCGCGGCGTTGAGGCCGTTGGCGCCCTTGAGGTTGCGCACCTTCTCCACGATCACGCCGCCTTCGAGGCCGGCGTTGACCGAGATCTGCTTGAGCGGCTCTTCGAGCGCACGAGCAACGATGCGAGCACCGGTTGCGACATCGCCCTCGAGCGTGAGCGCAAGGTCGAGCACCTTGGCCTGGGCACGGAGCAGGGCCACGCCACCGCCGGGCACAACACCCTCTTCCACCGCAGCCTTGGTGGTCTGCACCGCGTCTTCGATGCGGTGCTTCTTCTCCTTGAGCTCCACCTCGGTGGCAGCGCCGACCTTGATGATCGCTACGCCACCCGACAACTTCGCGAGGCGCTCCTGGAGCTTCTCACGGTCGTAGTCGGAGTCGGTGTTCTCGATCTCGTTGCGGATCTGGTTGATGCGGCCCTGAACTTCGGCCTTCGAACCGGCGCCTTCGACGATCGTGGTCTCGTCCTTGGTGACCACGACCTTGCGCGCACGGCCGAGCAATTCGACGCCGATGTTCTCGAGCTTCAGACCGATTTCTTCGGACACGACCTGGCCACCGGTGAGGATCGCCATGTCCTGGAGCATCGCCTTGCGGCGCTCGCCAAAGCCGGGGGCCTTGATGGCAACCGACTTGAACGTGCCGCGGATCTTGTTGACCACCAGCGTCGCGAGCGCTTCGCCCTCGACGTCCTCGGCGATGATCACGAGCGGGCGACCGCCTTGCATGACCTTCTCGAGGATCGGAAGCATGTCCTTGACGGCCGAGATCTTGTTGGCGACGAAGAGCAGGTAAGCGTCGTCGACGACGGCTTCCATGCGCTCCGGGTCGGTAACGAAGTACGGCGAGATGTAGCCCTTGTCGAAGCGCATACCTTCGACGAGGTCGAGTTCCATCCCGAAGGTCTGGCTCTCTTCGACGGTGATGACGCCGTCCTTGCCGACCTTCTCGAGCGCCTCGGCGATCATCGAGCCGATTTCCTTGTCGGCCGCGGAAATGGCGGCGACGTTGGCGATCGCGGCCGGGTCGGTCTCGACCTTCTTCGACAGGCTCTTGATCGCATCGACCGCGGTCTCGACCGCTGCCTCGATGCCGACCTTGAGGACCATCGGGTTGGCGCCGGCTGCGACATTGCGCAGACCCTCACGGACCATCGCCCATGCGAGCACGGTCGCGGTCGTGGTGCCGTCACCGGCGACGTCGTCGGTCTTCTTGGCGACTTCTTTGACGAGCTCGGCCCCGATTTTCTCGTAGGGGTCCTCGAGGTCGATCTCTTTAGCGATGGAGACGCCGTCGTTCGTGATCGTGGGGGCGCCCCACTTCTTCTCGAGCACGACGTTGCGGCCCTTCGGGCCAAGCGTGACGCGTACGGCGTCGGCCAGCTTGTTCATGCCCGCCTCGAGCGCCCTGCGGGCGTGTTCGTCGTAGGCGATCTGCTTCGGCATTGCGCGTAACCCCCTCGGGGCAGCTCTCTGCTGCTTGTCCGTTCGTGGTTGTGTGGTGCTGGTACGGAATTAGCACTCACCGGGCGCGAGTGCTAATCCATGTTGGCACTCGCGCTCCGAGAGTGCAAGCCGGGTGAGAGAAGCCCGGGGGTATTCTGCTGCCTTAGGAGGGCGAGTGGCGGAGCTGCACGACGCGACCGAGCACTACCTCGAGACGATCCTGGCGCTCGAGGAAGAGGGCACGGTTCCGATGCGGGCTCGCATCGTGGAGCGGCTCGGGCTGTCGGCTCCGGCCGTGTCGGAGACGATCGAGCGGCTTTCCGACCAGGGTCTCGTCGAGCTGCACGGCGACCGCAGCCTCCACCTCACCGATCAGGGCCGACGGCTTGCGACCACGGTGGTGCGCCGGCACCGGCTGGCCGAACGGCTCCTCGCCGACGTGATCGGGCTCGAGTGGGAGAAGGTCCACCGGGAGGCCGACCGCTGGGAGCATGCGATCTCATCCGAGGTGGAAGAGAAGCTCGTCGCGCTGCTCGGCGATCCGGCCACCTGCCCGCACGGCAACCCGATCCCGGGATCCAAACGCGCGCGGACCGAAGAACGAACGGTTGCCCTCG
This sequence comes from Actinomycetes bacterium, assembly GCA_025463905.1. Taxonomy (GTDB): domain Bacteria; phylum Actinomycetota; class Acidimicrobiia; order IMCC26256; family PALSA-610; genus JAODBJ01. Next base: position 16,218 of record JAODBJ010000284.1, read on the forward strand.
CGACTGCCGCGCCCGGCGGGATCACGGTGTCGCGCATCAGCGAGAAGCTCGAGTTGAGCGACGACGGTCTTCAGTTCGTCGCGCGCGCCCGGCTCGTACCGGGCTCGAGCGCGACCGTGGTGGGCAAGGAACGCGACGGCGTGCGCGTGCGTACCGAGAACGGCGAACACATCGTGCCCACCAAAGTCGCCGAGCAGCTCTACGTCGCCGTGGTCTAAAGAGCTATCCGCCGGCGACGGCAGGGACGATCGAGAGCGTTTGGCCGTCGACGACCGGCGTGTCGACGCCTTGCAGGAAGCGGATGTCTTCTTCGGCGAGGAACACATTCACGAAACGGCGTAACTCGCCGCTGTCGTCGAATAGTCGCTCACCGAAACCGGGGTGCGTGACGTCGAGCGCCTTCAACACCTCGGCGACGGTCGACCCGTCGATCGGCACTTCGCTCGCACCACCGGAAAGGGTGCGCAGCTGCGTGGGAATGCGAACGGTGACAGCCATTACTGCTCCTCGATATCGAACGCTTCGTGGAACGCGTCGAGCGTCGGCTTGATCGTCGCCGTCGGGCCGGCGACCGACACGACGGCATCCAACGTCTTCAACCCGTGCCCCGTGATGTACACGACAACGCGTTCGTCGGCGCGCACCACACCTTCCGCGGCGAGACGTTGCAACGTCGCGATCGTCACGCCACCCGCGGTCTCGGCGAAGATTCCTTCGGTGCGCGCCAGCAGGCGCATCCCTTCGACGATCTCGCCGTCGCTCACGGCCGCGAATCCTCCGCCCGTCGTCCGCACCGCTTCGAGGGCGAAGTAACCGTCGGCGGGGTTCCCGATGGCGAGCGACTTCGCGATCGTGTCGGGCTTTACGGGCCGGATCGTGTCCGACTCGTCGAGGTACGCCGTCGCGATCGGCGAGCAACCCAGCGCCTGCGCGCCCGAGACACGGACATCCGCGTCGCCGTCGAGCAGACCGACCTGGTGCAACTCGTGGAAACCCTTCAAGACTTTCGTGAGCAGCGACCCGCTCGCGGCGGGGACGACTACGTGATCGGGCGCCTGCCAGCCGAGTTGCTCCGCGGTCTCGAACGCGAGCGTCTTCGATCCCTCGGCGTAGTACGGCCGCATGTTCACGTTGACGAACGCCCACGGATACATCCCCGCAAGCTCCGCGCACAGCCGGTTGACGTCGTCGTAGTTACCCTCGATCGCGACCAGGTTGCCGCCGTAGACCGCGGTAGTGACGATCTTGCCCTGCTCGAGGTTCGACGGGACGAATACGTAGCTGCGTAAACCCGCGTGCGCGGCGTGGGCCGCAACCGAATTCGCGAGGTTGCCGGTCGACGCGCAGGCGAGCACCTTGAACCCGAACTCCAGGGCCTTGCTCATCGCGATCGTGACGACCCGGTCCTTGAACGAATTCGTGGGATTGCGGGTGTCGTTCTTCACCCAGACTTCACCGAGGCCAAGTTCGGCCGCGAGGCGATCGGCGCGCACCAGCGGTGTGAACCCGGTGCCGAGGTCGACCGCCGCGTTTCTCTCGACGGGGAGCAGGTCGGCGTAGCGCCACAACGATGCCGGACCGGCCGCGATCTTCTCGCGGCTGGTGGCCTTGGTGATCGCCTCGTAGTCGTACGCGACTTCGAGTGGTCCGAAGCACCACTCGCACGTATAGATCGGGTCGGCGGCGTACTCGCGGCCGCACTCTCGACAGCGCAACCCATCGACGAATGCCACGGTCTGGTTCCTCCTTGCCCCTCGGGGCTTTCTCGACGCGCTCTCGAGCGCCTCGAGCGAAAGGACCGCTCGTGGACTACTCATCGGTCAGGCATTGGCACCTGGTCCGGCCTTCAGGTGAAGGTGGTTCCGTACTGGTTGCCGCGGCGTCGTAGGGCCTGTCCCTCGGCCGCTCTGGATGAGCGCGTATTTGGCGACAATCTAACACCGTCGGGCCGGTTCGCCGCACTCGTCCCGTACCCTGCACCTATGCGGGAGGTCAACGCACGCTCGCTATTCGACGTCAAGCAAACCACCGGCGTCACGCTCTCCGTCTGCCTCCCGGCGCGTAACGAGGAGGCGACGATAGGTCCGATCGTGCACGCCATCCGCGCGTCGCTCATGTCGTCGGTGCCCCTCGTCGACGAGATCGTCGTGGTCGACGACGGCTCGACCGACGGCACCGCCGCCGTCGCCACCGCGGCCGGGGCCCGTGTCGTCGCCGAGGCCACGATCCTCCCCGACCTCGAACCCGGCACCGGGAAAGGCAACGCGCTCTGGAAGTCGTTGTACGCGTGCGAGGGCGACATCGTCTGCTGGTTCGACGCGGACGTGCGCAACTTCCGGGCGGAGGCAGTGATGTCGCTCGTGCGCCCGCTGCTCGAGTACCCGCAGGTGGTGCTCAGCAAGGCGTACTACCGCCGTCCGCTCGACGACGCGCCAACGGGTGGCGGAAGGGTCACGGAGCTGGTAGCGCGCCCCCTCCTCAGCCTGCTGTTTCCGAAGATCGCCGACATCATCCAACCGCTCGCCGGTGAGTACGCGGGGCGCCGCGAAGCGTTGGAGGCAGTGCCGTTCGTCGAGGGCTGGGGCGTTGAGTTCGGGCTGCTCGTCGATCTCGTCGAGCGTTTCGGTCGCGACGCGATCGCGCAAGTGGACCTCGGGACGCGTTGGCATCGCAACAAGCCGCTCGAAGCGCTCGGGCCTCAAGCACTCGCGATCTTGGTCACCGCGCTCCGCCGAGCCGACCTCGTGCTCGACGATGCAACCCCGGAACTCGTGCGCGCCGACGCCGACGGTTGTGAGTTCGTGCCGGTGGAGGTACGCGAGCGCCCGCCGATGCTCAGCGTCGCCGAATACCGCGCGCGCTTTCACAACGCCTGACGGCTCGCCTCCACTGCTGCTTCTTCCACGAGGAGCGCAGCGCGTTCGAACGCTTCGTGTTCGCTCCACACGCGCTCGGTGAGCGAGAGCACTTGCGTGTTGCGCACGGTGAGTTCCTCACGCGCGTCGTCGGCTACTTGCCCGGCGATCACCGCGCAGTGCGGCACCCCGAGGTCGGCAGCCCAGTCGAGGACGCCACCCACCACCTTGCCTTCGAGGCTCGTGAGATCAAGACGACCCTCGCCGGTCACGACCAAGGTGGCACCGTCGAGTGCGTCTTCGAGACCGACCGCGGAAGCCACGACGTCGAAACCAGGTTCGAGGCGCGCGCCGAGAGCGGCAAGACCGCCGGCAAGACCGCCGGCGGCACCGCCACCTTCGATGGTGGTCACGTCGACGCGCGTCCGCGCGTAGTACTGCTGCGCGAGCCGTTCGAGCCGGCGGCTCAGCAACGCGACCTGCGCGGCCGTTGCGCCCTTCTGCGGCCCGTACACGTTCGCGGCCTCGCCAAACAACGTCGACACGTCGCAGGCGACGACGATTTCGGTGGGAAGCGACCAGCGCAATGCGTCCACGGCGCCAAGGCCGCCGTCGGTGGTCGCACTTCCGCCGACGCACACGAGCACGCTCTTCGCGCCTTCACGCGCCGCGGCCGCGATCAGTTCGCCGGTGCCGCGTGTCGTGGCCCGTAGCGGGTCGTTCCGTTTCCCCACGAGCGCCAACCCGCTCGCGGCGGCCATCTCCACAATGGCGGTGCCGTCCGACAACATCGCCCATTCGGCATCGACGGGCGCGCCGAGCGGGCCCGTGACCTGGGTGTGCCGTCGCGATCCTCCCCGTACGGCAACCAACGCGTCGAGCGTGCCCTCGCCGCCGTCGGCCAGCGGCAACTCGCGCACGGTCTCGAAGCCGCCACGGCGCAAACCGGCCGCCATCGCGGCCGCGGCTTCGGCCGCGGTGAGCGTGCCCCGGAACTTGTCGGGGCAGGCCACGGCCTTCGGGGTACCAGCCAGATCGTTGGTCACGTCGCATAGATTGACGCGCGCCGGTCGATCGTTTCCGAAGGATCCCCTTGCTCGAACGCGTCCCGCTGCTCGCCAAGGAGCTCGACGACTACGCCGACGTCGTCGAACCGGGCACCATCGAACGGATCCGGGCACTCGCCGAACCGCTCCGCGGCGCCCGCGTTCTCCACGTGAACGCGACCGCGTACGGCGGCGGGGTTGCCGAGTTGCTCTCCACCCATGTCGCCTTGCTGCGCAGCGTCGGGATCGAGTCCGAGTGGCAGGTGATGTCGGGGAGCGACGAGTTCTTCGCGGTCACGAAGGCGGTGCACAACGCGCTCCAAGGCGCGCAGGTGGAGTGGACCCCGGCGATGCAACAGATCTATCTCGAACGTGTCCTCCACAACGCGCTCATTTTCGAAGGCGACTGGGACTACGTCGTGATGCACGACCCGCAACCGGCGGCGATGCGCGAGTTCGTACGCCAGCCCGAGGGATCGAACACAAAATGGGTGTGGCGTTGCCACATCGACCTCACCGACGCGAACCCGCAAGTGTGGGAGTTCTTCCGTCCCTATGTGGAACAGTACGACGCGTCGGTATTCACGATGCCGCAGTTCGTGCCCGCGTCGCTGCAGATGTCGCGCGTCGTGCACGCGCCGCCGTGCATCGACCCGTTGTCGGTGAAGAACCTCTACCTCGCACAGCCGTTCGTCGACGAGATCTCGAAGAGCTACGGCCTTCGCCCGAACGACCCGATCATCTGCCAGATCAGCCGGTTCGATCCGTGGAAGGACCCGGTTGGTGTGATCGAAGCGTTTCGGATCGTGCAGGCGCAATGCCCTACCGCGCAACTTGTGCTCGCCGGTTCGATGGCCACTGACGACCCGGAAGGGTTCCACTACTGGGAAGTGTCGGAAGCCGCGGCCGCGGGCGATCCCAACATCCATCTCCTGTCGAACATCCAGCAAGTCGGCTCGGTGCAGATCAACGCGTTCCAGCGCGCGGCGGATGTCGTCGTACAGAAGTCGCTGCGTGAAGGCTTCGGTCTCACGGTGAGCGAAGGGCTCTGGAAAGGCCGGCCGGTCGTGGGCGGCCGGTGCGGTGGGATCACGTTGCAGATCGAAGACGGTGTCGACGGATACCTCGTCGATTCGGTCGAAAGCTGCGCGCAGCGGGTGCTCGAACTGCTCCTCGATCCGGACCGCGCCGACAAGATGGGCGCGACGGGCCGGGAGCATGTTCGCCATTCGTTCCTCTCGACTCGCGAGCTCGAAGACTGGCTCCGTCTGCTCGTGGCGTTGTGATGGGGCAACCCCGCATTGTCGTGGCGACCCATCGCGGGCCGTTCCGATTCACGCAGGAATCCGACGGAACGTTCAGTGCGCACCAAGGTGCCGGTGGCGTCGTGAGCGCGTTGGGGCCGTTGCTGCGCGACCACTCGGAAGAGGTGCGTTGGGTCGCCGCCGCGATCACCGATGACGATCGCGCCGCAATACACGCGGGCGCGGCCCAAGCCGACGGTGTCGATCTCGACCTGCTCGACCTCGACCCGAACGTGCACCGCATGCACTACGAGTTGGTGTCGAACGGTGTCTTGTGGTTTCTCCACCACGGCTTGTTCGACCTGGTGCGCCGCCCGCGCTTCGACGCGCGGTTCCGAGAGGCATGGGACGCCTACTGCGACGTGAACCGCACGTTCGCGACCTCCATCGCGGCCGCCGCCGACGACGACGACATCGTCCTCGTGCAGGACTACCAACTGTGCATGGTGCCGCAGTACTTGCGCGCCGAACGGCCGGATCTGCGCGTGGTGCACTTCACCCACATTCCTTTCTGCGGGCCGAACAGCATCCGCGTGCTGCCCGACGATGTGTCGCGAGCGCTCTGCGGTTCACTCGCGAGCGCGCCGGCGGGGTTCCACACCGCGAGGTGGGGTCGCGCGTTCGAAGCGTCGACGCGTGAGGTGCTCGGGAACGACACCGCAGCACCGTGGTTCGCCGCGAGCCTCGGCCCCGACCTTCCGTCGCTCGAGAATGTTGCGGCGTCACCCGAGGCGCGTGCATCCGCCGCGCAGTTGGAAGACGAAGTCGGCGACTGCTTCGTCGTGTTGCGCACCGATCGCGTCGAGCCGTCGAAGAACATCGTGCGCGGCTTCCTCGCCTACGAACGGCTGCTCGAAACCCGACCCGACTTACTCGGCCGCGTCGTCTTCGTCGCGATGCTGTACATGTCGCGCGAAGGACTGCCCGAGTATCTGGCGTACGGCAACGAAGTTGAACAGGCGATCGCGCGGGTGAACGACCGCTTCGGTCGCGATGGGTGGACACCGATCATCCTCGATCTACGCGACGACTTCGCCCGGAGCGTCGCCGGTTTGCAGCGCTACGACGTGCTCCTCGTGAACCCGTTGAAAGACGGGTTGAACCTCGTGGCGAAAGAAGGACCGCTACTCAACCAGCGCAACGGCGTGGTGTGCCTGTCGCCCGAGGCCGGGGCGTACGACGAACTCGGCCCGGCCGTGGAACGCATCCACCCGTACGACATAGAGCAAGGCGCCGCGGCGCTCGGCACCGCGTTGTCGGTGACCCCCGAGGAACGGGCCGAACGCGCCAACCGCCTCCGCGCGCTCGCCGGCGCGCGCACCCCCGCCGACTGGCTCCGCGACCTCCTCGCCCACGCCTAACCGCAAAGAGCGTGCGTCGATAGGGGACATTATTTGTCCCCTATCGACGCACGCCTCGCGAGTTGGTTGAGGAGGGTGCGGAGGCCTTCGGGACCTTCGACGACGAGGTCGGCGTTGGCCAGGACTTCGGGC
>JAODBJ010000285.1 GCA_025463905.1 Actinomycetes bacterium
GCGACGCCGGTGTCGGGGTTCTCGATCGAGCCGTAGAGCTGGTCGACCTGGTTGGCGAGCTGGGGAATGTTCGACGCCGTCACCGTGACGTACTTGACCCCGATCGCCTTCAGTTGGTTCTCGACCGCCGTGTTGGCCGCGGCGCCGACAAGGAAGGCGTCGTTGTTGTTGAAGCGCGCGATGCCGCTTGGTCCCAGCCGCTTGATCTCGTTGAGAGTCACCTGCGGGATCCCGTTCCTGTTGACGTACAGGACCGGAGCGTCATCCGGGAAGTGGATCAGCGGCGTCGAAGTGATAGCGGTCAGCGGGTCGTTCGGCGTCAGCAGCGTCACCGCCCGGGGCCGGTCGGGGACGTTGTCGTTCCCGCCGGGCGCGTTCAAGGCCAACGCCGACGGCCATTCGTGCTGCGTGACCGAGACCGCTTCCTGGAACGGATCGCCGCCGTAGAGGCGCTGCGTCGTCTTGGTGCCGATCGTCGGGACGAGCGTCGGCGATTGCGGTGGCGGCGGCACCTTGAAGTCGCCGGCTCCGGTCGGCTGGCCGAATGGGTACAGATTCGGATTGGCGCCGGTGCTCGGCGCCGCCGTAGTGCTCGGTGACGACGTGGTGCTCGGTGACGCAACTTGGGCTGGGAGCGTGCTCGACGCCCCGGCGCTGCCGGGCCCGAGCGCAAGTGCGACGGCTACCGCGCCGGCGAGAGCAGTACCCCCGCCAAACAGGATCCGTGGGCGCTTCAATGACGCGAAGGACATCTGGTTCGTACCTCCGTTAGCTGAATGTTCGAGCAGCCAACGTCGCGTCAAAGGGCCTGCCATCGCATCACCCACTGCGTAGTGGTGCTGCGTAGTCCGGTGACTTCACACCGTGAAGAAAGCCGGGCTCGGACGCGCCGCGTGACGCAGCGACGAGTGCGCGCTGCACACTCCATGGTGTGGTCGCTTTGCCGCGGTCCTAGTTGTGGAGCGCGCCGGGTCGCATCACGTACTCAAGCTCGGTGCGTGACCGAATCTTGAGCTTGGTGAAGACCTTGCGCAGGTGGTAGTCGACCGTGTGGGCGCTGATGAACAGCCGTGCGCCGATCTCCGGGTTCGAGCTGCCGTTCCGCGCGAGCTCGGCAATCTGTGCTTCCTGCGCGGTGAGGTGCGCCGCCGTCTCGACGGTCCGTTTGCGCGCCCGCTCACCAGTCGCCAGCAACTCCCGAGCGGCGCGCGCCGCGAATGCTTCTGCGCCCATCGTCGAGAACATCTTTTGCGCGGTGCGCAACTGTTCGCGAGCGTCGATTCGTCGACGCTGCCGTCGGAGCCACTCGCCGTACAGAAGATGAGCGCGCGCAAGGTGCGCAGCCCCGCGGCATCGCCCTAGTCGATCGATTGCCTCCCGGTACAACTGCTCGGCAACCGAGTCGTCACTCACGAGCGCGCGCGACCGCGCCTCGATCCCGAGTCCCCAATCCGTTCCGCTGAGCTGCGTACGTTCGCGGAGCCGCTCGACCGCACTTGTCGCGACCTCGTACGCGCCGCTACGCGCGGCCGCTTCGACGAGCTCGGGTAAGACCCAGCAGCAGAAACCTTCTTCACCGTTACCCGTGTGATCCAGCAACGCGAGCGCGTCTCGGTACCGGCCGAGGCTGTTGTAGAGCACGGCCGGCGCGTACCGCGGGTATGTGACCGGTCGTCCCTCTGCAAGTTCGGGCGCGTCTCGAGTGTTCGTTCCGAGCAGCTCGGTCGTCCGTGACTCGTCGCCGCGCCAGGCCGCCAACAACCACGTCGTGTTCTCGGCGCGTTCGTGACCCATCGCGTCTGCAATCGCGGCGGCGTCGTCGATCAGCGCCGACGCGCCCGAGAAGTCGCCGGCGTGCACCTGCAATGCCGCGAGATAGTTGAGTGCGATTGGGAGCGACATCAAGTTGCCGGCGCGGCGACGGAGCTCGACGTGGCGACTCGCCAGCGCGTGCGTTGCGTCTTCGTCCCAGAGCTCTGCCGCCGCGCGGCACGCGAGTGCGAACCAGCGAGTCTCGTCCTCCTGTTGAAAGGCGTCAGTGGCACGACGCAGCGCCGGCACGGAGGCCGCGAACCCGTCGGTAAACAGCGCCGCGACTCCGTCGAGCAGAAAGTCGACCGGGCGTGGGATGTCCGTCGTCGGCGGTGCGGAGCGCGCCGCTTGCGCCGTCTCGACCAGACCCAGACTCGTCCTGTGTCGACCGGCGAGCAGCACCGCCTCGAGTGCTTGCATGTAGGTCTCGCGCGCCAGCGGAATGTCGAGGCGCTCGAGCGCCTTGGCGGCGCGCAGCAGCTGAGACGGCGCATCGATTTCTCGGCGCACCACCGCGACGAGCGCTCGCAGCCGCTCCAGCCGCGCTTGCTCGACTTCGGAGAGCGGCCCCGCGCTCGCGACCGTCAGGAGATTGGCGGCGGCGTACGGCGCCCCGGCCACGATCTTGGCGTGCGCAGCGGTGAGTGCCCGTGTGGCGCGGCGGCCGGGTTCGGGCGTGAGGAGAGCCGAGCGCTCGAGGAACGCCGCCGCAGCCGCTGCGCCACCGCGCTCTCGTGCCAGCTCGGCCGAGCGTTCGAGGTCGTCGGCGACATCAGCGTTTGGCGCGAGCGTTGCGTTCGCGCGGTGCCACGCCCGCCGGTCCGGATGGCTATCAGGGTCGATCGCCTCCGCGAGCGCCCGGTGGACGCACCGGCGGTCGTCGGAAGACGCGCCGCGGTAGACGGCAGACCGCAGGTGGGGAAGCACAAAGGTGACTCGCCCGCCGAAGTGGAGCAACCCCTCGGACTCCGCGCGGGACGCCGCTCCGGCATCAAGTCCTAACAACGCGGCCGCGCGCCACAGCAACGCCGGATCGCCCTCAGGCTCCGCAGCCGCGACGAGCAGCAGCTGCCGCGTCTCGGGCGGAAGGTCACCCAGCCGCGACGCGAAGCGCTCGTTGACCCGCTTGGTGTCCGGTCGGGTCGCCGGCACGCCGAAACCTCCGGCGAACTCGGTCGGCGTCAACGCGTGTGGCAACTCGAGGAGCGCGCGCGGGTTGCCCCGCGACTCGGCGATGATGCGATCGCGAACGCGAGCATCGAGCGGCCCGGGCACGACCGACGAGAGGAGCGCGTGGGATTCCGCATCCGAAAGACCCTCGATGACATGTTCGGGCAGCTCGGCGAAGTCGTTGCTCGATTCGCGTACCGCGAACACCAGCGCGATGCGCTCGGTACGCAATCGGCGTGCAACGAATGCGAGCACTTGGGCCGAAGGCCGGTCGAGGAGCTGCGCGTCGTCGACGACACAAATCAACGGCTCGTCCGCGGCCACCTCGGAAAACAGCCCGAGTACGGCCAGCCCGACGACGAAGCGATCCGGCACGTCCCCCGCGCTGATGCCGAATACCGCAGCGAGCGCCTCACGCTGCGGAGCGGGGAGCCGGTCGACTCGATCCGACATTCGCGCGCACAGACGATGTAGTGCGGCGAACCCGAGCTCCTGCTCCGATTCGATTCCGTCGATTCGCGCAACCTGAAAGCCCGATGCGGATTGCGTCGCGAACTCGAGCAACGTCGTCTTCCCGATTCCGACTTCACCTCGCAGCACGATCGCCTGGCCATGTCCGGCCCGGGCGGCGTCGAGGATCCCTCCAATCGTCTCCCGCTCCCGTGCACGTATGAGATGCCGACCCGGCCGCAAACCGCTCGACTCGTCGACGGGGCCGACGTCATGAGGTATCGATGCCACCTGCATCCTTCCCTACGAAAGACCTCTGAGCCCCGGTCCACGTACGATCGCGCTCGTCGCGTTCTGTGTCGGCAAGGGCAGCCTTAGTTGTGAGGGCCCGACCAGCGTCATCCGTGACGTACCGGCTAGCTGTAGGTCCGCCGGCAGACGCCGCTGACAGGCGTGGGCGTCGCGACTGAAGCGCCACGCTCTATCTCTACGAGCGAAACGTCACCGAGGCCGAATGAGGAGTACCTCTCCGCCCGGCGAGTCCCCGAACTTGACCCAGATCGAGCCGCCGGCACTGATCACGTAGTCAAACCCTCCGGGTGTTGCTACGGCATTTCCCGTTGACGCAACGACGTCACTGAACGTGCTTGTGGACGAGTCGTATCGCGCGACGCCAACTGTGTCGTGTTTCGAGGAACGGATCGCGAGTTCGTTGCCGGCGACGACATAGAGCAAGTCGCCGGAGGCGGTGGTCGTCGTTGCATCGGGCGCGACCGGGAGAGTGCCAGGGCGGATTGTTTTGCCGTTCGGTAGCAGGACCATGTTGGTGCCGTCTCCGCGGGTCACCCATGCGTTCCAAGATGTTGCGGTCGCGCGGTACGGGCTGATCGCGACGATTCTCCCGGCGAGTTCGGTGGTGCTGTCACCAATGTCGTCCACGTGCGCAACTCGTTTTGTCGCGGGGTCGATGACGGCGACTTGCGAGTTGGCCATGCCGAT
>JAODBJ010000307.1 GCA_025463905.1 Actinomycetes bacterium
GGAACCGGCAAGGTCGAGTGTGGTCTCCACGGCTGGCCGGAACCACGTGAGCGGCACGTCGACGTCGATCGCGCAGATGACCACAGCGGAGACAGCCGGTAGCCTGGCGGCTCCTGCAGCGGGCGCGCGGGCAAGCGCTCGCAGTGGCGGACGGGCCGAGGAAATGGCCGGGGAAGGTCGCACGTGCATACCCAGTTGTCTCATCTCGCGGCGCTCGAAGCCGAGTCGATCCATATTTTTCGGGAGGTGGCAGCCGAGTTCGAACGACCGGTGCTGCTGTTCTCGGGCGGCAAAGACTCGATCGTGATGCTGCGCCTTGCCGAAAAGGCGTTCTGGCCGGCACGGGTGCCGTTTCCCGTGATGCACGTCGACACCGGGCACAACTACCCCGAGGTGCTCGACTACCGCGACCGGCGAGTCGCTGAGCTCGGCATCCGCCTCGAGATCGCCTCGGTGCAGGAGTCGATCGACAAGGGGCGCGCGGTCGAGGAGACCGGGCCCCGGGCGAGCCGAAACCGGTTGCAGACCGTCACGCTCCTCGACGCGATCCAAGAGCACCAGTTCGACGCCGTGTTCGGCGGGGGGCGGCGCGACGAGGAAAAGGCCCGCGCCAAGGAACGGGTCTTCAGCTTCCGCGACGAGTTCGGGCAGTGGGACCCGAAGAACCAGCGGCCTGAACTGTGGAACTTGTACAACGGGCGGCACCGCAAGGGTGAGCACATCCGCGTGTTCCCCATCTCGAACTGGACCGAGCTCGACGTGTGGCAGTACATCGCCGACGAAGAGATGGAAGTGCCGTCGATCTACTACGCGCACCGTCGCCGGGTCTTCCGCCGTGACGGCATGTGGCTCGCCGAATCGCCGTTCGTGACGTTGCTCCCCGACGAAGAAGTGAACGAGATCACGGTGCGCTACCGCACGGTTGGGGACATGAGCTGCACCGGTGCGGTGGAGTCGCCGGCTTCCACTCCGGAAGAGATCATCGTCGAGGTCGCGGCATCGAGAGTGACGGAACGAGGCGCCACCCGCGCCGACGACAAGTTCACCGAAGCTGCAATGGAGGACCGCAAGAAGGAGGGTTACTTCTAGTGCAGAAGCAACCACGCCCGACTTCTGAGGACCGACCAGCGAGCATCGCGGACCGGAAGAAGGAGGGGTACTTCTAATGGAGCTGCTGCGGTTCGCCACCGCAGGTTCGGTGGACGACGGGAAGAGCACCCTGATCGGGCGGCTGCTGCTCGACACGAAGCAGATTTTCGAAGACCAACTCGAAGCGGTCGAACGAACGAGTCGCGATCGCGGATTCGATTACACGAACCTGGCGCTGCTCACCGACGGCTTGCGGGCCGAGCGCGAACAGGGCATCACGATCGACGTCGCGTACCGGTACTTCGCGACCCCGCGCCGCAAGTTCATCATCGCCGACACGCCGGGCCACACCCAGTACACGCGCAACATGGTCACCGGTGCCTCCACCGCCGACCTCGCGCTGGTGCTCATCGATGCCCGCAAGGGCGTGCTCGAGCAGTCGCGTCGCCACGCGGTGATCGCGTCGCTGCTCCAGGTGAAGCACCTGGTGTTGTGCGTCAACAAGCTCGACCTCGTCGACTTCGACCAGGAACGGTTCGAAGAGATCTGCGCGGAGTTCACCGACTTCGCGGCGAAGCTCGATGTCGACGACCTCTCGTTCATCCCGATCTCCGCGTTGCACGGCGACAACGTCACTTCGCACTCGCCGAACACGCCGTGGTACGAGGGCGCGACCCTGCTGCACCACCTGGAGCATGTCTACATCGCCTCCGACCGCAACCTGATCGATCCGCGCTTCCCGGTGCAGCTCGTGATCAGGCCGATGAGCAACGACCACCACGACTACCGCGGGTACGCGGGTCAGGTGTCGGGCGGCATCTTCCGTCCGGGTGACGAAGTGATGGTGCTGCCGTCGGGGTTCAAAACCACGGTGGCGGGGATCGACGCGTTCGGCGGCCCGATCGAAGAGGCGATGCCGCCGATGTCGGTGACGATCCGCCTCGACGACCAGCTCGACATCAGCCGCGGTGATCTGCTGTGCCGCCCCAATAACGCGCCGACCTCCACGCAGGACATCGACGCCCAGATTTGTTGGTTCAACCCGGAGCGGGGGTTGCAGCCGGGCAACCAGTACGCACTGAAACACACCACCCGCAATGTGCGGTGCCGGGTGCAGGAGCTGCTCTACCGGCTCGACGTGAACACGCTTTCACGTGACGACTCGTGTAGCTCGCTCACCCTGAACGAGATCGGTCGCGTCAAGCTGCGTACGACCCAGCCCTTGTTCGTCGACGAGTACCGGCGTAACCGCAACACCGGCAGCTTCATCCTGATCGACGAAAGCAGCAACGAAACCGTGGCCGCCGGCATGGTGATCAGCACCGACTGACTCTGGTGGGCTCCGGTGGGCTCCGGTGGGCTGCAGCTACCGCTTGCAGATGTACAAGGGGACGTCGGTCAGGCCGTAGCGGGCCTGTTCCTCGGAGGTGAACGCCTCCGCGTAGTGCAGCACATCGACCGCGAACCCCGCCGTTTCGAGCCGCGCGACGTAGTCGTCGTGGCCGAACCAGCGGACGTGGTCATGCTGGCCGAAGACGCGGGCGCGCTCCTTGGGGTCGGTGACGGCAGGATCTTCGACGGTGTGCGCGTTGGTTGGGTGGATCGGGACCAACGCGATGGCGCGGCCGCCGGGCTGCACCACTCTCGCCATCTCGGCCATGGCCAGTCCGGCGTCGGCAACGTGTTCGAGTACATGGCTGATGATCAGCAACGCGACGGCACCGTCGCGCAATGTCGCGTGTTCGATGTCCATCGCCACTTCCACCCGCGGCGGGTGCAGGTTCGCCCGCACGTAGCGGCTACCGGCAACCTTGCGGAGCACGGTGCCCATCGGGCGGTCAGGAGCGACGTGGAGCACGACGCCGTCGGTCTCGAGGCCGGGGAGTTCGCGCTGCACGTAAAGCGTCATCAAGCGGTGACGCACCTTCGAACGGCACGCCGGGCACCGCAACCCCGAGTTGCTCGGCGCGAACGCGCGCAGGCGCGCCGCGCAGCACGGGCACTGGTGCTTCGTGCCGGCATGCCGCAAGGCGCGGTAGGTACGTGCCGCCCGACCCCGAAGGTCGTTCCTCACTGCCATCAGACTCTCAGACTCCCCGATCAGCCTTGCGCGAACGCCGACGCCAACTGCTCGACACTCGCTCGATCGTAGAAGTCCCAGAACGCGCCGTCGGACGCCAGCAGCCGCTGCGCGAGCTTCGGCACGAGTTTCCCGTTGTAGATCGTGTTGCGGTTCCGGTTCGCGAGGTCGGCCGAGACGGTCGCGGCCTCTGGAACGAGCGGCGTGAGCGTCGCGGCGGGGTCGTCGCATAGCGCTTCGTAGGTGATCACCTGCTCGCGCGGCAGGGCGCGGTAGCGATCGAAGAACCATGAGAGGAGGTCCACTTGCCGGTCGTAGCGGTTGCGGATCGCGTCGAGCCGCGGGCCGAGTGTGGGGTCGATCTTCTCCGCGATCGCGGCTCGTCCGCCGCGCTTGAAGTCGACTGTGTTCCACGACGCGAGGGTTGCGAGCGGGTTGCGCACGATCGCGATGCACATGAAGCGCTCGGCGAGCGTGGGGAGCGCCGCGGTGAACGCGGCCGGCTGCTTCAACACCAACGTGAACGGCTCGGAAACCGCCTTGTCGACCCGGAACTTGCCGTGGCGCGCCATCCCGGTGCGCACTCCGACGCCTCCGAGCAGCCGGTCGCTCAGCGGCGTGGGGAGCCGGTCGAGCAGCTTTCGCACTGACCCGCCACTCGACGCGGTGTTGCTGACGAATGCACCGTCGACAAGGCCCGATTGGGCGTAGCCGTCCTCGACGAGTGTGCGTCGGTTGCGCGTACAGAACTCGTCGATGGCGTCACACAGCGCCGGGCCACGATTCTGCGTGAGCAGCGGCACGGTGAGCGGCTCGTGCAGGGCAACCGCGCCCGGCAACGCGTTCAGCAACGAACAAACGAGCGTCGTTCCGGAGCGGTGTGGGCCCGTGAACAGGATGTCGGGGCCGCGCGTTGCGGATCCGTCGGTGTCGTCCGCCATCAAGCGGAAACCGAGAACGACCCGCCTTCGGGCACCTGTTCGTTCATCGACACCTGCTCGAGGTTCATCACGATCGAGAGGTCCTCGAGCATCGCGACGAACTGCGCGGGCGCCTGGGAGAGATCGAGATCGCGAACCAGGCGGGCGTCGAGCGACGGCGCGAGGACCGCGTTGATGAGCGGGTGCTCGCTCGGATGCGCCACTTCGCCGTCGCCGAACAGCTCTTCGTGCAGCTTCTCACCCGGCCGGAGCCCGGTGTACTCGATCGTGACCGGCTGAGGACTCATGCTCGCGAGGCGTTGTGCAACCTCTGCGATCCGGACCGGGTCGCCCATCTGCAACACCAGCACTTCACCGGGCCTGCCGATCGCGCCCGCCTGGATGACCAACTGCACCGCCTCTTCGACGGTCATGAAGAAGCGCGTCACATCGGGGTGGGTCACGGTGAGCGGGCCGCCCGATTCGATCTGCGACCGGAAGGTGGTGAGTACCGAACCACGGCTGCCGAGCACGTTCCCGAATCGCACGCTCAGGTAGTTGCCGCAGCCTTCCTCCGACATGTACGCCGTGAGGCCCTCGGCGATGCGCTTCGAATAGCCGAGCACGCTGCAGGGGTTCGCGGCCTTGTCGGTGGAGATGTTCACGAAGGTCTCAACGCCCGCCGCGACGGCCGCGTCGAGCACGGCGAGCGTGCCCAGCACATTCGTCTTCAACGCCTCGCCCGGGTAACGCTCGAGCAACGGAAGATGCTTCAGCGCGGCGGCGTGGAATACGACCTCGGGTCGCCGTTCCAGAAAGATCCGAGCCAACTTTTGCCGGTCGCGGATGTCGAGCAGCACCAATTGATCAGAGTCGAGCAGCGCACGACCTTCGAGCGACAGTTGCACGCCGTGTAGTGCGGACTCGTCTCGATCGATCATCACCAATTCGGCCGGCCCGAACGCCGCAATCTGGCGGCACAGCTCGGAACCGATCGACCCGCCGGCGCCGGTAACCGCGACGCGCTTGTTCGCGAGGTACTGCGCGATCTCGCCGACGTTGGTCTCGACTTGGTGACGGCCGAGGAGGTCGGCTTCGTTGGGCTCGCGGATGTCGACGATGCGTACGTCGTTGCCGAGCAGTTCCTGCACCGACGGCAGCACTCGTACTTCGAGGCCAACCGGCAACGCGAGGTCGATCAGCTCTCGTACGAGCGACGCGTCGGCGCTCGGCACCGCAACGAGCAACGCGTCGGCGTGGAAGCGCATCACCGCGCCGGCGAGCGCCGTGCGGTCGCCGACGACACGCACGCCTTGGATCGAGAGGTTCTTGCGATCGCGTGCGTCGTCGAGGATCGCAACCGGAATGTACGGACTGTTGGGATCACGAAGCATCGCCCGGATCGCTTGTTGCCCGCCGTCGCCGGCACCGAAAACGATCACGCGCTGACGGCCTTCGCCGCGCGGCCGGCGGCGGCGATCCATCACGAGTCGCCACGCGTACCGGAGGCCGCACATGCCGAGGAAGGCGAACATCGCACCGCCAATGACGGCCGACACCGGCACCGGACGATGGGAGTAGCTCACATCGGCGATGAAGAGCGCGGTACTCGTGACCGCGACGCTGCGGCCTACGCCCGCAACCTCTTCGAACGAACCGAACAGCCAGCGGCCGCGGTACAGACCGAATGCGGCACCTGCCGCGTACTGCGCGACGAACAACACCGGCAACAGTTTCATGATGTGCGAGAGACCGACGCGACCGAAGTCGAAATCGAGGCGGAGCAGCGCTGCGATGTACAGCCCGGCCGCCCAGATCGCACCGTCGATCATTCCTTGCGCGACGTAACGTCGCCATAGGCGGCTTTGACGCCAGCCCGGCGGCCGCTCCCCGCGGTCAAGACCCATGGGTCCGCTGATCTCCCCCAGCTCGCCATTGCGAGCGACGCCCGTGCTGCTGCCCTTCCGCAGGCCGCCCCGAAGGTTCCCCGCCTGCCGGGCTGTAGTTTCGGTCGAGGCGCGCGCTCAGCGCAAGGGTGCATCACGAAACGTCAAACATCGCGTGCGCCACGATTCGGTGAATTCCCGGTCGCGAGCGCGGTCGGGCCCCTGGACGGGTGGCAAGGACATGATCCATCTCATCCACGGGCGCGGCTTCAGCGAAGGCCTCCTCACGAGCGCACTGGCCTGTGGCCTGGTTCTGCTCGTCGGGATGTTCACTGTGCGTGGTCGAGCGAGCGTTGCCGGCGTCCCTTTTGTGGTCGCCTGCATCGTGACGTTCGAGGGGTTCGGCCCTTTTGCCGAGATCGCTCGGGTTCCCACGCGGGTCTTGATCGGTCTGGCGGCGTTGGTCGCGGGCGGATTGGCAGTCCGGCTGGCGGCCCTCCCGTTCGGGGGTGCGGTGCTGCTGTTCCTGCCGGGAGGCCTCGTGCTCGGCTACGGCACCGGCCTCGCGGCGCCGGGATGGCCGGCGTGGGTGCAACCCCTCGTCGCCATCGGAACGGCCGTCGGCGGAGCGCTGGTGGCCGACACGGATCGCGCTCGACGCCACGTGTCGCTCGGGCCGATCTTGCTGGCCGTCGCCATCGCCGGGGTTGCGGCGACGGTGCCCGACACCGAGCACATCGCGGTGCTCCTTGGCGCCGCGGTGCCGCTGCTCGTGTGGGCGTTCCCGATGCCGGTGGCGTCACTCGGCCCGGAAGGCGCCGCCGCGGCCACCGGCTTGCTGTTGTGGGTCGCCGCAATCGACGGCAGGGGCCGTCCCGGTTCAATCGTCGGGGCGCTCGGTTGCCTCGGACTCCTGCTCGTGGAACCGATCGGCCGGCGCCTCGCGCCATCGCTCGATCCGCGCCGTCACGTGCGCCCGCCGCACTCGGCCGGCGAAGTGCTCGCGATGGTCGCGCTGTTCGTCGGGCTCCAACTCGTGCTCACCGGGTACGCGTCCCGTATCGCGGGCTTCGAACGTACGGGAAGGAACGCCGCGCTCCTCCTCGTGCCCGCGGCAATCGTCGCCGTGGTCGTTGCGTGCGGCCTCCCGCCCCCACCGCGCGCGGTCAAACGGGTGTAGTCACACCGCCGTAATCGCACGGGCGACGTCGGCGCCGTGGGTGCCGACGTCGGCAATCACTTGCGCGATCGCGTCCACGGTCTCGTCGGAGAGACGCGGGTAGATCGGCAGGCTCACCACTTGTGACGCGACGGCGCGGGTCACCGGCAGGTCGGCCTCGACGTCGCGGTACGCATACTGGCGGTGCACCGGCGGGTCGAAGTAACAGCGCGTGTCGACACCTTCGGCGCGCAATGCAATCACGAGCGCATCGCGATCGATCCCGAACGAACCGGCGTCGATCGCGATCGTGAAGTCCTTGTAGGTGCTCAGATCGCCGGCCGGCACCTGCTGAAGCCGCACACCGGGAACACTCGAGAGCGCGTCGCGGTATCGCTGGGCAATAGCGCGGCGGCGGGCAAGGTCGACGTCGAATCGCGCGAGGGATTCGAGCGCGACGGCCGCGTGCAACTCCGACATGCGTGCGTTGAGCCCGACGAAACGAGTGTCGTAGTTCCCCGGGTTCGCATAGTCGCGTCCGATGCGAACGGACCCGGCGACGTCGTCGCGGTTGGTGGCGACGAGGCCGCCCTCGCCCGCGACCAGGGGCTTCGTCGGCGTGAGGCTGAACACCTCGACGTCGCCGAAGGTGCCCACCGCCCTCCCGTCGTGGGTCGCGCCGAACGCGTGAGCGGCGTCGAACACCACTGGGATGCCGGCGGACGCGGCAAGGTCCTCCACTGCGTCGGGCCGGCACGGTGCACCGAACACGTGCGTGGCAACGAGCAGCGACGCCGAATCGAGCCTGCCCTTGGCGTCGTCGAGGTCGAGCTGCATCGACGCCGGATCGCATTCGGCGAAGCGAGGACGTAATGCGTTCCACGCAATGGCGTGAGCCGATGCCGAGAAGGTGAAGCTCGGCAGCAGCGCGTCGCCCTGGACGTCGAGCGCACGGATCGCGAGCATCAGACCCGCGGTGCAGTTCGCGACCGCGACCACGTGGCGCACGCCGAGGCGCTGTGCCACCGCCGCTTCGAGTTCGCGCACCAGTGGGCCATTCGTGAGCAGGCCGGCGTCGTACGACGGCGCGAGCCGGCTCGTCACCGACTCGAGGGGCGGTACCGACGGCCGCACGAACGGGACGTTCTCGGCGAAGCGACGCTGACCACCGAGCACCGCGAGCACCGTCATGAGCGAACCTCTGCAGTGGACACGAACC
Organism: Actinomycetes bacterium; assembly: GCA_025463905.1. GTDB lineage: Bacteria > Actinomycetota > Acidimicrobiia > IMCC26256 > PALSA-610 > JAODBJ01. The sequence continues at coordinate 8,354 of JAODBJ010000307.1, forward strand.
CTCCGTAGGTAGCCAAGAGCACGAGTGCAACGACGGTCGTCGCTGCCAACGCGACTGCCCACGGCGTTGCGAGGTGCACGACGAGCACCCCGACCAATGTGAGCGACGCTTGCAACGCGGCGCACGCCAGCGCGACACGACCGGGTGTGAGGCCCCGGTCGACGAGCTGGTCGTACACGTGGCTGCGATCACCAGCGAAGAGTGGTCGGCGGGCCCGCCATCGCCGCACGATGGCGATCGCGGTATCGGCCACCGGAAGCGCCACGAGCAACGGAACCGCGGCCCAGGCCGTGGAGGCGTCGCCGTCGCGGAGCGCGAGTGCGGCGAGGAGCGCGTTCGCGGCGCCGAGCGTGTACGCGCCCGCATCGCCGAGGTATATGCGGGCGGGCGGGCGGTTGTACACGAGGAAGCCTGCGAGCGCGCCCGCAAGCGGCAGCGCAAGTGCTCGCGCGTCGGGGCTGATCGCGGCGAAGCCGAGCGCCGACACGAGGGCGACCCCACTGGCGAGGCCGTCGAGACCGTCGAGCAAGTTGACGGCGTTCACCATGCCGATCAGGAACACCGCGGTGACCACACCGCCGACCGGACCGGGCGCCGGCGCCACGACCCCGGCGACCACACCGATCGCGATTTCAGCCAGGAGCCGCGACCGCGCGTGAAGGCCGCGTATGTCGTCGGCGAGCCCGAGCGCGCACGCAAGGCCGAGCGGCCAGAGCAAGCTCGGTCGCTGCGGCGCGACCGCGACGGCAATAGCCGCGAAAACGGCGAGACCGCCGAGATACGGCACGGGGGTTTGTTGCACTTTGAGCGGACCGGGATGATCGACGACGCCGAAGCGTCTCGCGGCGCGCGCGGCGATCGGCGTGCACACCAGGGAGATCGCGAGGGCGACCGCGAGCGCGACCATCACGCCCGCCCTGCGTAGTCGATCGCGAGCTGTTCCACGCTCTCACGCGTGTACACCTGCCAGAACGGTTCGTCGCGCGACAGCAGCCGCTCGGCGAGCATCGGAACGAGGCGGCGGTCGTACACCTTGTTGCGGTTCCGATTCTGCAACGACCCGGCGAGCGACGCGGCGCGCGGGGTGATCACGGCCAGGCTCGGCCCTCCCGACTCCACCAGGGCCTCGTAGGTGAGGAGGTGCTCGGGCGGCAGGAACTTCAAGTAGCGCTCGAACCCCCACGCGAGGAGCTCGATCTGGCGGTCGAAGCGGTCACGGTTGGCCGACAAACGCGCTTTCAAGTCCGCGTCGAGGAGCTCGGGCACGGGGGCATGGCCGTCGGCGCGGAAATCGACGCTGTTCCACGACGCGAGGATCGCGAGCGGGTTGCGCACGATGGCGTACGACGCGAAACGCGTCGCGAGCGGTTCCAGCAACGCGGTGAGCGCCCCCGGCTGCTTGATCAGGAGCATGTAGTCGTCGGTGAGGTCTTTGCCGATCTCCATCGGCCCGCGCGTTGCGATCACCTCGCGCGTCGCGTACTTGCCGAGGTGGGTCGCCGCGAACTTGCCCGGCACATGTGAGAGGAGGCGCGCCACACCCGTGCGGCGATCCGCGACCGGGTTCGACGTGAGCGCGCCGTCGACACTGCACGACACCGCCGTGCCGGTTTCGGCGATGCGCGTCCGCTGCCGCGCGAAGAACGCCGCGACGTTCTCCACCGGGTCGCCCTGCAGAAAGTGCCGCGGGACGAGCGGTTCGTTGAGCGCAACCGTGTCGGGCAGTTCGTTGAGCAAGTGGCAGACGAGCGTGGTGCCCGAGCGCCCGGGGCCGGTGAGAAGCACGTCGTTAGCCATTGCTCACCACCGCCCCGCCGGGGGCGGGGGCGAGCCGCACGAGGACCGTCGACACGACGCCACCGTGCACCTCGACCTGGGTCGCGACCGCGAAACCGCAGGTCGCGTACAGGGCGAGCGCGGCGGCGTTGCCGGCGCCGCACACGACCTTCACGCCGGGAACGTTCCGGCGGTGCAATTCGGCGCAGGCGGCGCGTACGAGGCTCGCGCCGACGCCCTGCCCCGCGACCGCCGGCGCGACCGCGACGGCCAGCACTTCGGCCTCGGGAAGCACGGTGGTTCCCAGAGCCGCTCCGGATGTTCGGCTGGGGTAGCGCAACGTTTCGATGGCCTTGCGCCACGAACGCACGACCGCCGGCAACGACGGCAACGCGGCGCGCACTCCGTCGCGCAGCAGGAACGATCGGTACAGCGCCCCAAGGTCGGATGCGACCGCCACGAAACCGACGACCTCATCACCCTCTCGGGCGGTATAGGCGAACGCGACCGGCGACAAAACGACCCGACGATACAGCCGCGTCAGAAACGGGACGCCAAGCGTCGGCAAGAAGCCTTCGGTAATGCGCGAGGCATGCAGGTTGGCCATCGCCCGCGCGTCGGTGGTGGTTGCGACCGAAATGTTCATCGGCGGCCACGTTCGTTCAGGAGGCGGTCATAGACCGTCAACGTGGTGTCGATGACGTGCGCCTGGTCGAACTCACGCCGGGCCTTGGCCTTCGCCGCCGTGCCCATCGTGGCGCGCAACGACGCGTCGCTCGCGAGTCGTTCAATCGCTGTGGCCAGCCCGCCGGCCGAGCGAGGCGGCACGAGCAGGCCGGTGCGTTCGTGATCCACGACCTGGCGGCATCCCCGGATGTCGGTCGCGACGATCGGCAGGCCGGAAGCCGCGGCCTCCATCGCCGAGCGCGGGAACCCTTCGCGGTACGACGCAAGCGCGTAGCAATCCATCGCGGCGTACAACTCGTCGACGTCGTCGCGCATACCGAGGAAGCGGATATTGCCGGCGGCCTCGGCTTGGGCAATGTCGTCGCGCGACACCGCGTCGGCTTTGTCGTCGTCGAACGGCCCGATGATCGCGAAGCGCAGCCGGGGAACGCGCTCACGGAGCCGGCGCGCCGCGTCGAACACCTCTCGGTAGCCCTTCTCCCACACGAGCCGACCGACGATCCCGCACACGACATCGCCCCGTTCGGCGCCCATCTCCTTGCGCAGCACTTCAACCCGCGCCGGCTCGACCCGCCCGGCGTCGAAGCGCTGCAGGTCGATGCCGTTGCCGAGCAAGTGCAGGCGAGCCGCGGGGATGCGCAGCCGGCGTAACACCGGTACGTCCTCGGCGTTTTGCAGCAACTCGGCCTGCGAACAGCTCGCAGCTATCCGCTCGAGCGTGTACACGACCGCGCGTTTTGGCCAGGGGTCAGTGGGCAGCGCGTAGAGGCCGTGCACCGTGTTCACGGTCACGGGAACCCGCGCGATCCGCGCCGCGAGCCGTCCGTAGACGCCCGGCTTGGGATTGTGGGTGTGCACGATGTCGGGTTGTAGCTCCCGGAACAACGACACGAGTTCGCGCATCGCGGCGACGTCGCGCAACGGCGCCATCGAGCGCGTCGCGTGCTTCAGCGGCCGATGCTCGATCCCCCACTCGCCGAGCTGGCCGGCCCACGGTCCCGGCGCCGACGCGCCGATCACCTCATACCCGGCGGCGGCGAACGCGCGCAGCTGCGGGCCGAGGAGCAACGCGAGGCTGATGTCGGTAGTGGTGACGTGAACGACACGACCACGGGTGAGCGCCGCCGTCACGTGGTGGCTCCCGCGTAACGCACCCGGTTGATCGCCCGGCGCAGCGTGTCTTCGAACGCCATCCCACCCGCGAGCTTCTGTTCGAAGAACCGCATGCCGTCGGCGCGCTGGATCGGTGAACGCGACAGCCGGTACGGGTCGGTGTGGCCGTAGCGATTCGGTCGGGTACCCGCGAGCGCCGCCGACCGGAACCGCGCTCGTACCGCGCGTTCGGCGGCCGCCGAACCGGCGAGCGCCTTCGGATAGGCGAAATGACCCGGGAGCGTGCCGAGCCGCTCGCCGATCAGCTCGATCGACCGGTCGAGCTCCATGTCGATGTCGGCGGCCGGCGCACGATCGAGGAGCGCATGCGTATGGGTGTGCGAGCCGATCTCAACCAGGCCCGTCGACGCCGCGTCGGCGAGGGACGCCCACGACACGGGGGTGCCGTCGTCCGGGAACGAGCGGCGACGCTCCACGAAATCGGTGGCGACGTAGAGCAAGGCCGGCACGCGATGCCGTACGAGCACGGGGAGCGCGACCTCGGCGAAATCCGCGGTGCCATCGTCGAACGTGACGACGACCGGCGCGTTCACGGCCGCGCCGGACGGCGCTTCGAGGGCGGCCAGCGCAGTGTCGAGGGTGGTGGCCCGCCCGCTGGCGGCGAGCGCGGCCATCTGGGCCTCGAAACGCTCGACCGGCAGGTCGACCTCCAAGCCCGAGGCGCCGCCCACCCGGTGGTACAGGAGCACGACCACGCCCGGTGGGGCCGGGCGGACGCGGTCAAACCCGGCTGCCAGCGACTTCACGGCCCCCTGCGCCAGTCCCCGTGCCGCCGAGCGCCTCGCAGTGCCCACCTGCGTTCGCATGCTGTCCGTAGCCCCCAACGGCGTGGCGAGTGTCGAGATGAACACGAACCGTGCGCACACCCATCGTAGGGGCGCCCAGTTTGACCCGGCAACGGTGAGGTGAGGTGGAGCTAGAGGCGGAGGCGGAGGCGGGGCGGGAGGCCGAGCGCGGATGCGGCGACGTCGGCGAAACCGGGGTCTTCGACCAGATCGCCGGCCGCGATGTGGGCGGCGACGGCGTCGGCGGCGACGGTGTACGTGTTGCGGTAGTAGTCGCGGAGCCCGTCGATCCCACCGCGCTGGTACACCATCCACCAGTCGGCCTTGAAGCTGCGTTCGACCGGTGGCGGCGACGGGCGGCCGCCGACACGGCGGAACACGTCGAGGGCGCGCTCGATCCGCTGGCGGCGAATCGACTGCCAGGACCGCAGGCGCGTGACCTTCTGCACGAACTGGTCTTCGTCTTGGATCATGTAGTGGTGCACCATCGGTTCGGGCGGGCCCCACCGCGGATGGCCGACCTCCCGACACCAATGCTCGTGGCTCAATTCGCGTACCCACGACCCGCGGTACCACGACTTGCCTTGGAAGTAGCTCGTGTGGAGTGGGCTGTCGTTCCCCGAACTTCGGTAGATCCGAGAAACGTGCACCGGACCATCGGAGGCGTCGAGCGCGGTCGGGAGGTAGAGCTTCTGCTCGAAGTTCACGCCGATCTTGTCGGCGGGGACGTCCGCGAGCACGTCGCGCATGTTGGTTCCCGGCGCCCACCAGAACTCGTCGCTGTCTGACACGCCGACCCAGTCGACCTCACCGTGCTGGCGACGAACGTCGTCGAGCATCTGGACGCGCACGTCTTGGCGCTTCATGAAGTCGGTGAAGCGGGTCGTGCTCACCGCGTCGCCGAATTCGCGGAGCATCTCGGGTGTGCCGTCGGTGCTGTTGTTGTCGGCGACGCACACGTGGTCGATGCCCCACGACAGATGGTGCTCGACGTTCGCCCGCAGGAGCTCACGTTCGTTTTGCGTGAGCAACAGCAGCACGATCACGAGCGCGGAGCGTAGCGATGGCGCGCCGTGCGTGCAGCCGTGACCACCGCCCAAGGCGGGCGAGGAGGCAGGCAGGAGGGCGTAACGTCGGCCCGATGTGCGGGATTGCGGGCGTCGTGGAACGGGCCGGCGCCTCGCCGCGTTCTCGCGGCGACCTCGCCGCGCTGGCGCAACGCATGGCCGATCGCCTCGCGCACCGCGGACCCGACGGTTCGGGCAGGTGGGAAGACGTCGACGCGGGCGTCGCCTTCGCGCAGCGGCGGCTCGCGGTCATCGACCTGTCGCCCACGGGCGCCCAACCGATGACGTCGGCTTCGGGCCGTTATGTGATCGTCTGCAACGGCGAGCTCTACAACTTCCGGGCACTGCGGGCCACGCTCGAAGCGCAGGGCGTGCGTTTCCGGGGAACGTGCGACACCGAGGTACTGCTCGGCGCGATCGAAACGTGGGGCTTGCACGAGGCGCTCGAACGGGCGAACGGCATGTTCGCGTTTGCCCTCTGGGACACGCGCGACCGAACCCTGCAGCTCGTACGCGACCGCCTCGGTGAGAAGCCGTGTTACTACGGCTGGGCTGGGTCGGCGTTCGTGTTCGCGTCGGAATGCAAGGCGTTGCGGGCGCACCCCGCGTTCGCGGCTCCGGTCGACCGTTCGGTGCTCGGGTCGTACCTGCGGTTCGGGTACGTGCCGCAGCCGTGGTGCATCTACGAAGGATTCCGGCAGCTCCCGGCCGGCTCGGTACTCACGCTCGGCCCCGCGATGCGCCCGGCCACGCTGCCCGAACCAGTTCCCTACTGGGACGCGCGGGTCGCGGTTGAACGCTCCGCCGCATCACCGTTCGGTGGCTCGCCCGAAGACGCGATTGATGCGCTCGACGAATTGCTGCGCGATTCCGTGCGGCTGCGGCTCGAATCGGACGTGCCCCTCGGCGCGTTCTTGTCGGGCGGGATCGACTCGTCGACGGTGGTCGCCCTGATGCAGGCACAGTCGACGACGCCGGTGCGTACCTTCTCGATCGGTTCGCCGATCGAGGGTTACGACGAAGCGGTCGACGCGCGCGCGGTGGCCAAACATCTCGGAACGGACCACACCGAGGTCTACGTGACCCCGGAGGAAGCACTCGCGGTCGTGCCGGAACTCCCCGCGGTGTACGACGAACCGTTCGCAGACCCGTCGCAGGTACCCACGCTGCTCGTATCGCGTTTGGCCCGGCAATCGGTGACGGTGAGCCTCTCCGGCGACGGTGGCGACGAACTGTTCGCCGGGTACAACCGTTACGTCCTCGGACGCGCGGTGTGGAAGCGGGCCCGCCACGTGCCGCCGCCGGTTCGACGCGCGGCGAGCCGGATGCTCGGTGGTATTTCGACGACCACGTGGGACCGCGCGCACACGTTCATGTCGAGAGTGCCGAGCGGCGCACGCATGCGCACGCCCGGAGACAAGATCGCAAAGTTGGTCGACGTCGTCGGCGAGCGCGACGCGGACGCGATGTACGTGGCGCTCGCATCGGCGTGGCGCGACCCCGCAAGCGTGGTGATTGGCGCCACCGAAGCCGCGACCGTCGTCGGGGACCCCACCGCCTGGCCCGCGCTCGACGAGACCAGCCGCATGATGTTCTGCGACCTCGTGTCGTACATCCCCGGCGACAGCCTGGTGAAACTCGACCGAGCGTCTATGGCCGTCGCATTGGAAGCGCGGGTGCCGCTGCTCGACCACCGGCTCGTGGAGTTCGCGTGGCAGTTGCCGCTCGACTGGAAACTGCGCAACGGCGTGAGCAAATGGGCACTGCGCCAGGTGCTCGCCCGCTATGTGCCGACCGAGCTGGTCGACCGGCCGAAGATGGGCTTCGACCTCCCCATCGACGCGTGGCTGCGCGGGCCGTTGCGGGATTGGGCCGAAGGCCTGCTCTCCGAACGCCGCCTACGGGACGATGGCTACTTCCGCGCCGAACCGGTGCGACGCGCATGGGACGAACACTGCCGCGGCACCCGCAACTGGTCGTACCGCCTGTGGGCCGTGCTCATGTTCCAAGCCTGGCGTGCGTCGATAGGGGACAAATAGTGTCCCCTATCG
>JAODBJ010000316.1 GCA_025463905.1 Actinomycetes bacterium
TCGAGGCCGACCTCTGCGCGGGGATGGCCGCGGAGGGAGCCGAGGTGACGCGGCTCGGCGTGTTGCCCACGCCGGCCCTCGCCTACATCGCCGGAGTCGACGGCGCACCGGCCGCCATGATCTCGGCCAGCCATAACCCGTGGCCCGACAACGGCATCAAGCTGTTCGCGCCCGGTGGCCGCAAGCTCGACGACGGGACCGAAGCCGAGATCGAACGTGTCCTGCACGCGCTCGTCGACGACGCGGTTGACGGTGTGGGAGATGTCGCGCAGTCGGCCACGAAGCAAGAGCCACTGATGGCGCACAACGTTCCGGCCATCTCCTGGTACGTCGCCCATCTCCTGCGCGTCGTCGATGGCCGCGACCTCTCGGCATTACGGGTGGTGTTCGACTGCGCGAACGGCGCCGCGAGCACGGTGGTCACGCGTTTGGCGAATCGCCTTCACCTCGGCGACGGCAGCCGGGTCATCAACGCGTTCCCAAAGGGCCGCGACATCAACGACGGCTGCGGGTCGACGCATCCGGAAGCCGCGCAACAGCTCGTGGTTTCTGATGGCGCGAACATCGGACTCGCGTTCGATGGTGACGCCGATCGCGTGATCGCGATCGACGAGCACGGCGCGCTCGTCGACGGCGACCAGATCATGGTGATGGCGGCCCTCGACCTGCACGCCCGCGGGCATCTGCGCAACGACGCGATCGCGGTGACGGTGATGTCGAACCTCGGCTTGCGCCACGCCCTCCACGACGCCGGCATCACGGTGGTCGAGACGGCGGTGGGCGACCGCAACGTGCTCCTCGCGCTCGATGAACACGACCTCGTGCTGGGTGGCGAACAGTCGGGTCACCTCGTGTTCCGCGAGCATGCGACCACGGGCGACGGCGTGCTCACCGGGCTCATGCTGCTCGACCTCCTCGCGCGAACGGGCCGGCCGCTTTCAGAACTTGCCGCGGCGATGACGCACTTCCCGCAGGTGCTCGTGAGCGTGCACACCGGGCGGCGAGCCGACCTCCACGCCGCGCCGGGCTTGGCGGCGGCGATCAGCGAGGCGGAAGAACGCCTGGGCGACGACGGGCGGGTGCTCGTCCGGGCGTCGGGAACCGAGCCGGTCGTGCGGGTCATGGTCGAGGCCGCGACGCACGAAACGGCCGAAGCCGAGGCGGAACACCTGGTCAGCGCAGTACGCAGCGCGTTTTCGACGCCGTAGAGACCGGTACCGGACCACCCCTACACTTTTCGACCTCGGCGTCTCGGGAGGGCCCCCTATGTGCGGAATCGTTGCCGTCGTGCGCCGGCGTTCGGAACGCGCCGCGCCACAGCTCGGCGAAGTGACCGCCGCGCTCGACCGGGCCGATGCCACCCTGCGAAACCTTCTCGCCGCTCCCGACCCCATTTCAGGACTCCGGGCCGCGACCGCCGACCTCTCCGTCGTCGACGCCGCGCTGCGCGGTGTGCCCGGGCTCGTCGCGCTCTTGTCTGACCGCGTCGGCCTGGTCGGTCTCGAACACCGGGCCGAGTCGGTGCAGCAGGCACTGACGCACGCCGAAGCCCACATTGACGGCGAGATCGCCGCGGCGCGCGTCGACGATGTCGAAACGCTGAACGCCGCGCTGGTCGCGTGCAAGGACGCGGCGTGGGCGGTCGCGCGCGACCGGCTGCGCTCGGCACGCGCGGTGGAAGACCTCGCCGGAACCCTCCCGATCAGTACCGCCGGCCTCGAGGCCTACCACTCGATCCAGGTCGCGCTGTCGGCCCTCGACCGGCTCGAAGTGCGCGGCCGCGACTCCGCGGGGCTGCACCTCTTTGTCACCGGGCACGGGCTCGATCTCGCCGAGCCCGGCATCGCCGGGTTGCTCGCGCAACGCAGCGACCCGTTGTTCGGGTGCCGTTCGGTGCGCGCCCCCGACGGGAACCTCGCGTTCGTCTACAAGACGGCCGCTGAGATCGGTGAGCTCGGCGACAACACCTCGGTGTTGCGAGCACACATTCGCGACGACGAACTGCTGCGCCTCGCAGTATCGGGCGAGCACGCGCACGTGGTGGTGCTCGGTCACACCCGCTGGGCGAGCGTCGGGATCATCTCCGAGGCGAACGCGCACCCGCTCAACCAGGAGGAGATGGGCCGGGCCGCCGGGCCGTACGTCACCGCCGCGCTCAACGGCGACGTCGACAACTACGCCGACCTGAAGGCGCTCGAATCACTCAGCATCCCGAACGAGATCACGACGGATGCGAAAGTCATTCCCGCGCTCGTGTCGCGTCGCCTCGTGAGCGGTGCCGCGCCGGTCGAGGCGTTCCGGTCGACTGTCGCGTCGTTCGAAGGCTCGGTCGCGATCGCCGCGCACGCCGCCGACGCGTCCGACCGGCTGCTGCTCGCGCAACGTGGGAGCGGCCAGGCCCTGTACGTCGGTTTGGCCGACGACATGTTCATCGTCGCGAGCGAGCCGTACGGGCTGGTCGAGGAAGCGCACTCGTACATACGGCTCGACGGCGAAAGCATGCTCGAACCCGGAAATCCCGCGACGCAGGGCCAGATCGTCGCGCTCGACGCCGGGCGGGCCGGCGTGATCGAGGGGATCGAACGCTGCTCGTACGACGGCCGGTTGCTGCCCGTCGACGCCACTGAACTCCAAACACCGGAGATCACGACACGCGACGTCGACCGCGGTGACGCGCCGCACTACTTGCTCAAGGAAATCTCGGAGGCGCCGGCCTCGTTCCGAAAGACGCTGCGCGGCAAGATCGTCGAGGTCGACGGACGTCTCGACGTGCGCCTGCCCGAAGAGTCGTTGCCGCTCGCGGTTCGCGAACGGGTGCGGACGGGTGAGATACAGCGCGTACTCGTTACCGGTATGGGCACGGCGATGGTCGCGGCCCAGAGCCTGGCACTCGCGCTGAAGCGCGCGGTCGCGGCGCGGCCGGTGTCGGTGGAGGCGATCGCGGCCACCGAGCTATCGGGTTTCGAAGTGCGCGACGACATGCGCGACACGCTCGTGATCGCGATATCGCAGTCGGGCACCACCACCGACACGAACCGCACCGTCGACGTCGTGCGGGCGCGCGGTGGCGCAGTGGTGTCGATCGTGAACCGCCGTCAGAGCGATCTCGTCGACAAGAGCGATGGTGTGCTCTACACGTCGGATGGTCGCGACGTGGAGATGAGCGTCGCGTCGACCAAGGCGTTCTACTCGCAGATCGCGGCCGGGTTCCTGCTCGCGTTCGCGCTCGCACCCGAATTCGGCGCCGACGACGACGCGGCGCGCAGCGCCCGACACGAAATGCTCGCGTCGTTGCGCGAGCTGCCCGAAGCGATGCTCGAGGTGGTGGGCCGCCGCGAGTCGATCGCGGCGGTGGCGCAGCGCCAAGCGCCGCAGCGGCGTTCGTGGGCGATCGTGGGCAACGGAGTGAACCGCGTCGCCGCCGCGGAGGTCCGGATCAAACTTTCGGAGCTTTGCTACAAGTCGATCGCGTGCGATGTCACCGAGGAAAAGAAGCACATCGACCTGTCGGCCGAACCGCTGATCCTCGTGTGCGCGGCCGGGCTGCGGGGCTCGAACGCCGACGACGTCGGCAAGGAACTCGCGATCTACCGGGCGCACAAAGCTGCGCCGATCGTGGTGGCCGACGACGGCGAAACCCGTCTGCGCGCGGCGTTGGAATCGATCTCGGTACCCGTGGTGCACCCCGATGTCGCGTTCGTGCTCTCCGCGATGGCCGGCCACCTGTTCGGTTACGAAGCGGCACTCGCGATCGACGCATCGGCGCGGCCGTTGCGCGAAGCGCGCGGCTCGATCGAAGCGGTGGTGAGCAACGCACGCGAAGGCGACGACATTTTCGAACAACTCACCGACGCGCTCGAACCATTGGCGGCGCGCTTCTTCGACACGCTGCGATCGGGCGGCTACGACGGTTCGTTGGAGGCGGCGACCGCGGTGCGTCTTGCGACGCTCTTGCGTTACGCGACCGGCATCGTGCCGTTCGACTCGTACCAAGTGGAGTTCGGCAAGGTCGGCACACCGAGCACGATCATCGAGGACCTCATCAGTGGGCTCACGGACGCGATCGAAGAACTGACGCGGCCGATCGACGCGATCAAGCACCAGGCGAAGACGGTGACGGTCGGGATCTCGCGTTCCGACGAGACATTGCTGCGCGTGCGGCTGGTACAGGAAGTGCTCGGCGCGGGGGTCGCGCGCGATGCGCTGACGTACCGCACGTTGCGCACGCTTGTAGGCATCGATCCGGCGGTCGAAGCCGTGGTGGGCTTCACGCGCTACCGCATCGAGGGTGAGCCGGCGACCGGCGCGGCGCAGGTGCACGTGGTGGATCGGGGTGGCATCGCGCTCGACATCCCCACGAGAACGGCCTCGAATCCGCTACTGCGCGGAACGAAGCACCGCGTCGCGACGGAGCGCGAGGTCACGGTGTTCCGCGGCCGGTCCGACGGCCGCACGCTGATCGCGGTACCGGAAGTGAAAGGCAATCAGGCGACCGGGCTCACCCTGTTGCACGTGCACTTCGTCGATCGACTCGCAGCCGAAGGTGCTCGCCGAGTGCTTGAGAACTATCGCGACCGCTACGCCGCGATCGCCGACTTCGTGGCCGAGACCGAGCCCATGATGCGCGACGACGTCCTCGGCGACATCGACGTGGTCGACCTGCTCACCGAACCAATTCTGCAACTCGCCGAGCGCTGGCGCGCGTAAGAACGCGACCACAACATGCTTCCGGTTCTCACGCCTGCAGAGATGGGAGAGGCGGACCGGCGAGCGATCGCGTCGGGTACGCCCGAAGCCGCGCTCATCGAACGGGCCGGCACCGCAGTGGCGTGGGCGGTACGCGTCTCGCTCGGCGGTACCTACGGCCGCCGGGCAGTAGTGGTGTGCGGCAAGGGCAACAACGGTGCCGACGGCCATGTGGCCGCCCGCAAGCTGCGCGCGTGGGGCGTCGGTGTCGACGAGTTCTCACTCGCCGGCGGCATCGACCGGAGTCAGTTCGAACGGTCACTTGCTCGAGCGGACGTCGCCGTCGACGCGATGTTCGGTACCGGCTTTCGCGGCACCCTTGATGGCGACCCGGCGTGGATCGCGTCGATGCTCGCCGACGATCCATGCCTCGTCGTCGCCGTCGACATCCCATCGGGCGTCGATGGAACAACCGGCTTCGATCACGGCATCAGCGTGGATGCCGACGTCACCGTCTGTTTCGCCGCGCTGAAACCCGGCTTGTTGTTCGAACCCGGCCGTCTCCGCGCCGGCGTCGTCGACGTGGTCGACATAGGGATACCGGTTACGTCGAACACGCACGTGTTCGAACGCGACGACGTGTTCATGCTCGCGGGCCAGTTGCGCCCGCCCGAGAACCACAAGTGGTCGTCGGGACTCATGGTTATCGGCGGTTCGACCGGCATGATCGGTGCGCCGATGATGACAAGTCACGCGGCTGCGCGCTGCGGCGCCGGAATGGTCGTGTGCGGCCTGCCGGGACACGACGCCGCGGCGCGGGCGTCGGGAACGGAAGTGGTCGTGCGGGCCCTCCCCGCCACCGACGACGGCGTGCTGATCGAAGCCGCGGCCGACGCGATCCTCGAGGGTGCCGAACGCTTCCGCGCGATCGCGATCGGTCCGGGGCTCGGACGTGACGCGCGCACCCAACGCGCGGTCCAACGCGTCGTGGCGGAAGCACCCAACCAACTGGTGGTCGACGCCGACGGCCTCAACGCGCTCGCCGCCGATCCGTCGGCACTCGAACGACGGCGCGCGGCCGGATTGCCGCCGGCGGTGCTCACGCCGCACGAGGGTGAGTACGAACGCCTCGCGGGCCTGCGCCTCGAACCCGGCTACGACCGCCTTGAAGCCGCTCGCAGCCTCGCCGAGCGCACGGGCGCGGTTGTGCTGCTGAAGGGCCCCGGCACCGTCGTTGCCGACCCGGTGGGCGGCGAGTGCATGATCAACACCACCGACATCCCGGCACTGGCCACTGCGGGCACCGGGGATGTGCTGACCGGCATGATCGGGGGCTTGTTGGCCGCGGGCGTTGGTGCGCGGGCCGGAGGCAACGTGCGCCCCGAGTGGGCTGCCGCCGCCGGAGCGTGGCTTCACGGCACTGCGGCGCGGCTCGCGGGCACCGGCGACAGCCTGGTGGCGTCCGACCTCATCGCCGCCCTGCCCCGTACGCTGTCGGTGCTCGCGGGGGCATCCGAGGAGGAGTGAATGCCGGGTACGACCCTGGTTCGCAACGTCATGACGCTGAACGCCATGACCCTGCGCCCTGAACAGGCGATCACCGACGCCGCCGACATCCTCGCCGAACACCGGTTCGGTGGAATGCCGGTCGTCGACGGCAGCGGCCACTTGTTGGGCCTGCTGCGAGACGAAGATCTGATCGTGTCGGAGGCGCGGGTACACGTGCCGACGTTCATCACGCTCCTCGGCGCCACCATCCCGGTCCCGGGAACGATGCACCACCTCGAGGAGGAGCTGCACAAATTTGCGGGCGCGACCGTCGAAGATGTGATGGACAAGGAGTGTCCGACGATCGGCCCCGACGACACCCTCGAAGACCTCGCGTCGATGATGTGGGAGCACGACGTCACGCACGTGCCCGTCATCGACAACGATCGAAAGGTGCTCGGGATCGTGGCGCGCGGCGATCTCGTCCGGTTCATCGCGCGAACCACGTGACCTCGTACCGCCCGGTGTGGGCGGAGGTCGATCTCGACGCGATCCGCGCCAACGTCCGCATGTTGCGCGAAACGGTTGCGCCGGCGCAGGTTCTCGCAGTGGTGAAGGCCGACGGTTACGGCCACGGCGCGGTGCCGGTTGGCCGCGCCGCGCTCGAAGCCGGTGCCGCCGCGCTCGGCGTCGCCCTGGTCGAGGAGGGCGTGACACTGCGTGATGCCGGCATCGATGCGCCGATCCTCGTGCTCTCGGAACCGGTACCGGACGCGGCGCCGTACGTCGTTGCGCACCGCCTCACGCCCGTCGTGTACACGCCGCGTGGCATTGAGGCGTTGGCCAAAGCGGTGGCCGAGTCCGGGCGCGACCAACCGCTTCCGGTACATCTCAAGGTCGACACCGGCATGCATCGCGTCGGCGCGGCTACACGCGATGCCGCCGTGCTCGCGCGCCAGATTGCCGATCGCGCCGAATTGCGGCTCGAAGGGGTGTGCACCCATTTCGCGGTCGCCGACGAACCGGATAACCCGTACACCAACGACCAACTCGCCAGCTTCGACGGTGTGCTCGCAACGCTCCACGGACTCGGAATCGAACCCGACATCGTGCATACCGCGAACACCGCGGCAGCGATCGCGTTTCCCTCATCGCGACGCGACATGGTGCGTGCCGGGATCGGTATTTACGGCGTCGCGCCCGGGCCGGCACTGGCGAACGCGCTTGCCTTGCGCCCGGCGCTGGCGGTGAAGGCACACGTGTCGCACGTGAAGCCGCTGAGCGCCGGCAGCCGGGTTTCATACGGGCTGCGCTACACCCTCGCAAACGACTCGAACATCGCCACGGTCCCCGTCGGTTACGGCGACGGCGTGCCGCGCAACCTCGCGGCCGGTGGCGGTGAAGTCTTGGTGCACGGTCGCCGTTGCCGCATTGCCGGAACGGTCACGATGGACCAGCTCATGGTCGACGTCGGATCGTTACCCGTTGTGGGCGGCGACGAAGTGGTGTTGCTCGGCCGGCAGGGCGACGAACAGATCACCGCGGCCGAGTGGGCGGAACGCCTCGGCACCATCGCGTACGAAATCGTGTGTGGCATCGGGCCGCGCGTTCCTCGCGAATATGTAGGAACGACCTCGTGATCAAGGCGCTGCGGAACGCGACGATCGCGGCCACCGGGATCGGCGCGATGGCCTATGCCGCCCAGCGCGTGGCGGCCGCGCGTTTGCGCACCAAGCCCGACGACGACGCGAAGCGCGCACTGGAAGCGCCCCTCTACGTGTCGCACAAACTGGCCAGCCACGACCAGGGCACGATCAACGTGGTGGAGGCCGGTTCGGGTCCGACGATCGTTCTGTCGCACGGCGTGACGCTTTCGGTGCGCACGTGGTTCTACCAACTCGAAGCGCTGGCGGCCGACGGCTTCCGGGTGCTCGCGTTCGACCATCGCGGGCACGGCGAATCGGTCCTCGGCGACAGCGGTCATTCGATCGACAACCTCGCCGAGGACGTTCGCAGCATGCTCGTCGGCCTCGACGTTCGCGACGCGGTGCTCGTCGGTCATTCAATGGGTGGCATCGCGGTGCAAGCGTTCGTCACGCGCTTCCCCGACATCGCGCGCGAACGCGTGCGCGGCATCGTGTTGCTCTCGACACTCGCGAAGGCGCCGCTGGCGCGGGCGGTCGCTCGTTACGAGAAGCCATTGGAGCGAGCGATGGACCGGCTCCCCGACAGCACCGCGCTGTGGGACGCACCGAACTTCGGGTTGGTTCTCACGCGTTTGGGCTTCGGACGGCATCCGAAACCGAGCCATGTGGAACTCGTGCGCCGCATGATGCGCGACTGCAGCGAAGACACGCGCCGGCTCGCACCGCGTGCCCTCGTAGGGCTCGATCTCACTGACGAGATCGCGAGCATCCAGATCCCGACGCTCGTGATTGGCGGCCTCGCCGACCTGCTCACACCACCGAGCGAGGCCCGCCGCATCGCCCGTTTGATCCCTGGTGCGCGCTTGGAGTTGGTGCCGGGCGGCGGCCACATGCTGATGCTCGAACGCACCGACTTGATCAATCAATTGATCGCCGACTTTGCCCGCGAAGTGCAGGGCGACGTGCGAGCCGGCGGGCGCGACGGCGCGGCCGCCGCTCGATGACGTTCCCGGTGCGCGGCGTGCGCGCCGGCCACTGGACGGGCGTTCGGACCGGCACCACCGTGTTGCTGTTCCCGAGTGGGTCGGTCGGCTCCGGCGAAGTTCGCGGCGGCGCACCCGCGACCCGGGAAGTCGCGCTGCTCGACCCTCTCTGCACCGTCGAACGGGTCGACGCGATCGTGCTCACCGGCGGCTCCGCGTTCGGCCTGGCCGCCGCCGACGGCGTGATGCGCTTCCTCGCCGAACGGGGCCAAGGATTCGCGACGGGCGCCGGCCCGGTGCCGATCGTCCCGACCGCGGCCGTGTTCGACCTCATGGAAGCGGGCGACGAACGGCCGGGCGCGTTCGAAGGCTACGCGGCCGCGGTAGCCGCGGAACGTGATGGCGACCTCGCCACCGGCGCGTTCGGTGCAGGGAGGAGTGCCACGATCGGCAAGTGGCGCGGACGAGATCACCGGGCGCCGGGTGGCGTCGGCTTCGCGAGCGCGCGGGTCGACGATGCCACGGTCGCCGCCGTCGTGGTGGCGAATGCGCTCGGCGATGTGATCGGCGCCGACGGCCTCATGCTGGCCGGGTCGAACGCGCCGCCCGACGTGGTCGGGTTCCCGACGCTTGATGCGTTCGGCGAGCGCGAGAACACGACGCTCGCCGCGGTGGTGACCGACGCCGCGCTCGACAAATCCGCGTGTCATCTCCTCGCCCGCAGCGCACACGACGGCTTCGCCCGCGCCCTGCGACCCGCGCATACCCGGTTCGACGGCGACGTGTGCTTCGCCGTCTCGACAGGCGCGGTGCGGGGGCACCTCGACCGTCTGCGCGAGGCCGCCGCGGCAACGGTCGCCGACGCCACGCGAGATGCCGCGCGGGCCGGGTCCCGCACGACGGATGACCGCTAGCATCCGCCCCGGACCGAGCATCGAGAGAGGGAGTGCGGTGTCGGTCGAGCCTTCCTTCTCGCCGCAACTCGCGCCCGGCGCCACGCTCATCGAGGTCGCGTCGGCTTCGCACGACTGCACGCGCTGCGGTCTGGCGGCGGGCCGTACCCAGGTGGTCTTCGGCGTCGGCAATCCCGATGCCGACCTGATGTTCGTGGGTGAAGGCCCCGGCGCGCAGGAAGACCTGCAGGGCATCCCGTTCGTCGGACGCGCGGGTGGCCTGCTCACGCAACTCATCGAAGGCATCGGCCTCACGCGCGACGACGTCTACATCGCGAACGTGGTGAAGTGCCGCCCGCCCGGCAACCGCGACCCGTTGCCCGACGAGATCGCGGCCTGCAGCCCGTGGCTCGACCGCCAACTCGAACTGATCGCGCCAAAGGTCGTGGTGACCCTCGGCAACTTCGCCACGAAACTCCTGTTGCAGACGAAGGATGGGATCACGAAGTTGCGGGGCAAGGAGTTCACCTACGAGCGGGCGGGGAACCGTGCCGTGCTCGTGCCCACCTTCCACCCGTCGGCGGTGCTCCGATCCGGTGGCACTGCGCTGGCCCAGGCGCGAGCCGACTTCGTCACCGTGAAACGCGTCCTCGCTCGCGTCGGGGGATGACGACGCTCACCACGTCCGCCGTCCAAACGCGCGCCCTCGGTGCCGCGCTGGGTGCCGCGCTTCGCCCCGGAGACGTGATCGTGCTCGCCGGCGATCTCGGTGCCGGCAAGACGACGTTCGCGCAAGGAGTGGCCGCGGCCCTCGGTGTCGACGAACCGGTCGTGAGCCCCACGTTCACGATCGTGCGCGAGTACGACGCGCGCATCCCGCTCGTACATGTCGACGTGTACCGGCTCGAAAACTTGGGCGAACTGCACGATCTCGGGTTCGAGGAACTCGTCGACGGCAACCGAGTGACGCTCGTGGAGTGGGGTGACGTCGTCGCGCAGGCGCTGCCCAACGAGCGCTTGGTCGTGCGCCTCGAGTTGGGCGACGACGACGACGAACGCATCGTGACCTTCGCGGCGCACGGCCCCCGGTGGCGCGAGCGGATCGCCGCCTTCGACTTCGAGCGCGCCTGATGCAGCTGCTCGCGATCGACACTTCGACGCGGCGCGTCGGTGTCGCCCTCGGTGACGCCAGCGGCGTCCAGGCGCTGTTGGCCATCGGCGGCCCGTGCGACGAGGGCCCGCCTCGCCACGCCGAGGAGCTGGTGCCCGCGATCGACCATCTGGTGCGTCGTTCCGGCGGTGGGCTCGACCGAATCTCGGCGATCGCCGTCTCCATCGGCCCGGGCATGTTCACCGGGCTTCGGGTCGGGGTGACGACGGCGAAGGTCCTCGGGCAGGCGTTACGGGTGCCATTGATCCCGATCGTGAGCCTCGACCTGCTTGCGTACCCGCTGCACTACGCCGGATCACTCGTGGTGCCGGTGATGGACGCGCGCCGTCACGAGGTGTACTACGCGCTGTATCAACCGGTGCCGGGTGGTATCCAGAGGATCGGCAACTACGAGATGGGCGCGGTGGAAGACGTGACAGCCGAACTCGCAGCGCGCGGCCAGGAGGCCCTGGTGTGCGGCGACGGTGCGCTGCGCTTCGCGAGTGCGTTCGCCGACCTCGATCGAGTCGATCTCGCGGGCAGCAGCCACGGGACACCGAGTCTCGCCGCGCTGGTCGAACTGGCGGTCGCGCGCTATGAACGGGAAGAATTCGTCGCGCCGGCTGACGTCGTTCCCTTGTACCTCCGGCGGAGTGACGCCGAACTCGCGTGGGACCATCGGGAGCCGTAAAGGAGCACCGTGGTCGCGCAACACAAACACCTCACCGTCCCCGACGTGCACATCATCCCGATGCGGCGCCGGCACGTGCGCTCGGTGCTGCGTATCGAGCAACAGGTCTATCCGCGCCCGTGGACGCATTCGTTGTTCGTGAGCGAACTCGCGCTGCGTTCCACCCGCGCCTATTTCATTGCGCGCGTTGGCCGCGACGTCGTGGGGTACGCCGGGCTGATGATGACGTTGTCGGACGGTCACGTCACCACGATCGCGGTCGACCCCGCGTGGCACCGTCACAAGATCGGCACCCGGTTGCTCCTCGCGCTGGCGCGCGAGTCGATCGACCGAGGTGCCAGCGCGCTCACGCTCGAAGTGCGGCTCTCGAATCACGGCGCGCAGAACCTCTACCGCAAGTTCGGTTTCACGCCCGTCGGTGTGCGCAAGGGCTACTACGTCGACACGAACGAGGACGCGCTCGTGATGTGGGCCTACGAGGTCGACCAAACGGCCTACGGAGACCTGCTCGACGCGCTCGACGGACAATTGCCGAGCCCCACGCTGATCGAACGCCCCCGGAGCTGGTGACGGGAGTGCCGCTGCGGGTGCTCGGCATCGAGACGTCGTGTGACGAGACTGCCGCCGCGGTTGTCGACGACGGTCGCGACACGTTGTCGTCGGTCGTAGCCAGCCAGGCCGATCTCCACGCGCGCTTCGGCGGCGTGGTGCCCGAGATCGCGAGCCGTGCGCACGTGGAGCTGATCAATGACGTGATCGCGCAGGCGCTCGTTGAAGCAGGCGTTGCACTCGGTGACCTCGACGCGATCGCTGCCACCCACGGTCCCGGCCTCGCCGGCGCGTTGCTGGTCGGTGTGAGCGCGGCGAAGGCACTCGCGTTGGTGACGGGCGCGCCCTACGTGGGCGTGAACCATCACGAGGCGCACATGTACGCAGCAATGCTCGACGATCCCGCACTGGAACCGCCGATGTGCACGCTGGTCGCGTCCGGCGGGCACACGCTGCTGGTCGCGATGGACGGGCACGGGTCGTACCGCGTCCTCGGCCAAACGGTCGACGACGCCGCGGGCGAGGCCTTCGACAAAGTCGCGCGCTTCCTCGGGCTCGGCTATCCGGGCGGCCCCGCAATCGATCGTGTCGCGTTGGAGGGCGACCCCACCGCGATCCCGTTCCCGCGCCCGATGCTCGCCGACGGCCTCGATTTTTCGTTCTCGGGCCTGAAGACCGCGGTCGTGAACTACGTGCGGCGCAATCCAGACGCCGAGGTGGCCGACATCGCGGCGTCGTTCCAGGCGGCTGTCGTCGACGTGCTCGTGACGAAGTTGCTGCGCGCCGCGCAGGAAACCGGCATGACCACCGTCGTGATCGGTGGTGGCGTGGCCGCGAATTCGGCGTTGCGCACCCGGCTGCTCGACGAGGCGGACGCCGCCGGCCTGCGGGTGGTGGTGCCGCCGCTCGCGCTCTGCACCGACAACGCGGCGATGATCGCGGCCGTGGCGGCGTACCGGCTTCGGGCCGACGGGCCTACTCCGCTCGACTCGGGTGCCACCCCGAACCTGCGTCTCGCGTGAAGCCGCGGCGCACCGTCGCGCGGGTCGGCTTGCCGCTGGGAGGTGGGCTTGCTAGCTTTAGCACTCGCCGGTCGAGAGTGCTAACGCGCCCAGCCGGCCGGGCGGGCCCGGGCGGGCCGCCCGTTCTACAGATCGACAGATCGCACCAGCGAAATGCCTTCGAGGAGGGCGCACCGATGAACCTGCAGCCGTTGGAGGACCGGATCGTGGTCCGGACCGCGGAAGCCGAGGCGACGACCATTAGTGGACTCGTCATCCCCGACACCGCCAAAGAGAAGCCGCAGCAGGGCGAAGTGCTCGCGGTCGGGCCGGGTCGCCGTTCCGAGCAGTCGGGCGAGATCATTCCCGTCGACATCGCAGTAGGCGACACCGTCGTCTACTCGAAGTACGGGGGCACGGAGATCGTCATCGACGGAGAGGATCTCCTGATCCTCAACGCGCGTGACGTGCTCGCCAAGACCGTCGCCGGCGGCAAGGACGCCAAGAAGAAGAAGTAGCGCGCCCTGCGCTCAGAGATTTCAGAAGCGGCCCCCACGGGGGCCGCTT
The DNA here is from genome assembly GCA_025463905.1 of Actinomycetes bacterium. GTDB lineage: Bacteria > Actinomycetota > Acidimicrobiia > IMCC26256 > PALSA-610 > JAODBJ01. The sequence continues at coordinate 13,655 of JAODBJ010000316.1, forward strand.
CTTCTTTGCCCCGGGGCCCACACTCGTTTTGATCTCAGAAAGGGCCGGAAAGCGGTCGGTTTCTGAGATCAAATCCCGTTGGTGGTGGCCTTTTGCGCGGTTTCTTTGGCCCAGCGGTAGTCGGCTTTGCCGTTGGGGCTGCGCAGCACGTCGGGGACGAACACGTAGTTGCGGGGGTGCTTGAAGCGGGCGAGGGCACCCAACGCGGCCGTGATGTCGTCGCCGGTCGCGTCAACGCCTGGGCGTAGACCAACCACCGCGGTGACGGCTTCGCCGAACCGGTCGTCGGGAACACCGACCACGAGGCAGTCGGCCACCGCGGGGTGCAGCTTCACCGCTTCTTCCACCTCCTCCGGGAAGATCTTCTCCCCGCCGGAGTTGATGACCACCGAGCCGCGCCCGAGCAGCACGATGGTGCCATCGGCTTCGACGCGCGCGAAGTCGCCGGGCACCGACCAGCGGCGATTGTTCAACATGCGGAACGTCGCGGCCGACTTCGTCTCGTCCTTGTAGTAGCCGGTGGGGAGGTACCCGCCGAGCGCGAGGAGCCCGATGTCGTCGGAGCCGGGTTCCACTTCGCTGCCGTCTTCCTTCAGCACCTTGGCGTGCGCCCCGATGGTGAACTTCGCGGTGGCCTGCTCCGAGCCCGGCGCACTGGTGGAGTTCGCGAACCCGACGCCCTCACTGGAACCGAGCGAATCAAGACAAAAGCAGTTGGCGCGCGCCATCAGCCCGTTTTTCACCTCACTCGTCCAGATGACGCCCGACGAGATGATGAGCTGCACCGAGGACGCGTCGTAAGGCTCGCCGCTCTCTTCTCGTTCCTCGAGCGCGCGCAGCATCGGCTTCGCGAACGCGTCGCCGACGATCGCCATCTGCGTGACGCCCTCGCGTTGCACGGTGGTCCACAGTTCGTGCGCGTCGAAGTGGCGGCCTTCGAGGGTCACGATCGTGCCGCCGATGAACAACGCCTGGAACGTGGTGAACGCGCCGGTGCCGTGCATCAACGGCGACGCGGGCAGGTGTACCCGCTGGCCCATCGTGTCGACCGCAGCCTTCGCGATCGCCCCCGCGTCTTCCGCGCGCGCGGGCGTGGTCGCACCGACCAAGGGGTACGCGGCTTCGCCGAGCACGCCGAAGAGATCCTCGTTACGCCACATCACGCCTTTCGGCATGCCGGTGGTGCCGCCCGTATAAAGGAAGTAGTAGTCGTCGCCGGAGCGCTCGATGCGTTCCATCGGCTCGTTGTTCGCAAGCAGTTCTTCGTAGGGGACGGCGAACTCCTGCTGCGGGCTGCCGTCGTCGACCTGCACCCAAAGCTTCACTTTCGGCGCCCGGTCGCGCACTTTCGCGACGCGGTCGCCGAGGCTGCCGTGGAACAACAACGCTTCCGCGTCGGAGTTGTCGAGCATGTACACGAGTTCGTCTTCGAGGTACCGGTAATTGACGTTCACCGGCACCGCGCGCAGCTTGAACGATGCGAAGACGCCCTCCATGTACTCGTTGCCGTTGTAGAGGTACGAGGCGACTTTGGAGCCGGTGCCGAGGCCGGCGGCGCGCATGCCGCTCGCAAGTCGGGACGCGCGGTCGTCGAACTCTCGCCACGTTCGGCGCCGTTCGCCTTGTACGAGGGCGGTGTGGTCGGGCAGGGCGTCGCCGACTGACTCCCACACCGTGGCGAAGTTCCAGTTCACAGTCACCGTTCCTGTTACGACGAACGTCACGCCGAGTTTCGCGGAGCCGAGGCGTGCACGTCACGACGAGCGGTACCGTGAAGCGATGGCGGCGCGAGGCGGTCAGCAACGTATCCCACGCCCACCGTCGTTCCGACCGGGCCGTCCGGCGCCGTGGGGTCACATCGAACCGGCGTCGCGCCGGCTGCCGTTGGCGGAAGTACGCGCCCGCCTCGCCACGTTGCCGCCGGCCGCGGGCGTCGTGCCGTTGGCCGCCGGAAGCCGGGCCGCGGCCGTGCTCGTCCCGTTGTTCGAAGAAGCGGGCGAAGCGCGGGTGATCCTCACCAAGCGACCCGAAACGATGCCGTCGCACCAGGGCGAGATCGCGTTCCCTGGTGGCAAGTACGACCCCGATCTCGACGCCAACCTCGAAGCCACGGCGCGGCGCGAGGCGTGGGAAGAGGTCGGAATCGAACCGGACGCGGTCGACGTCGTCGCGCGGCTCGAAGGCATCGCGACTATCGCGTCGCAGTTCACGATCACACCGTTCGTCGGCTTCCTACCCGGCCGGCCGGCGCTCTCGCCCGATCCGCGTGAGGTCGTGGCGGTGTTCGACGTCGCGCTGTCGGAGTTGATGGCCGACGGCGTGTACCGCGAAGAGCGTTGGGACACGTGGAGGGCCGACCTCGACGTCCATTTCTACGAACTGACGGGCGAGACGGTGTGGGGCGCGACTGCACGCATCCTCACCGGCTTCCTTTCGCACATCGCAACCGGCCGCTGACGCTGCGGTCGCAGTCGCGATTCAGGGCGCGACAGGCCGGCGGTCGCGGTGCACGTTCGGCGCGATGGCGACGTACACGGCCGCGACCGAGAGCAACAAGAGTCCCGTCTTCAATCCGGCCGCGGCGGCCACCCAACCGACGATCGTGGGACCGGCGAACAGCCCTACGTAACCGAACGCGGCGAGGCCACCCACGATTGCGCCGGGTCGTTCCCGTCCCGCGCCCGCGTGGGCCATCAACAGGGGCCAGCACATCGAGACGCCGGCGGCCGCGACGACGAGGCCGAACGCCGGCAGCCACGAACCGGACGCCAGTGCGAGCACCAACACGCCGACAGCCGCCGCGCCCGCGCCGACCGCCACGCCGTGGGCCGCGCTGCGGCGACCCGCGACCGGACCGATGAACACGCGGGCCAGCGCGGCGATCGAATAGGCCGCGACTGCGCTCGTGACCGCGACGCCGAGCCCCGACGCAAGGTGGGTACGCAGGAACAGCACGCCCCACAACGCGACACCGCCTTCCACCATCGCCCCGACCGCGAACGCGCTAGCCACGAGCAGGAGGTGTTCGTCGCGCAACAGCCGGATGGTGCCGCCGAGCGGCGCGTCTTCGCCCGCGCCGCCGGCCGGCAGTGGCGCGCGCCAGGAGATTGCGGCGATTGCCAGACCCAACACCCCGGTCGCGGCCCACGCCCAGCGGTACGACACTTGATTGGCGATCATCACGCCGGCGACGAGGCCGCCGAACGCGCCACCGGCGTTGAACAACGCGTGGAACCGTACGAGCGCGCCCGGCCGGTCGGCCAGCGCCGCGGTTGCCGCCACGTTCATCACCAAGTCGACCAAACCGCCCACCGTGAAGCTCACGACGATCAGCGCCGCGAACGCGAACCGGTCATGAGTGGCGGCCGCGGCCAGGACGAGCGCCGACCAGAGCGCCAGCGAGGCGCCCAGTACCCGGCCGGTGCCGTGCCGTTCGGCGACGGCGCCCCCGACGGCGTTCACGAGGCCGCCACCGGCGAGCCCGGCCGAGAGCAAGAGTCCGAAAACGCCGTGCGACACTCCAAGCGTTCGCTCGATGTCGGCTGCGGCGACGTCCCACGCGCCGATGAATACGCCGAACACGACGAACGCGGCGGCGACCGGCACGAGGGTCGTGGCGGTGCCAGAAGCGCGAACGGCGCGGGTTTCGGAAAAAGGCACGTCCGTCAGGTGTCCATCGTCGCGGAATCGGAGACGCCCGAAGGTATCCTTCTCTTTTTGAGGCTCCGGAGGGCACGTTGGAAGTCGAGATCGGCATCGGCAAGTCCGGACGGCGGGCCTACGGGTTCGACGACATCGCGATCGTCCCGAGCCGGCGGACCCGTGACCCGGAGGATGTCGACATCGTCTGGGAGCTGGACGCGTACCGCTTCGAGCTGCCGATGATGGCGGCGGCGATGGACGGCGTGGTGTCGCCCACGACCGCGGTCGAGATCGGTCGGCTCGGTGGCCTCGCGTGCCTGAACCTCGAAGGGCTGTGGACGCGTTACGAAGATCCCGACCGCGTCTTCGAAGAGATCGCCGCGTTGCCGATCGAGAAATCGACGCGCCGGATGCAAGAGCTCTACGCCGAGCCCATCAAAGACGAACTCATCGGCCAGCGCATCCGTGAGATCAAAGAGGGCGGCGTGATCGCCTGCGCGTCGCTCACACCGCAGCGCGTCGAGCAGTACTCGAAGCAGGTCCTCGACGCCGATCTCGACGTACTCGTCGTGCAGGGCACCGTCGTCTCGGCCGAGCACGTGTCGAAAGACCCGTCGCGTCAACCGCTCAACTTGAAGAAGTTCATCCGCGAGTTCGAGCTGCCGGTGATCGTCGGCGGCGTCGCGTCGTACTCCACCGCCCTGCACCTCATGCGCACGGGCGCAGTCGGCGTCCTCGTCGGTGTCGGCCCGGGCCACGCCTGCACGAGCCGCGGCGTCCTCGGCATCGGTGTGCCGCAAGCCACCGCCATCGCGGACGCGGCGGGCGCGCGTATCCGTCACCTCGACGAGACCGGCGTGTACGTGCACGTGATCGCCGACGGCGGCATGCGCACCGGCGGCGACATCGCCAAGGCCATCGCCTGCGGCGCCGACGCCGTGATGATGGGCAGCCCGCTGGCCCGCGCGAGCGAGGCACCCGGCCGCGGGTGGCACTGGGGCCACGGCAGCCACCACCCCGAGGTGCCGCGGGGCACCCGGGTGAAGGTCGAGCAGGTCGGCAGCCTCGAGCAGGTCCTGCTCGGCCCGGCGCTCACCGACGACGGCTCGACGAACATCTTCGGCGCG
>JAODBJ010000321.1 GCA_025463905.1 Actinomycetes bacterium
CTGCATCCCGACGTCGCGGCGTTGGCCGGGTTGCTCGGCACGTGGTCGGGGCGAGGTCACGGCGAATACCCGACGATCGAATCGTTCGACTACGACGAGACCATCACGTTCGGCCACGTCGGTAAGCCGTTCCTCGCGTACACGCAGCGGACGAGTCATGCAGTCGACGGCAGGCCGCTGCACGGAGAAAGCGGATACTGGCGCGTGCCGGGAGCGGGACGCGTCGAGCTCGTCGTCGCGCACCCCACGGGCGTCGTCGAGGTCGACGAAGGCACGTTCGACGGCACCACGATCCGGCTGCGTTCGACGCAGGTGGCGCGCACGGCGTCGGCGAAAGCGATCACCGCACTCGAACGCGATTTCGTGCTCGACGGCGACGTGCTGCGATACACGCTGCGGATGGCGGCAGTCGGCTTACCCCTGACCCACCACCTCGAGGCCGAGCTGCAGCGAGCCGAGTAGGCCGCCGACACCGATCGCTCAGGTCACATACGGGCAGTGCCGGCAGCCCGAGTCGCAACACGCGCCGGTCGCCGCGAGATGCGCGGCGGTGAACACGAAGAGGCCGCTGACCGGATCGACGTAGCCGTCGGCATCATCGGCGAGTGCTTGTGCGTGCGCGGCAAGGATCTCGGCGCGACGCGGGTGGTCGACGGCCAAGCGCGACGGGTGTGGTTCGTCCAGCGCGCGCGGCGCGAGGTCGCTCATCGTTCCGACGTTGCGGATGTGTCCGGCGTGTCGTGCCAGGGAAACGTCGCGGCAATGTCGTCGAGCGTCGCGCGCGTCTTGTCGTCGCAAAGTGCACCGCGTGCGCCGGCGTGGAAAGCGGCGCGTGGCGAACACCCGAGCCGCGCGGCCGTTTCGTATTCGCGTGTGAGGTCCGTGTCGAACATCGCGGGGTCGTCGGTGCTGATGGAGCACAGCACGCCGGCGGCGAGCATCGCCGGCAGCGGGTGATCCTCGAGCGACGTGGCACAACGGGTTCGTAGGTTCGACACCGGGCACACGTCGCACACGATCTCGCGGTCGGCGAGTTCGCGCATGAGTGCGGGGTCTTCTGTTGCCCGGATGCCGTGACGCAAACGATCGGCCCGGAGCGCGTCGAGCGCACCGCGGATCGAGGCGATTCCGGCTGCCTCACCGGCGTGGGGGACCGAACCGAGCCCGCCATCCTTCGCGAGGCGGAAGGCCGGCTCGAACGGTTCCGGCGGGTACTCGGCTTCTTGGCCCCCGAGCCCGAGACCGACGACACCGCGGTCGCGGTACTTGATTGCGTAGCGCGCGGTCTCCATCGCATCGCTGAGGTCGAAGCCTCTGGGAATGTCGGGCGTGAGCCGCACGGCGACGCCGTACGTCTGCTCGGCTTCTGCCGCGCCGTCGCAGAAGCCGGTGAAGACTTCGTCCCACGATGCGCCGCTCCTGACGCGTTCGGCGGGAGTGAAAATGCCTTCGATGTACACGGCACCGTGGGCCGCCGCTTCTTCGGCATACGACACGACCACCTGGCGGAAGTCGGTCTCCGTCTGGATCGCGTGCGTGGTCATGTTCCACAACTCGATGAAATGGCCGAAGTCAGTGAAGTGGTAGAGCCGCGCAAGTTCTTCCTCGGTCGCCGCCGGCAGGACGACGCCGTTACGGGCGGCGATCTCCAGGAGCGCGCGCGGACGCACCGCGCCTTCGAGGTGGACGTGTAGCTCGATCTTCGGCGTTGGTGACATGGGCGTGGACATGGATGCTCAGACCTCTTCGCCGAACGCTTCGCAGTCAGGGTTCTCGCACACGAAGCGAGTGTCGATCACGTTCGAGGTCTCGGCCGCGAGTGCGGTGACGCCACAGTGCGGACAGATAGGTGCTCGATCTACGTCGGCGTCGCCCGAATCGTTCACGGGTGCATGATCGCGCCGCCAACTCGTTTTGATCTCAGAACCACCCCGAAAGCGGTACAGATCTGCGATCAAAACCGGCTTTGGGGCGCGACAACTAGGCGATCGCGTGGTCCGCAATTGCGTCGCAGGCGCGAGGCTGGGAGCCCCGACGCTTGGAGGATGTGTGGCTGACCTGATCATGTTGAAGTTCGACGACACGTACAAGGCGGAAGAGGCGCTCTCCGCGGTCAGAGCGCTCGAAGAACTGCGTTACGCCTGGATCGACGACGTCGCCGTTGTATCGAAGCACAAGTCCGGGTTCGTCACACTGCATACGCCTCACGGCTCCGCGAGTGGGGGAGCGCTCTTTGGTGGCCTCCTCGGTTTGCTCCTGTTCTGGTGGTTCCCGCCGGCATGGTTCTTCGGCGGGTGGCTCGCCGGCATGGGACTCGGCGCGGTCATCGGTGAGTTCATGAAGCGGGCCGGCATCGACGACAAGCTCATCGACGAGGTCAAGTCGGAGCTCCAGCCGGGAACGTCAGCGTTGTTGCTCATCGGCGCCGAGGTCGACGCCGACCAGATGGCTCGCGCGTTCGAGCCGTACCACCCGGTGAAGATCATGCGTTACAAGCTGTCGGACGACACGGTCAACAAACTCAAGGAAGCGTTCCAGAGCTCAGAACAACAACAAGCGAACGCGTAGTCCGGTCGCCCGGCTGTTCACGGTCGGTCACTCGAGGGCGAACGGCGGGTACTCGTCGGTGAGCAGGAACAAGTAGGTCTGAAACCGTAAGTACCAGCGGTTCACGTTGAGCACGAAGGTGCGCATCCCTTCGGGCCACCGGCCAGTGAAGAGCACCGCGAAGAACGCGATCAGTTCGACGACGACGGCGGCGATGAACAGCAGTGCGAGCGCGATCAGATGTGGAATCGCGAGGATGACGCGGAACGCGACCGTGAGTCGATTGCGATCAGTGAGTTGTGGGCGGAAGTCGACGCGTACCCGCGGGTCCGCGCCGTCGTCTGTGGGTGTCGTCCCGAACGCGAACGGCGGGTACTCCTCGCGCATGAAGTTCACGTACGTGTAGACGCGCATCTCGTAGCGCAGGTACATCGCCTGGATGTTCGCGAGTGACTCGGGCAGCGCGCCGGTGAAGAGGATGACGAGCCACGAGATGAATGCGACGGCCTGGGCGAGGATCCGTAAGAAGTAGAGGATCACGAGGTGAGGGATTGCGAGCAGCCACTGCACGAGCGGCCGCCAGTTCGCGACCTTTTCGGGGGGATCGAACGTCAACGTTGCCGGGTAGGCAGAACTCGCAGGACTCATCGATGCCATCGGCGTCTCCCACAGTTGCCGGCGACCATCGGCGACAGGCCGGATGAGTGCAAATGGTCGTACGAACCCGCGCCGAGAGCAACCAGATGGCCCTCTACCAGCGGTTGCGGTGTACGACGTCGTCGAACGGTCGCCGATCCGGGTGTTCGATCGGCCGCAACGGGCGGTCGGCGGGATATCCGAGCGGGATCAACCACGGGCAGAAATGGTCGGCCGGGAAACCGAGGATCGTGCGTGCGACCGCTTGATCCTCGACTTTCGTATGCGCGCTCCCGACACCGAGCGACGTCGCTTCGAGCATGATGCACATCGCCGCCTGACCGAGGTCGTAGTGCGTCGAGTCGCGGTCGTAGTCGTCACCGGGGATCGGCGCCACCAGTGCGATCGTCGCGGCCGATGATGCAACATGTTGCGCGTGCTGCCACACCTTCGCGAGCTCGCCGAGTTCGGCGCGGTCGGTGACGACGACGAAGTCCCATGGTTGCTTGTTCGACGACGACGGCGACCGGCGACCCGCCTCGAGGATCAGGTCGAGATCACGCTCCGGAATCGGGCGGCCGTCGTACTGGCGAACGTCACGGCGTGATCGGATCGCGTCCCAGGTTTCCATGCCCGGCGCGCTACCCATCCGCAGCCGCGCCGTACCGGAACGGCCGCGAATGTCGGCATCGACTCGTTCTCAGAGCGCGGCGGGGGCGAGCAAGGACTGACGACCCTCCGCGGCGTTTCAATGCGAAGCGTGATCGTCCAGACTTCCGATCGCAGAAAGCGACCGCCCGGTCTGCGGACACCGCCACACCGCACGTTCCGCGACAACCGGTTCGAGCGGATGCGTGTCCGGATGGATCAGGCATGGGGGCCATGACACCGGCAGCCCCGCGCGCCATAGAGCTTCGATGGCCGCTTCTTGCACTTGGTCGGCGACCGCCGCCACCCGCTGATCCAGATCATCGCTCTCGCGCATGGACACGCCGGAGCCGCTGCCGCTCGCGTCGTAGATCATCGCGCTGGGTTCGGGCAACGCCCACGGTGCATCGCGTACTTCCAGAACAACAGCGCACGTCGTGGCGAGGTCCTTCAAAACGGGTGCGAGCGCGGCAGCGAGTCCAGAGTCCACGTCGCTATCGACGCTACTCATCTCCACCGCGCCGCCCAGCGGATTGAAGGGCGGGGTCCGTCAGCCGGTCTTCTAGAAGGTATGGGTGCCGAGGCCGGGCAAACCGCACACTCCGGGATGGGTCTTGGTCGCGATGCCGTTGTTGGTCAGCGGCCCGAGGCATAACGCACCGGGCTGTTCCTTGCGAAGCCAGCGCGCGTGTGAATTCCTTCACCTAGGAGCGCCCGTCCTTTCATTGCCCTGGGACTCCATGGACACTGCGGAACCAGTCGTCTT
>JAODBJ010000342.1 GCA_025463905.1 Actinomycetes bacterium
GTCACGCCGGTGCCCTGGCGACCCTCCTCTTCGAGGGTGAACTCGACGCGTAGATCGTCGCAACCGTCGCAGTCGTCCACCACCGAGATGGCCCAGGCGGTGCGGGGCCGTTCGTCGTCAGCCGGATGGTCGTCGAAATCGAAGTCGACACTCTTCTTCACCAGGCAAGTGAACCACCCCCGCCGACTGGCATGTTCAATCGCGCGCGCTGACGCGGTCACTATCGAACGTTCCACCGCGGGGTCCCACCCGATGGTCGCAACAGAGTTTCGGCTTCGTCGCTACCGCCCGTTCGGCCACCGTCTCACGACTGCGGCGGGCACCCACTCCGGCCAGGATGGTTCACCGACGATGAAGCCGTCTTCGAAGAACGCTGCGAGCGCCGGACCGTCCCGGTGCGCGTTGTCCCAGAAGCTCGCAGTGTCGGCGACGTCTACCGCGTCGGCAACGAGGGCCCATAGGCGTTGGTAGCGGGCGGTGATTTTTTCGGTGGGTACGTCGTGCCCGCCGGCCGCGACGCGAGCCTGCACGCGCGCGACGGCGAGCGGCTCGGGAACCATGAGGACGTGCAGGGCGACGTAGTAGCCGGCGGTTCGGGCGTCGTCGATGAGCGTGAGCTTCGACGGATGCGAGAAGACGGTCTCGGCGATGAACGGTCGATGCTGTTCGATGAGCAGCCGCCGCGTCTCGGCCGCGCGCGCCGCCGCGTCGTACGAATGCGCGACGGGATCGTCGGGCCACTCCCGTCGGGCGATCTCGTCCGCGTTGACGAACACGGCTGCCGGCACCTGTTGCGCGAGCGTGAGCCGAACAAAGGTGGTCTTGCCCGCGCCGTTGGGACCGACGACGAGATCGAGGCGGCTCACTCGACGACGGTGCTCGTCCCGTCAGGCTGGTACCGGACGAGACGGCCATCGTCGTCGAGCGCCACGACCGTGACACCCTCCGCTGCGAGGAGCTCTCCGTAGGACGCCGCTTGCGCGTGCTGTTGGATCGCGACGTCGATCTCGGCGTTGGCGACGAGCCGCTCGGTGGGGTCGAGCTCCGCGAGTGCCGTCGTTCCGGCCAACACGGCCTCGACCCGCAATCGGGCCGCGGTCTGGTGCATCGACACGGCCCGGCCGAGCCGCGCCCAGTAGTCGAGCTGCTGCTTGGCGGACCGGCTCTGGCGCGCACCCTCGACCGCCGCGGACTCGAGCAGGTCTGTCGCGAATCGGGTCGGCTTGTCGAGTGCCATCGCTGCCTCCTTCGGTATCACCTTGCTACGACTGTAGCAGTTTGATACGGCGCGATTGCCGGCGCGCCGTCCACGCTACGATGCGGTTCGTGACGTTCCTGCCCGCGACCCTTCTCCTTCTCATGTAGGCGAGCGCCCTTGTAGGCGTTCGCCGAAGCTCCTGTCCCTCGGGCCGGGAGCTTCTTGCGTTTCGGACCTGGATCCGGTCACCACAAAGTGAGATGCCACATGCCTCCCGAGCCCGCACAGCCGAAGAAGATGCCGTTCGAGAAGTACCGCGCATTCGTACCGCTCGAACTGCCCGACCGGAGGTGGCCTGACCACAAGCTCACGAAAGCGCCGCGGTGGTGTGCGGTCGACCTACGTGACGGCAACCAGGCGCTCATCGATCCGATGGACCCGGTCCGCAAGCGCCGCATGTTCGAGACCCTCGTGGCGATGGGCTTCAAGGAGATCGAGGTCGGGTTCCCGTCCGCGAGCCAGCCCGACTTCGATTTTGTGCGCCAGCTGATCGACGACGACCTCATTCCCGACGACGTGACCATCCAGGTGCTCACGCAGTGCCGGGACGAGCTGATCGCCCGCACGTACGAATCGCTGCTCGGCGCGCCTCGTGCCATCGTGCACTTCTACAACTCCACGTCGATCCTGCAACGACGCGTGGTGTTCGGCCTGGACCGGTCCGGTATCACCAGCATCGCAGTGAACGCGGCGCGCATGTGCCGCAAGCTCGAAGCGACGGTGCCGGGCACTCAGGTCCGGTACGAGTACTCGCCCGAAAGTTATACGGGCACCGAGATCGAGTACGCGGTGGAGATCTGCGAGGCGGTCGCCGACGTCATCGAACCCACGCCCGGCCAGCCGTTGATCATGAACCTTCCGGCCACGGTCGAGATGTACTCGCCGAACATGTACGCCGACACCATCGAGTGGTTCCTGCGCACGGTGCGCAACCGCGACTCGGTGGTGTTGTCGTTGCACCCGCACAACGACCGTGGTTGCGCCGTCGCCGCGGCCGAGCTGGGCGTGCTCGCCGGCGCCGACCGGGTTGAGGGCTGCCTGTTCGGGAACGGCGAACGCACCGGCAACGTCGACGTCGTGACGCTGGCGATGAATCTGTTCAGCCAGGGCATCGACCCGGAACTCGACATCACCGACATCGACGCGCTGCGCCGCACCGCCGAGTACTGCAACCGTCTGCCCGTCCATGAGCGCCACCCCTACGTGGGCGACCTCGTCTACACCGCGTTCTCAGGTTCGCATCAGGACGCGATCAAGAAGGGCTTCGCCGCGCTCTACGCCGATTCCGAAGCTGCGGGCCGTGGTCGCGACTACGACATCTGGGGTGTGCCGTACCTGCCGATTGATCCTGCGCACGTCGGCCGCTCCTATGAAGCGGTCATCCGCGTGAACAGCCAGTCCGGCAAGGGCGGCATCGCCTACATCATGGAGAACGAGCATGGGTTCTCGCTTCCCCGACGCCTACAGATCGAATTCTCCAAGGCGATCCAGACTGTGGCCGAAGACACCGGCACCGAGATCACACCTGCCGCGATGTGGGACGAGTTCAAGGCCATGTACTTGCCGGACGAGCCGCGCCTCCAACTGCAGTCGCACCAGCTCGTCGCCCGCGACGACGAACACACGGCCATCACCGCCCAGCTGGTCGCCGACGGCGAACCCCTCACCATGCACGGCGAAGGCAACGGACCCATCGCGGCGTTCGTCGCCGCCATCCGTGACGCGCTCGGTGTCGAGCTCGACGTCGTCGACTACCACGAGCACTCGCTCGGTCGCGGAGCTGACGCAACCGCAGTGGCTTACGTCGAAACGATCGCGGGCGACACCACGACACGCTGGGGAATCGGCACCGACCCCAACATCATCAC
>JAODBJ010000173.1 GCA_025463905.1 Actinomycetes bacterium
GAGGATGTAGCCGGTGAAGTTGTCCGTACTCCGCACCGACGCGACGCCGCAGCGTGCGCCTCCAACGTATGCCTCGACGCGCGTTCCGGGCGGAAGTTGCTGGCCGTCTGCGCCGAAGACTCCTCCGCTGAACTGCGCGACCGCCGGAGCTGCGCCGGCAGGGGCCGACGTCGAGTAGCGCGCCACGAATCTCGCGGCGCGACCGTTCCCGGGCCAACGCACGGCGTCCGCGCTGTACAGGATCTTGTTGCGAGCGAACGACCAAAGCACGATCTGCGCGCCGGGCGCGCCGCAACCGCTCGACTCGGTATCGGCGAGAACCGTGATCTCGTACCGGCCGTTTGCGACGGGCGGCAAGGTGTCTTGGCAGGGCGTCGCCAATCCGGCCCTGAGGACCACGGCGCCGACCCATCGGCTGTCGAACGGCTTTCCGTCAACCAAGGGCATTGCCACGCACGACAACGCGATCGCTCGCGCCGGTGGCGCGCGGCGGCACCGACGACGTCGCGGCAGTCGAGACCGGCGCCGAGTTCGTCGCACGCGTCCGCGCCTTCGTGTTGCCGCTCGAGCATCCGGTCACCGCGGCCAGCGATGCCATCGTCACGACCCACGCGAGTCGCCGCAGCGTCGTCACACTGCTGCACTACGCCCCGAAGCCGCCGCAGTCAACACTGATTGTTTTTCTGCGCGGGCGGAGAACGGCCTAACCGGGGAAGAGTGGCGGCAGCAGGTGCGACTGGCCGGTGAGGAGTAGGAGGCCCACTCCGAGACTCACCACGGCGGTCGCGAGCGAAAGCGTAACGAGGATGGCCTTGTTGGCGCCGACGCCGAGGAAGCCGAACGTGCTGCCGAGCGCGATCAACGTGTTCGAACACAGCAGACCGACGATGAAACTCACGAGGATGACGAACGACGCTCCTCGTCCGGTGACGTCCGCGGCCGCCGCGAAGATGAGGATCTGCGTCGGTGTCTCCGCGCCGATGCCGTGGAGCATCCCTATCCCGCCCGCGGCCCACGGTCCGACCGTAACGAACGGATCGGCCGGCATGTTCACAACGTGCTTATGGGTGTGACCATGCCGCGTCGCCGTAACGACGCGACTGTGCTCGACAACCTCGCGGCCCGCCTGCGCGCGTAGCTCGGCGTCGTCGTGGCAGTGATCGTGGGAGTGATCGTGCAATCCGTCGTGCGAGTGTTCGTGCGCGTGTTCGATGACGAACACGTCATCGTCATCACGCGCTCCCAACTCCTTTTGATCGCAGAAACCAACCGCTTTCGGTGCCCTTCTGAGATCAAAACCAGTGGGGGCGCGGGCGAGACGGAAGCCTCGCCGGATGGCCGCGATGGCGAGCATCCACCGGCTCGCGACGGGTATGTCGCCTCGGGTGCGAACCAGGATCCAGACGACGTAGACACCGAGCGCCACGAGTGTTCCGCCGACGACATACCGCATCGCCGTATCGAGCGAGCTGGGAAGCCGACCGCCGAAGAAGATGGCGACCGCGCCGAGGGTGAGCACGGTTGTGGCATGGCCGAGGACGTACAGCGTCGCGAGGAGCATCGAACGGCGCGGCCGCGCCTGCGAACCGGTGAGGTCCGTGATGGCAGCGACGTGATCCCAATCCACGCCGTGCCGGAGCCCCAGCGTGAATGCCGCGAACACGGTTGCTCAGCCTCGTCGTCCGAGCGTCACCGCCGCTTCGCGGTGCAGCCGGCCGAAGTTGTAATACGCGGCGCAGGCGCCCTCCGACGACACCATGCAGGTACCGATAGGCGTCTCTGGTGTGCAGGCGGTCCCGAACACCTTGCACTCCCACGGCTTGATGACGCCTTTGAGCACCTCGCCGCACTGGCACGCTTTGGGGTCGGCAACACGAACGCCGGGCACCGAGTACCGAAGTTCGGCGTCGAACGCCGCGAACTCGGGCCGCAACTTGAGCGCACTCTGCGAGATGAAGCCGAGCCCGCGCCACTCGAAATGCGGTCGCAGCTCGAACACCTCGGCGAGCACCGCGAGCGCGCGCGGATTTCCTTCGTCGCGCACGACCCGCGTGTACTGGTTCTCGACCTCGCAGCGGCCTTCGCGAATCTGGCGGAGCAGCATCATGATGCCGTGGAGAATGTCGAGTGGTTCGAACCCCGTCGTGACCAACGGCTTGCCGTATTGCTCGGGGACGAAGCGATACGGCCGGTTCCCGACAACCGTCGACACGTGTCCGGGCCCGAGGAAGCCGTCGAGCCGCAAGTCGGGTGACTCGAGGATCGCTTTGATCGGCGGCACGATCGTCACGTGGTTGCAGAACACGGAGAAGTTCGTGAGGCCCAGGTCGCGGGCACGCAGGAGCGTTACCGCGGTCGACGGCGCGGTCGTCTCGAACCCAACCGCGAAGAAAACCACCTGTTCGGGCGTCTCGCTCGCGATGCGGAGCGCGTCGAGCGGCGAGTACACGAAGCGAACGTCGGCGCCGCGCGCCTTGGCGTCCATGAGGCTCCCGTGCCCGCCGGGAACGCGCAGCATGTCGCCGAACGAGGTGAACACGACACCGGGCGTTTCGGCGACCGCAATCGCATCGTCGATCCGTCCCATCGGGATCACACACACGGGGCAACCCGGGCCGTGGACCAACTCGACACCTTCGGGGAGCACGTGCTCGATGCCGTGACGGTAGATCGTGTGTGTATGACCGCCGCACACCTCCATGAACTTGAAGTGGTCGTCGCCGGCCAACTCGACGATGCGGTCCAAGATCGAACGGGCTGCGCGCGGGTCGCGATATTCGTCGACGAATCGCATGACCTGCTACGCCCCAACCCCGGTGATCACTCCCACGCCCGAACCTCCTCCGGTAGATCGATCTCGATCTGCGACGACGCGAACGCGTCGATCTCCTCGACATACGCGCGTCCCATGAGCTCGAGTCCTTCGAGCGCGCGCCGGGCCTCGTCCTCGTCGATCTTCGACATGGCGAAGCCCACGTGGATGAGGACCCAGTTGCCCGGGGCGAGTTGTTCGTCTTCGAGGAGCCCGATGTTGACGACGCGGCCAACGCCACTCACCTCGACACGCGCAAGGTGCTCGTGCGAGTCGAGCAACTCGACCACTTGGCCCGGTATCCCGAGGCACATGGTCAGGCCTCCTCTCGCTCGGCGAAGATCTCTACCCGCACGTTCACGTGCGGCTGGACCTTCAGCATCAAGATGCGCGGCGGTTCCATCCCGAACTCACGAACGTCGAACGTTGACTCGCCTTCGAGGCGCAGCGTTCGATCATCGAGCGGCGTGATCGTCATGCCGTCCTCGTAGCGCTTCGTCACGCCTTTGAACATGAGGTCACCGCGCACGCGGTACTGGCCATCGTCTCCGGCGCGTTCTATCTCGACGAGGTCGCCGTGGATCATCGGGTACCGCCGGGCGTCGATACGTCGCCGCATCTCACGGTCCTCGAGCGTGTTTCCGGACGAGAGCCGTTCGACGGGCAGCGACAGCCTTCCGTTTGGCGACACGCTGAGATCGATCGCGCCATCCGTGCCCATCGTGAGCTCGAGAAACCCTTCGAGACCATCGGTGCGGGTGTTGATCGGGTGCAAGCTCGACCGCGCGCCGATGAATACCTGCGACCGTTCGGGGACGATGCGAAAGCGCGCCATGTGGGTTACATCTTCCGTATGCGGCGGTACCGCGTCAGGTCAGACCACGACCGGAACAAGAGCGCGAACGCAACCAGGGCCACGAGCACAACGACCGCGACCGCAACCCAACCCACGACTTCCATGTCTACATCTCCCTCATCTTGAGGTACCGCGCGATATCGGGGAGCGACCGGACCACGACAGCAGCGACCAGTGCCAAGCCGAGCGCAAACACAGAGCGACGAATCATGAGCCGCGTTCCTTTCCGGCGGTGGGGCGAATCTCGATCAGGAGGTCTTCGATCGCGTCGACCGCTCGATCGACGGCTTCCGCGACGGGTTGCGAAAGGCCGATGCCTTCATCCATCACCCCGGGTTGACAGCCGACGACGAGCACGCGGTCTACGGATCCGCCGAGCCCGGCGAGTGTCGTGAGCACGGTGACCGGGTCCATGGAGTGCGCGTCGACCGACGGCTCTGATCCGGCAACGACGACATCGATCTCCGGTTCCAGCACCGCGACGGTCCCGGGCGCCTCACCCATCGGCACGGCATCGATGAGCACCAACGTGTCGTAGCCGTCGAGCAACTCGTACGCGAGGTGCACGCTCCGAATACCGAAGTCGGCAACGCGGACGGCCTCAGATCGCGGGCGCGTCGCGAGCCGGCCCGCGACCTCGACACCGAAACCGTCGTCACCGAAGAAGATGTTGCCGATACCGGCGACGAGCACTTTGCCGGTCATCGGTCGACGTCCGACTCGACGCGCAGTTGGATCTCGTCGGGATGGAAGTAGAGGTAGCGACCCTGCCACGCGAGTTCCTCGGTAGCCGGGTCGTCGTCGATGGTCACGGCGACGTGCACTTCACCGTCGACGTCGTGGAAGACGCCGGCGACCGTCGCGTCCATACCCGCGAGGAACAGATCATGGGCATCGGCTCGCCGCGATGGCCGGAGCCGCACACGCGTGCCGGTGCCGACGTCGACGTCGCCTACCCGCACGGTGTCGTTACCGGGGTCGACGGCTTCGTCGACTGCAGGGTCCCACCACGGCACGCCGCCGTCGCGGTCGCGCCCAGTCGTCGCTTCGGCCTCATCCGGGTGCAACGATCGCATGGCGCCGTGCAAACGGGCCCAGACCTCCGGTGGCATGTCGTCGCACCGGTCGATGATCGCGGCGGCACGGGCATCGGTACCGCGCGCCTCGGCCTTCTCGTCGTCGGTGAGCGTGATGACTCGCAACGCGAGGATCTCGTCGATCTCGGTTGCGTCGTACAGGTCACCGGGGCTTTCGGGCGCGACTTCAGGGTGGTCGTAGAGGATGATGGGCGACGACAGCACCGCGGTGTCGTCGTCACCGATGAGCACCGGAAACGTTCCTTCGTTGATGCAACCCGCGACCGCGTCGCGCGCGTCGTCGGGCGGGTCGAGGAGCGACACGAAGACGCCGTCGTCGATCGCGAGCAGCGTGTGGACCGCGACGAGCGAGCGCCGCACAACTTCGTCACGCGTCGGAGTCGCCTCGCTCCAGTTGGTCTCGTTCTCGATCGTGACAAGCACCCGCAGCAAGACATCTGTCGTCCCGGCCCACTCGGTTTCGACTCGCACGACCGCGTCGACGGGCTCGCGCCGGCGAATGGCGCGGCCCACGACTGCTCCGGACCCGTCGCGCAGCTCGTCGATGTCGTCGCCACCCGGCAACGACACCCTCACCTCGCGGCTGGCCGCGGCAGGGGGTATCAGCGCCACGCCGCCGAGATCGATCTCGTGTTCGGTCGCTTCGTCCCACGGCACCACCTTGGCGCCATCGACGCTGAGCGCATCGACGGGGATCCACTCATCGGGTGCGTGGCCCGCAGCTTCGACGGTTCGCCGCTGCACCTGCAGACAGCGAATGTGCGCGCGCAGCACCGGTTCGGCGCCGGGCGCGACGACACACTCCGTACGCGCATACCAGCGGTCGGTCGCGTCGAACTCGACTTGGCGCCGGGGTGCGAGCACACCGAATTGCCAGCGCATCTGGTTCTTGGCCGCCGACGCGCGGTACGGGTACAGCACGTACCCCTCGTAGAGAACCGCGTCGGCGACGGACCGCGCGGCGGCGAAACGATCGGGGGCGTTCATTCCTCGACCCCCGCTTCCTTCAGCAGTTGCACGATCGTTTGGTCGAACGTCGGCAACGCGCGCACCGCCTTGAAGCGCACGAGCTTGTCGATCGTCTCGACGGGAAGGCGTAACCAGCCGCTGTTCGGGAAGTAGGTGTCCATCATTTCTCGCCATACGCGGGCCGGCAGGCGGAACGTTGCCTCCTCGTGCCACGCGACCGGCTCGACACTCAGACGGTCGTCGATCACGGCGAACGCGGTTCCCGAGAACAGCAAAATGAGGGGGATCTCACCGCCCTCGAGTGCGTGGAGGTAGCTCGTGCCTGCGACCTCGAAGTCGTACGTGCATGCGATCGCGAGGTCGAACTCCGTCGCGGGAGAAAACGCACCGACCGTTGTCGACACGTGGGCCCAGAGGAACGGTCGCAGCGAATCACCCCAGCGAGCCGGTTCGCCGAACATCTCGTAGAGGCGCGCCTCTTCTACCTTCGAGTACTTCCGTCGCTGCGGTTCGATGCGGACCTGCGCCCTCAGTGCCAGCGCGTGCACCGGGGTACCGGTCGTCTCGGTGACGCGCAGCTGCAGTGTGATCGTCGGCGTGGCCGCGTACGGCTCGGCGCGAGCGCCGATCACCTCGAACGAGAGCGCCGTCATCGCGCCCTGGTTCGCACGTGATCGAAGAAGGCATCGAGCGCGTCGCGCGCGTCGCTCCCTCCGTCGAAACCGCGCCACAATTGGCGCAACCGCCCCACGAGCTCGTAGCACGCGTCGATCGGCACGAGGAAACATTCGGCGTGATTCGTGGTGCGGTCCGAACGAACGAGAATCGCCTCGACGTCGGGTTCGAGCGTTCCGAGCTCCGCGTGCGCCGCGACCAGCTCGTTCCACGTCTCGAGCGGGAGGAGAGACTCGGTCGCGCCCGCCGGGCCGGGATAGAACGCGGCGATACGGTCGAGCGACGAGTTGACGAAGAAGAACGCCACGCTGACCGGGACCTGCAACGCGTCCCACTCGCCCGGCGACAACCGCAAATCGGTGAACGCGAGGTACCGGTCGGGCACGGCGCGAAAGCGCGTACCGCCGGCGCCGTCGGCGGTGAACAGCAGATAGCAACCCCGGCACGCACACATCAGTGCGCGCTGCTGGAGATCGACGAGATGGCCGTGCGCTTCTGCGATGGGCTCCGTGCACAACTCGCAGCGCTCGCCCGGGCGCGGACGCGGCTTCTCGTCGGGCGCGCGGATGCGCCGCAGTACGTCGAGGTGACTGGCGGAGCTCACCCCACGGCCATCTCGGTCGGGCACACCTCGAACGTGGGTTTCGGACCGAGGCGCACCGGGACCTCGACGGGTTCAGGCGTCGGCTCCTCCACCTCGATGCGCGCGACTTCGGGCGCGGCTTCGAGGATCGCCCGCTCCACCGCGTGTTGGAGCGTGACGGCCGACGACGGGCAACCGTCGCAACTTCCGAGCAGGCGCAGACGCACCGCATGCGCCTCGGGCGCAACGGCGACCAGCTCGACATCGCCGCCGTGCAAACCGAGGAACGGGCGAACCGACTCGAGTGCCTGCTCGACGCGCGTGATCAGATCCTGCGGATGCAGGTCGTGCACGATAAGCAGACCCGCGACGAGTTCGTCGGCGACGAGCCGGTCGAGCAGCGCGGGCGACTCGTCGCGTGCGATAGCAACGACGCGCGCGAGCCCGCGTCCGTAGAGCTCGGTGACGAGCCGCAACAGTTCTTCCGCGAGCGCGCACGAACGGGTGTCGTCACCGGCGCGCAACTCGTCGAGGAGCTGCTCGATCCGATCGCCGGCAGTCTGCAGGTTGCGGTCGTCACTCGAGATCGCGGGCACGCGCGACTCCCGTCAGGTTGCGAGCGTCGGGTCGGCCACTTGCGTCGGTGTGTGCAACCGCTTCAGCACCTTGCCTTTGCCGAGGTACATGTGGACGCCGCACGGCAAGCACGGGTCGAAGCTGCGCACGGCCCGCATGATGTCGATGCCCTTGAAGTGCTCCAGGTCGTTCTCCTCGAAGATCGGCGTGTTCATGACCGCGTCTTCGTACGGACCGGGGGTGCCGTACACGTCACGCGGGTTCGCGTTCCACGGCGTCGGCGGATACGGGTGGTAGTTCGCGATCTTGCCGCCCTTGACCACCATGTGATGAGACAACACACCGCGCACCGCTTCGGTGAAGCCGCAGCCGATCCCTTCGTCGGGCACTTCGAAGGGCTCCCACGTCTTGGTCTTGCCGACGCGCACGTCGGCCAAGGCATGCTCGATGAAGTCGAGGGCAGACGCCGCTGCGTAGGCCTGGAAGTACGTGCGGGCGCGGTCGCGCTCGATCGTGTTCGACCACTGCGGGATCTTCCACTCGAACGTCACTTGCGGCTTCAGCGCGGTCTTCGGCAGGTGGATCTCAACCGACTGACCGGTGGCCTTGATGTGATCCGTGTTCACCAGCCCCGAGAGCGCCGTGGACCAGAGACGCGCGAGCGGGCCGCCGCCGGTGTCGAGCGCGAGATAGTCGCTGCCGTCGTACCAACGCGGCGACATGACCCAGCTGTACTTGTCGTCGAAGTCGCGCTTCTGCGGCTGCGGCACCGTGTGTTGGTTCCACGGGTGCCGGCGATCGACGGCGTTCCCGAGCGGGTCTCGGGTCACGAACATCTCGCGGTCTTCCCAGTCTTCGTAGAACGAGTGGCCGAGGAGAATACGGATGCCGAGGTTGATCGCGACGAGGTCGTTGGTGACGAGTTTGCCGTCGACGACCACGCCGGGAGTGACGCCCATGGCGCGACCCCACTTCGTCATGTCCTTGTAGTCGAAGTTGCAGACCTTCGGGTCCTGGAACGCGCCCCAACAACCGAGGAGCACGCGCCGGCGACCATTCTCCTCGTAGCCCGGCATCGCAACGTAGAAGAAGTCGAACAGGTCGTCGTGCATCGGGACGACCCGCTTCATGAATTCCACGTACCGCATGAGCCGGATGTAGTAGTCGGTGAACAGTTGGATCGTCGCGACCGTGCCGACGCCACCGGGATAGAGCGTCGACGGGTGGACGTGGCGACCTTCCATGAGGCAGAACATCTCGCGCGTGTAGCGGCTCACTTGGAGCGCCTCGCGGTAGAACTCGCCGGAGAACGGGTTCAGCGATCGCATGATGTCGCCGATCGTGCGGTACCCGTGCTCCGCAGCGTGAGGCGCCTCGGTGCGGTTCGCCTGTTCCAACACGCCCGGGTTGGTCTCGGCGACCATCTTTTCGCAGAAGTCCACGCCGACGAGGTTCTCTTGGAAGATGTTGTGGTCGAACATGAACTCGGCCGCTTCACCGAGGTTCACGATCTGCTCGCCGAGCGCGGGAGGCACCACGCCGTAGGTCATGTTCTGCGCGTAGCACGAACAGGTCGCATGATTGTCGCCGCAGATCCCGCAGATGCGACTGGTGATGAAGTGCGCGTCGCGCGGGTCCTTGCCTTTCATGAAGATGCTGTAGCCGCGGAAGATCGACGACGTGCTGTGGCACTCGGCGACCTTGCCCTGACCGAAATCGATCTTGGTGTAGATACCGAGGCTCCCGACGATGCGCGTGATCGGGTCCCACGCCATCTCGACCAGGCCATTGGCGTCCTTGGTCTTCGTCGTCGCCATCGTGCTACCTCCACTCGGGCTGGTAGCCCGTCAGCAACTTGTCGCCCGGTTTCCGCCACTTCGGTTCGTCGTCGACGGTATGCAAGGTGATCTTGCGCAACCCGCGCACCGCGCCGCCGACGAAGCTCGCCGTCATCGTCGACACGCGCGCGCCCGGCGGTTCGTCCATGAACGGCATGAACTTGTCGGGGAAGCCCGGCATCGTGCAGCCGATGCAAATCCCCCCGACATTCGGGCAACCACCGACGCCGTTGATCCACCCGCGTTTGGGGACGTTGCATTTCACAACGGGCCCCCAGCATCCGAGCTTCACGATGCATTTCGGCGACCCGTACTCGGTGGCGAAGTCGCCCTGCTCGTAGTAGCCCGCACGGTCGCAGCCCTCGTGCACGGTCGCGCCGAACAGCCACTGCGGTCGCAACTCGGCGTCGAGCGGGATCATCGGTGCCTGACCGGTTGCTTGGTACAGCAGGTACAGGATCGTTTCCGAGAGATTGTCGGGGTGCGTCGGGCAGCCCGGGACGCACACGATCGGGATACCGGCCTTCGACTTCCAGTCCCAGCCGAGGTAGTCGGGAACGCCCATCGCGCCGGTGGGGTTGCCGGCCATGGCGTGGATGCCGCCGTAGGTCGCGCACGTGCCCGCGGCGAGGATCGCGAGCGCTTTCGGCGCCAGGCGGTCGAGCCATTCGCTGGTCGTCATCGGCTGGTCGGTTTCGGGGTTGTTCCCGAACCCGCACCAATAGCCCTCGCGTTTGATCGCCTCGTTCGGAATGGAACCTTCGATGACGAGCACGAACGGTTCGAGCTCCCCGCGGTCGGCTTTGAAGAACCACTCGATGAAGTCGTCGGCGCCACCGACCGGACCGCACTCGAAGTCGATGAGCGGCCAGTGCACCGCGATCTTCGGCAGCCCGGGAAGCGCGCCGAGGGCGATCTCCTCGATGCTGGGCTGCGTCGCGGCGGTGAGTGCGACGGAGTCGCCGTCGCAACTCAATCCGGCGTTGATCCAGAGGACGTGGATGACGGTTTCGTCCGTCGGGGCTTCCGCGACTGCCATCTCGCCTCCATCCGACGGGCGCGGCGCGCGCACGTTTGGCTCAGTGACCGTCTACGCCTGCCGCATGAGGGTGTCAATGAGTGCAACGGGCACCGGTGGACGCGCGTGGTGCGAGTCATGACGATGAGAGGGTGGGCTTCGTCGTCACGCCCGAAGACCGCGATTGGTTCGACCGGTGCCGCCGCTCGTGGGACTTCGGCGCCCGAGTGCGCCGCAACCTCGAACGTTCCGTCACCCGTGTACCAGCGCTCGACCGGATCGTCCGTAACGCGCTCGCGGTGTACTACTTCCCGGGGATGTGGACCTGGTCGCGCAGCATCGTCGAGCCGCTCGTCGAACGCTCACTGCACGACGCCGGCTTCCCGTATCCGGCGTTCGATTTCGTGCAGGCGTACGCACGCTTCGCGGAGACGGTCGACCACTTCACACCGCTACGGGTCGAGACGGAGGTGGACGCGCACGTGCTCCACCCGGAGCGATCGGGGGCCGAACTGGCCGCGCCCGACGGCGGCGCGGTGCTTTACCGCGACCGCATTCACCTCTTCGTCGTCGAGGAGACTTCCGGCGACGACGCGTACTGGCTTGTCGTGCATCGCATGCTCGATGATCAACACGGGTGGGCGTCGCCCGATCAGCTCGCCCTCGACGAACGCGCGCTGCTCGCCTGCTGGGCGTGGGAGCACGTGTTCCTCGTGTCGGTCGCGGGCGTGCAGTACAACGAGGTGCGCGTCTCGCCACCGGAGTTTCGCCGGGAACGGATTGCATACACCGATGCCGAGAAGTCGGGGGCCGCGCGCCGGTTGGCCATTCGCGCCGCCCAAATGATCGCTGCCCCGCCCCTCGGACTCGACCCGACCCCGCAATGGGAGCATTGCGCGCGCTGCGAGTTCCGAGCGCCTTGTGTTGCGCTGAACCGCGGCGAAGACGCCACCGCGCTGCTCGCCGAACGCTACCGGCCCCGCCCTCCCGACGAACTCGAACCCGGGCGCCTCGGCGGGCAGAGCTGGGGTATGGGCAGAGGTGCGGCACCACCGCGCTTCGGCGACTGATTCGCGCGTCGCGAACTGACGCCCGAATCCTTTGGATCGACGCCCGTAGCGCTGCGGGCGGCGGCGACCGCAGCCTGACCGATGCTGATGCCACCGTCGTTGGCGGGGACGAGTTCGTGGACGAGCACCCGAAGCCCGGCCGCGCGCAACGCGTCCTCGACGATCGCGCTGAACCGCGCGTTCTGAAACACGCCACCGGTGAGCGCGACGGTGTCGAGTGCGTACCCGCTCGCGAGGTCGATCGCGAGTTCCGCAGCCGCCCGTCCCAGCGTCTCGTGGAACGCGGCGGCGAGCAACGGGATCTCGACATGGTCGCGGCTATCGATGAGCGCGGCGACGAGCGGTGCAGGATCGAGCACCATCATGCGGTCCACCCGCGCGACGGGCACCAGATCGGGATAGATCGGCGCGTCCGCGCGCGCGACGGTGCGCGCGAGTGCTTCGAGCTCGATCGCGGCCTGCGCTTCGTAGCTCACGCGGTTCCGGCACCCAAGAATGGCCGCCACCGCATCGAACAACCGCCCGACGCTCGTTGTGGTCCGTGCCGACGTGCCGACCGGACCGGCATCGAGCAGATCGATCAGTTGGCCGGCGCGCGGCTCCATCCCGCCGAGGCGATCCCGAGTGAGCGCGCTTCCCATGGCGAGCTGCGCCCACGCCACGGCCATGCGCCACGGCTCACGGATGGCGGCTGCGCCTCCGGGCAGCACGACCGGGCGGAGATGGCCGGCGCGGGTGAAGGTGCACAGATCGGCGACGAGGAACTCGCCGCCCCACATCGTGCCGTCGGGCCCGTATCCGAGACCGTCGAACGCGAGCCCGAGGACGACACTCGTGACGTCGTGTTCCGCCATGCACGCGGCGACGTGCGCATGGTGATGTTGCACCGCGACGTCGGGAAGGTCGAGTTCAGATGCGTACTTCGTCGACAGGTACTCCGGGTGCAGGTCGTGCGCAACGACCTCGGGAACAACGCCATAGAGCGCGCACAGGTGGCCGACCGCTTGTTCGAACGACCTCCAAGTCGGCAGGTGCTCGAGATCGCCGATGTGATGACTCGCGACGACCTCGTCGCGCTTCGCAACCGCGACCGTGCTCTTCAACTCCGCGCCGACCGCGAGCACCGGAGCCGGCGCGGCAGCGGGAAGTCGCATCGGTTCGGGCGCGTAGCCGCGAGACCGGCGCAACAGTTGCAGCCGGCCTCCGGCCGCGCGCACAACCGAATCGTCGCACCGAATGTGGATCGGCCGGTCATGCGTGAGAAACCCGTCGGCGAGCGCGCCCAAGCGAGTTACCGCGTCGTCGTCGGCATGCGCGATCGGTTCGTCGCTCAGGTTGCCGCTCGTGCACACGATCGGGCGCTCGACACCGGCGACGAGCAGATGATGCAACGGGCTATAGGGCAGGAACAGACCAAGCTCGGGAAGCCCGGGTGCGACATCCGGCGCGACGGGTGCGCCTGCCCGCACCGGCACGAGCACGATCGGCCGGCGCGACGAGCACAACGCGCGCTGCGCGGCCTCGTCGATCACGCCCAACTGTCGCGCCGCGTGAAGGTCGCGCACCATGACCGCAAACGGCTTGTCGTCACGCGCCTTGCGGCGGCGCAACTCACGTACCGCGCTGGCGTCGGTTGCGTCCACGACGAGGTGGTAGCCGCCGATGCCCTTCATCGCGACGATGTGACCCGACTTGAGCGCATCAACGGCCGCGCGGAGCGCCGCGTCCCGTTCGGCGAGCACCGCGCCGTCGGGCGCGCGCCACGCGAGTTGCGGGCCGCACGTCGGGCACGCGTTCGGCTGCGCATGGAAACGGCGATCGCGGGAATCGTCGTACTCGGCGCGACACCGCTCGCACATGGGAAACCCGGCCATCGTCGTCGCGGGCCGGTCGTAC
This sequence comes from Actinomycetes bacterium, assembly GCA_025463905.1. Classification (GTDB taxonomy): domain Bacteria; phylum Actinomycetota; class Acidimicrobiia; order IMCC26256; family PALSA-610; genus JAODBJ01. The sequence goes on from JAODBJ010000173.1 coordinate 13,391, forward strand.
GGAACCGAGCGGACGATCGTGTACCGCGGCCCACAGTTGGTGCAGTTGGTGAACGGGTAGCGGTAGCGGCGGTCTCCCGGGTCCTCGATCTCGGCGAGGCACTCCGCGCACGTCGCGGTGTCGACACTCACCGGGACGTCCGGCCGGCCGCCGTCGTGGCTCTCGACGATCTCGAACGTCCGGGCGCCGAGCGCGCGTTCGATCCGCTCGGCGACGACGTTCGAGACGCGGGCAAGGGGCGGCGGCTCATCGACGAGGAGGCGGCCGAGCTCGTCGATGCCGTCCTCGTCGCCCTCGACATCGATCAGGACGCCTTCGCTGTCGTTCCAGACGGACCCGGCGAGCCCAAGCGCAACCGCGTGCCGGTACACGAATGGCCGGAAACCAACGCCTTGGACGGTGCCTGTCACTCGAAGCCGCGTGTGCGTACGCGCCATTTCGACCCTTCAGCAAATACGCGGGAGCGGGTCGCCGACGAGCATGTCGACGATGCGCGTACCGCCGAACGTGGTCAAGAGCACGACGATGGCTTCCGGCTCCGCCGCGATTTCGCCGACCACGGCCGCGTGCACACCGAGCGGGTGCGACCGCAGGGCTCGCAGCGCCTCCTCTTGCTCGGCCGCGGGAACGATGGCCACCAGCTTGCCCTCGTTCGCCACGTACAACGGGTCGATGCCGAGCAGGTCGCACGCGCCCATGACGGCCGGTTCGATCGGGAGGCGCGCTTCGTCGATGACGACACCGAAGCGTGTGTCGCGCGCGAGCTCGTTGCACACAGTGCCGAGACCACCGCGTGTCGGGTCGCGCATCCAGCGAGTCGACGGTGCGGCGGTGAGGAGAGCGTCGACGAGCCCACCGAGTGGTGCAGTGTCCGATCGGATGTCGGCCTCCAGCGCGAGGTTCCCGCGCGCCAGCATCACCGCCATCCCGTGATCCCCGATCGTGCCGGACACGATCACGACGTCTCCCGGTTGCACCTGTTCGGGGCCGAGTACACGCTCAGCCGGGATCACGCCGACGCCGGCGGTGGTGATGTAGAGGCCATCGGCCGCGCCCTGGTCGACGACTTTGGTGTCGCCGGTGACGATCCTCACGCCGGCCGCGTTGGCGGCGCCGGCCATGTCGGCGACGATCGCGCGTAGTTCGTCGACCGGGAAACCTTCCTCGAGTACGAACGCGGCGGAGAGCCATTCGGGTCGCGCGCCCATGACCGCGAGATCGTTGACGGTGCCGTGTACGGCGAGGTGCCCGATCGAGCCGCCCGGAAATCGTCGCGGTTTGACGACGAAGGAGTCGGTGGTGAACGCAAGGCGTTCGCCGCTCGGGAGCGTGAGCGTCGAAGCATCGGCGAGGGGCCCGCGCGGTTCGCCTTCGAAGGCGTCGAGGAATACCGCGTCGAGCAGCGCGGCCGACGCCTTGCCGCCGGCGCCGTGCGCAAGGGTGACAACGTCGTCGGTGAGCCGGGGCCGGCGGCGGCGAAACGCTTCGATTCGTTCCAGCACGGCCGCTTCGCGATCGGTCGACGCGGCCGCGTGGTCAGCCATGTTGGATCGCCGATGTCAGTTCATCCTGGATCGTGGCCCACAGTGCGTAACCGAGCGCGGCTTGCACTTCCTGGATGCGGTGCACACTGTCGGAGCGGACGACCAGGCAATGCTGCACGTGTTCACTGCGGGCCATGTCTCCGCCGTCGTAACCCGCGAGTCCGATCGTGAGAAGCCCGCGCCCCGCCGCTTCTGCGAACGCGGCGAGCAGATTGCGAGAGTTGCCACTCGTCGAGTAGCCGAGCGCGATATCGCCCGCGCGCCCGTGCGCGATCACCTGTCGCGAGAACACGAGATCGAAGCCGACGTCGTTGCCGAGCGCGGTCAGCACGGATGGATCGTCGGCCAGCGCCCGGGCGGCAAGCGCGTAACCGTGCGGCGGGTGCGTGAAGAGGGCCGCGATGGACGAAGCATCAGTCGCGCTTCCGCCGTTGCCGAACGCGAGGAGGCGGCCACCGCGATTGAAGCGATCGCTCATATCGGCCGCCGCCTCATCTATCGCGGCACGCGACTCGTGCAACGTTGTGGCGCGCAGCGCGGCGCTCGCGTGCGCCTTCGCTTCGGCCGATTGTTCGAGGTCGTCGAGCAGCGCGGCGGCATCGTGCTCGTCCGCTTCGAGGAACGGGTACAGGAAGTCGGCCGCTTCGCTCATGGCCGCGTCTCCTCCAAGACCGCGATGGCCGTCCCGGCGTGCACCAACACCAAGTCCCCCGCCACGACGTCGCCGACCAGCGTCGTGTCGACCGTCTCGAGGCCACGCGCGCTACGCACGGCCGCGACGTCGGCGATCGGCGCCGAAACCACTTCGGCCGGGCGACCCTCGTCGGAACAGGTGATACACGCGACCTCATCGACGCACGGCTCGTTCGCGGACGCGGACGCGGTGAGAAGCCCCGGATGCTCGAAACACACGTGGGTCAACTCCCAGAGGACGTGGTACATCAGCACCAACGCCCCATCGTGTCGCGCCGACCCCTCCCCTTGGTCGAGCCACAGCAGATGGTCGGCGACGCCCGTAGGCGGCCGCGGACCCGCACCGATCCAGAGCGAAGTCAGCCCCCACGCCGGTGCCCGTCGCATCGCGTCAATCACCGGGCGCGAGTCCCTGTCGCTCACCGCGACCAACACGTCGCCAGTTCGCGCGAGTGCTCGCAGCGCGGTGATGGGATCGGGGTCGTCAACCGCCACGGCAGGGAGCGCGCGTTTGCCGACGATCACCGGGTGGACGAACTCCACCGCGACGTGTCGCGCGTGCTCCAGCCACGCCGGCGCGAGGCACCACATCGTTGCGCCGGCCGCGAACCGTCGGGCCGTTGCGAGCGCCGACCGCGCGAGCTCTCCGGCGACCCCAGGATCTACGGCGAGCGAGCGATCAGCTGGGTTCGCCACTGCACACCTCCTGCCGGGCGCATGCCGTGCGATCATCTTGGCTCTCGCGCGCCGAGATGCGCACGCGGTACCGTGAGAACCAGGGGAACCTATGACCGCGTTCGAAGCCCGAGAACGTCTCACGGGACCTTCGCCGGACCGCGTCACGGTCCTCCAGGCCTTCGTCGATACGTCCAGCGACGCGATGTTCAGCCAAGACGAGCGCAACATCGTCGACTCGTGGAACCGCAGCGCGGCGCGGATCGCCGGCTACCGCGAGCAGGAAATCTTGGGCCGCGCATCGACCCTCCTGTTCCCTGACCACCTGCGCGCCGGCGTAACCCGCGTGTTCGCCACGGTGGCATCCGGTGAACGCGTCGACCATCTGGAGACGGAGCTCGCCCGCAAGGACGGCATGTGCGTCCCTGTCTCGATGTCCGTCCGTCCCGTCCTCGACGACGACGATCGGTTCAGCGGCGCGGTCGTCATTGCGCGCGACCTCACCGAGCAGCGGCTGGCGCAAGCTGCCCTGGCCGAGATGGAAGGCCGCCTGCGCGACGGCGAAGCGTTGGCCCACATCGGACGGTGGCTGTGGGACATCGGCACGGACGCCGTGCAGTGGAGCGAAGAACTCCACCGCATCCACGGCGTCGACCCGCTGGAGTTTGGCGGCACCCTCGACGCACACCTTCGGTGCGTGCACCCGAGCGATCGGGCGCGCGTACGCGCCGCGGTGCAGACGGCTGTGCTTTCGGTCCGTCCGCTCGATGTCGAGTACCGCGTCGCGTCGCCCGGGCGTGATGTTCGATGCGTCTATCTCCGCGCCGAGCCCGCGATCAGTTCCGCCGGCGAGGTCGTCGGACTCCGCGGCATCGGTCAGGACGTGACCGACAAGGTCAGCCGCGGCTGACAAGCTGCCTCACGCGGTCGACGAGGTCACCCTCCGCGGCGGCGTTCGACCCGATATCCACCTTCTCGATCATGTCGGCAACGCCGCGCAACGAGTGCGCAACGTGGTCTCGCACCGCAAGCATGAAGTCGTCGAACTCTTCCGACTCACGAATCGCGCGCGCCGCTTGCACCAGCTCCGCGAAGTTGTCCGTGCCGGTCTTGGTGCCGAACACATAGCCCACCGCGAACGCCAGGAACATCCCCACGGCGCCTCCCTTCTCTCGGGCCAACTTGACTTCAGGTCCCCGGCGCGGCCTCCAGTTGCAGATTGACCATCACGTCGGGGTAGATCCGCAGCATCAGCACGCTCGGTGAGGCGATGTTGAAGTCGCGAATATCGATCATCTGGTCGCCGTTCACATTCAGGTTCCCGTCGCTACCGAGCGACACGACCACGGTTCCTTCGAGCGGTTTGGTCGCGCCGTGCAGATCAGCGACACCCTGGACGCGAAAGCGGCGCGGCGACGCGAGCGGCGTGCAGTGCTGCAGCTCCAACGTGACCATCGGGAACCGTCGGGTGTCGAGACGACGAAGGAGCTCGGCGTCGTACAGACGATTGCCGGACCGAAGATTGGCGATCGGCACTTCGAGATGCGCGGCCGGCGCGCCCTCGACCAGGACCTCGTCGCCGCGGACGTCGCACTCGACCCATCCGGTAACGCCCATCGCGCCGAAACTGATCGGCCCCACCGTGGAGCGAGCCGAGATGAGCACCGCCGAACGGTGGGGCGCCACGTGAAAGCGGTGGCGTTCGGTCTCGACGCGCCCAGGAATCGGGGCGCCGCCGTTGCGGGCAGTGGCGGCTCGCACTACTCCCAGACGTCCTTCCATCTCAGAGGTGGGAGACACCGGCGACCAGGCGGTTCCGCCCATCGCAGTCGAACCGCCGACGACCTGCGCGACCACCGCGTCGGCGGTATTCGCGGCGGCGTAACGCCGAAGCACCCGGTCGAGAGAGTCGCGGTCCTCCTTCACGACACCCATCCACGTACGCAACGCGTACCGGCCGGCGTCCGTGAGCTCGTACACACGCCGCTCGCGACCAGCGGTCGCAGTCTCCGTCACTTCGACGAGTCGGTCCGCCTCCAGCTGACTGAGCGCGCGGTAAATGTTCGGGCGGTCGACCGGACCGAAACGCAATGCCCGCGCCCGAGCGACGAGCCGGTACCCGTGATCGGGCTCCTCGGCGAGCAACAGCAACAGCGCCGGCAGCAGGAAGTGGCGCGGCGGGGCGAGGTCGAACCGCGAGAGATGTTGTGTTCCACGCGGGGTCTCGGCGGGATCAGCCAAAAGTGTCACGCGTCCGATCGGTGGCGGAGCATGTCGGCGTCGTACCCATTGGTAGTGCGCTGTGACTTGCCCGTCAACGTGGGTACGGTCGACGCGACGAAGGCGGTTCATGTGCACGAGCTCGCGTTGTGCGAGGCCATTGCGCGGACGGTCCTCGACCGCGTCGAACACCGACGGGTGACCCGCGTCGCGCTGCGCATCGGTCACTTCCGGCAGGTGGTGCCCGACGCGCTGACGTTTTCGTGGGAGCTGCTCACCACCGATACCGACCTCGAGGGCTCCGAACTCGAAGTCGAGCACGTACCGGCAACCGTCGAATGCTCAGAGTGTGGCGCGTTCACCACGTTGCAGCTGCCCGTCCTGGTGTGCGGCACCTGCGGCAGCCACACTGTGACTCTGCGCACCGGGAACGAGTTCCTCATCGTCTCGTGCGACGTCGCCGAGGAGGTCAGAGATGGGCCGGTTCCACCGCCACAGTGACGGGACCGTTCACGACCACGGCCACCACGGTCACGCGAGGGATGTCGGCGACCACAGCGGCTACACGGACACGGGCATTTCGCGTGTCGCCGTGCTCGAAGACATCCTCTCCGAGAACGATCGTGTCGCGGACGTAAACCGGCGCGACTTCGCCACTGCCGGCGTGCGCACGGTCAACGTGATGTCGGCGCCCGGTGCGGGAAAGACGACGCTGCTGAAGCGCACACTCGCTGCCCTGCAGGACAAGCTACGGATCGGCGTGCTCGAAGGCGACATCGCAACCAGCCTCGATGCCGACGAGCTCGACGGTCTCGGCGCCGCGGTGTCGCTGGTGAACACGAGCGCAGGGTTCGGTGGCGAGTGCCATCTCGACGCGGTGATGGTGCGTTCCGGCCTCAGCCGCCTGCCGCTCAATGATCTTGATCTCGTCATCATCGAAAACGTCGGGAACCTCGTGTGTCCGGCCGAGTTCGATGTCGGCGAGCACGCGAAGACGATGGTCTACGCGGTGACGGAAGGCGAGGAGAAGCCGCTCAAGTACCCGGTGATGTTTCGCGCCGCGGAAGTCGTCGTCGTCAACAAGATCGATCTCCTCCCCCACCTCGACTTCGAACTCGATCGCTTCCTCGACAACCTCGCGGGAGTCAATCCCACCGCGCGCGTGATCCGTACCAGCGCCCGCACGGGCGAAGGCGTGGACGAGTGGTGCGAATGGCTCGCCGGCATCGGCGGCATCGGCGGCGCCCCGCCGCCACCCCACTCCTTTTGATCTCAGAAACCACCCGTTAGTGGTCGCTTTCTGAGATCAAAACCAGGCTCGGGGCCACGAGTCATCTCACCAAGTTCCAACTCGATTTGGAAGTCCCCTTCATCTGCGGTGGCGAGGATCGTCTCAACACCGCGCGAAGAGGGCGACGATGACGGAACCAACCAATCACGGAAACGACAGCAGTCAGCCGCAAGACGATTCTTACTGGCGATCCGATGCGAACCCGGCGGGCCCCGCGTACGAATCCCCGCCGCCGACCGATCCCCAACCCGCCGCGCCCGCGCCGGACGCGACCGGACCCACGTTTCAATATCCGCCGCCGGCCGATCCCGGGTGGGCCGCGCCCGCGCCGGCACCGCCGGCTCCGAGTTCGGCGCGGCCGGTGCAGCGGAACGCCATACTCGCGGCCATCGTCGCGCTCGTCCTGGTGGCGACCGGTGCGTTCGGATACCTCCTCGGCCGCGACAACGGTTCGACCGCCGCGACGGCGACGAACACCGTGCCGGCCACGAGTCCGTTCGGCCCGTCAGGTTCGTCAGGTTCGTCAGGGTCGTCGAACCCGTTCGGCTCGTCAGGTTCGTCCGGCTCCTCCGGGAGCTCGGGGTCGTCGGGAGCGACCGCCGCAGGCACGTCGACGAACAGCGCGCGCGTCGCCACGACCGTCGATTCGGCGATGGTGAACATCACCGCGACCGTCGGGTCCGGCGTCGCGAAGGGCTCGGGCATGGTGATCACGTCAAACGGCGAGGTGTTGACGAACAACCACGTGATCGACGGTGCCACGAGCATCAGCGTCCAGCTCGTCTCGAGCGGCAAGACCTATAGCGCCACGTTGCTCGGCTACGACGTGACCGAGGATGTCGCACTCCTCAAGATCAACAATGTGTCGGGATTGCCGACGGTGCAGACGAGCTCCAACGTCGCCGTGAACGACGCGGTCGTCGTCATCGGCAATGCGTACGGTCACGACGGAACACCCACTGCGGTGGACGCGGTCGTCAACGCGACCAATCAGACGATCACTGCATCAGACAACTTCGGCCAGGCCGCCGAGACGCTGCAAGGGCTGATCCAGGTGTCGGGCAACGTCGTGTCGGGTGACTCCGGCGGCGCGGTTGCGAACACGGACGGCAAAGTGATCGCCATGACCACCGCGGCGTCGGTGAGCCGGTTCAACCCGAGCGGCGTCAATGCAACGACGACCGCGTACGCGATACCGATCGACCACGCGCTCGCCATCGCCCACAGCATCGAGTCGGGCACCGCGAGCTCGACCGTACACATCGGTCAGCACGGACTACTCGGGGTCGCCGTTACGGACGCGAACGGAGCGGGCGCAAGCGTGGGCGGTGTCGCATCGGGCTCCGCAGCCGCCTCGGCGGGACTCACGGCCGGCGACACGATCGTGTCGCTCAACGGTCGGACGATCACGACGCCGAACGACCTGAACACGGCGATGGGCTCTACGCACGTGGGCGACAAGGTCCAGGTCGGGTGGACGGACAGCGCCGGGACGTCGCACACCGCCACCGTGATGCTCACGAACGGCGCCGGCTGATTCGGGACCATCCAATGTGGCTCTGAGGTACCGCGACCGGGATCTGAGGTAACTCAGCCCGGTCCGGCACCCAGATCTAAGGGGTCCGCGGCCATACGACTGGGCATTGTCCCAATGCGCCGGCGGCCTCCTCAGGCGCACCCTGATTGAGCACGCACGAAGCGCCACAGGGAGGCCGCCATGTACCCGATGCCGATGAACGTTGCCCAGCAGCTGGTCGCCGACCGGAGCACCCGGTACGCCGAAGTCGCCACCCGGCGGCGTTCGCGCCGCTCCTTCCGGCGGCGGACGTACACGCCGAACACGGCCATCCTTTCGCGGCCGCCCTCGACCGGCGTCGAAGCGCTCGGCACGGACCGTAGGGAAACGGCAGCAGCATTCTCGGTGGCGTGAAACGCGATTCGTCGAGGAGAATGCACCTGGTGGCGACGCGGGTTTCGAGTCCGGCTTTCATCGGTCGGGGCGAACCCCTCGACCAGCTCGAAGCCGCGGTCGCCCGCGCCGCGACGGGCGAGGCGAGCGCGGTAGTGGTCGGCGGCGAGGCCGGCGTTGGCAAGACACGACTTGTGCGTGAGCTCGCGACCCGGGCCGGCGGCGCCGGCGGCGCGGCACGGGTGCTCAGCGGCACCTGCATCGACCTCGGTGAGGGCGGACCCCCATTCGGGCCGATGGTCGAGGTGCTGCGCACGTTGGTTCGAGAAGACGGTGCCCCGGCGGTTCGCGCCTACGCCGGCCCAGCCGCGGCCGAGCTTGGCCGCCTCGTTTCCGAGCTCGCGGCCGGCGAGCAGAACGTCGCCGTCGAGCCGTCCGGCGGTGCAACTCGTCTCTTCGAAGTGGTGCTCGGTCTCCTCGAACGGCTGGCCCTCGACTGCCCGCTTCTGTTGATCATCGAAGACCTCCACTGGGCCGACCGCTCGACGCGCGATCTCCTCGCCTACCTGATCCACCAGCTCGGTCGCGCGCCCGTCGCGATCGTGATGACGTTCCGGACCGACGAGCTGAGCCGCCGGCACCCGTTGCGACCCTTTCTCGCGGAGCTCGAACGCAGCGGCCGCGCCGAGCGCATCGACCTCGACCGTTTCGATCGCGGCGACGTCGCGGCGCAGCTCCACGGCATCCTCGGTGAACCACCGCCGCCCGAGGTCGTGGAGGCGGTATTCGCCCGATCCGATGGCAACGCCTTCTTCACCGAGGAACTCGTCGCGGCCGGCCGCGACCTGCGGTCGAACGAGCTGCCGCCGTCGTTGCGCGACGTTCTGCTCGTGCGCGTCGAGATGTGTTCCGACGCTGCGCAGGAATTGCTGCGTATCGCGGCCGCGGCAGGTCGCACCTTCGATCACGACCTGCTCGCGGCGGTAGCTGATCGCGACGACGCGCAACTGCGCGAGCAGCTCCGAGAGGCAATCGCGCAGCAACTCATCGAGGCCAGCGGTGATCACGAGTACACGTTCCGTCACGCGTTACTGCAAGAGGCGCTGTACGACGAGTTGTTGCCCGGCGAACGCGTCGACGTGCACGCTGCCTACGCGCGCACCCTGAGCGAGCAACCCGCGTTCGCGGGCGGTGACCGGGCGGGCGTCTCCGCCCTGCTGGCGCACCATTGGTACGCATCGCACGAACTCACGGCCGCCCTCGCGGCGTCGATCGACGCGGCGATCGAGGCCGAACGCGTCGCAGCCGTGCCCGAAGCGCGCCAGCACTACGAGCGCGCGCTGAGCCTGTGGTCCCGTGCGCCGGGCGACCGCGCCGACCTGCCGCTCGACCATCTCGACGTCTTGCACCGGCTCGCCGACGCCGAATACTTGATGGCCGAGTACGACCGGGCGTTGCACCTCGTCGACATCGCGATTGCCGAAGCGCGCGCGACGGATGATCCGTTGCGCGTCAGCAGTCTCCTCGTTCGTCGCGGTCGGTACCTCTGGGCCAATGGGGCTCCAGGGCCGGCGCTCGCCACCTACGAAGAGGCGCTTGCGACCTGCCCGGCCTCACCTCCGACGGTGCAGCGCGCTCGGGCGCTGTCGTCGTACGGCCAGGCGCTCATGCTGGTGTCGCGCAATCGCGAGGCGGCTGTCGCGTGCCGCGAAGCGATCGACGTCGCGGCCGCAACGGGTGACCGCGCGACGGGCGGGCACGCGCGCAACACCCTTGGCACCGCGCTCGGCGCACTCGCGCAGTTCGACGAAGGGATCGTCCTCCTTCGAGAAGCGCTCGCGATCGCGCAGGACGTCGACAATGTGGACGACATCTGCCGCGCGTACACCAACCTGTCGGAGATGCTGCTGCAGGGTGGGCGCCTCGAGGAAGGGCTGAACGTCGCGCAGACGGGCGCCGCCTTCGCGCGCCAGCTCGGATTCCACCGGGCGTATGGCAGCTACATGCTCGCGAACGGAGCGATGATCTCGTTTCAGCGAGGCGACTGGGACGACGTCGAAGAAGCAACAAGCGCCGCGCTCGCGCTCGGCGCGCAGATCTTCGCCGCGCTACGGGTGAACGTCGTTCGCGCTCGGCTGCTCGTCGCGCGAGGTGATCTCGACGGGGCCGAGCATCATCTCGCGCCGGCACTCGCGATCGCGGTACAGGCCAACGACGTGCAGCACGGCGCGCTCGCGCACGTCGCGCACGCCGAACTGCTTGCCGCCCGAGGCGCCCGCCACGACGCGCTCGCGGCCGCGGCACTTGCGGTTCGCGCAGCTGACAACACCGACGACTCCTACAACACGGAACCCGCTATTTATCTCGGCGTCGCGGTGGCGGCCGATCTGGCTGACGAAGCGCGCGCGCACCACGACCAGAACGGTGTCGCCGCCGCCGTCGAACTCGCCGCGCCCTTCCTCGCTCGTGCCGATGCAACTGCGGCTCGAGCCGCCGATACGGGTGTCGCGCCCCGAACGACAGGTGAGCTCGCGACCATTGCCGCGGAGCGCCGCCGCCTCGATGGTGTTTCTGACGTGAATGCGTGGCACGCGGCGGTCGACGCCTGGCGAAGCATCGGTGAGCCATATCCCGAGGCTCGCGCGCGAGTGCGATTGGCGGAGGCATTGCTCGCGACGCAGGCGCCGAGGTCGGAAATTGAGGAGCAGCTACGGGCGAGCGCGGCAATCGCCGACGCGCTGCGCGCAACACCGCTTCGCGCGCACGTTGCACGCGTCGCTCGTTGGGCGCGCGTCGATCTCGACTCGATGATTCCCGAAGCACACCCTGCCGGCGCCGCCGCTGTCGACCAGGTTCCGATGCCGTTCTCGTTGACGCCCCGCGAACGTCAGGTGCTCGCATTCGTGGCCGACGGCCGCACCAATCGCCAGATCGCCGACGCGCTGTTCATCAACGAGAAGACCGCGAGCGTGCACGTCTCGAACATCCTCTCGAAGCTCGGCGTCGCGAATCGTGGGGAGGCCGCCGCGGTCGCCCACCGAGTCGGTCTCGCCAACGAATGACGGCACGGCACCGGCGATAGGGTCACCGCATGGACGCGATCATCGACGATCTCGCCGCACAGCACGCCGAACTTCGTTCCCTCATCGAGCGCTGCACGGACGCCGACTGGTCGCGCCAAACTCCGTGCGTCGGTTGGGACGTCGCCGATGTCCTCCTGCACCTCGTCCAGACCGACGAATTTGCAGCCGCCAGCGCGCGCGGCGATCTCGATCGCTTTCACAACGGCTTCCTCGGCGCCGAAACGTCGTTGACCGTCGATGCCGCTGCAGCCGCGCAGGTCGAAGTCGAGCGCGCGATCGGTGCGGCGGCGATCGCGGCCCGCTGGGAACAGTCGTCTGCGGCTCTGCTCGCCGAACTTCGCGCCGGCGACCCGCACCGACGCGTTCCGTGGGTCGCCCGACGACTCTCCCTGCAGACGCTCGCGTCGACACGCCTCGCCGAATCGTGGATCCATACCGGCGACATCGCGATCGCGCTCGACGTCGAACTCGCGCCGACCAACCGGTTGCGGCACGTCACGCGACTCGCATGGCGCACGCTCCCGTATGCGTTCGCG
>JAODBJ010000023.1 GCA_025463905.1 Actinomycetes bacterium
GGCTGCGACATGGCAAGGATCGTGCTCGCACTTGACCAGACGGTCAAGCCGCGCAACGGTGAGGCCATGGTCCGCATCCGCTTGGAACCGCAAGACGAGTACATGCACGCGCTCGAAGCCGCGTCGAACTTCAACGAATCGATGTATTTCAACGCGTTCGACCCCGAATCGCGCGTTGGTTGCTTCGTCCGGCTGGGCAACCGCGCCAACGAGGGTTACGCAGAGCTCACGACGTGTGTGTACCTCCCCGACGGGCGCGTCGCGTTCATGTTCCAGCGGCCGAAGATCGACAACAACGCCGCGTTCGACGCGGGTGGCATGCGCTTCGAGGTGATTACTCCATTCGAAGCGTTGCGTACCACCTACCACGGCAAGGTCGCGTTGCTCACCGACCCGTTGCAAATGGCCAACCCGCGCCAGGCGTTCACCGAGAACCCCTGGGTCGACGCCAGCATCGAGTTGACCCACCGTGGCGTGTCACCGATGTACGGCGGGGAACCGGTGAACGACGACGGCTCCGCGTTGCCGGTAGATCATTCCGGCGGCTTCGCGCGTGGGCACTACGAGCAACACATGGCGGCCACGGGAACAATCCGGATCGGCGACGAAGAATGGCCCGTCGAAGGCTTCGGGCTGCGCGACCACTCGTGGGGCCCGCGCTTTTGGCAGTCGCCCTGGTGGTACCGGTGGCTCACCGCCAACTTCGGTGCCGATTTCGGATTCGTCGTGTCGGTCGTGACCTCCCGCAACGGCAAGCAACGCATCGGCGGCATGGTGCTCTCCGACGGCAAGTACGAGCACATCACCAGCGCCGAGATCGACACGACGTGGGAAGGCGACGACACGTACCACCGGGCGTTGCACGCACGGGCAGTCACCACGAGCGGCAACAGCTACGACATCACGGGCAAAGTGCTGAACCTCATCCCGCTGCGGAACCGGCGCACCTCTCCCGACGGCGACCAGTTGTTGACCCGCATCTCGGAAGGGCTGACGGAGTGGCAGTGCAACGGCCGTACCGGCTACGGCCTCTCCGAGTACCTCGACCAGATTGTCGACGGCAAGCCCGTCGGCGCGCTCGAGCGCTAACGCTCGCGTTGCCAGACGCGCGTGGCTTCGTCGGCCACGCCTTGGACGGTCAGCGCGCCGGCGAGGAGTAACTGGAATACCCACTCTCCGGAACGACCGTCGAGCAGCGCGGCGCGGATTGCTTCCGGCCGCAGCACATCCACTGAGATCGCCTCGACGCGGTCGAGCACGTCGGTGCGGAATTGACCATCGGTGAGGAACCAGTGGCGTAGCGGGTTCGGCCCGTACCGCAACGGCGGAGTATGGCGCTGCCGTTGCCCGTACCGTTTCGCGAGGGGCAACGCGCGGGTCAGCACCGCACCAGAAGCCGGTTGCAGCCGGTCGATGGTTCGATACCGACGGTACACACGGTTATCGGCGCTGAGCCTTCCTCCGACTCGCGAGATGTGCGCGAGCGGCTCGGCCCGCCCGGTACACATCTGTTGCACCATCTGCTTGTACAGCCGCTGGTCGAGGCGCAAGGCGTACGGCAAGGTCAAGAACAGGTCGACGACGTCGTGCGCCCCGAGCGGCATCATCCACGGCGCACGTTGCTCGTAGGCGCGGTACTCCATCAACACGAGGTTGCGTTGACGCTGCTCCTCGTTCCAGCGGTGCATCTCCCCGAGCGGATCGACGCACGGGTCATAACTCGCGAGAGTCTCGTCGAGACTCGTATAGCGCAACGCGTCGTAGTCGACTCGCACCGAACGCGGCACGAGCACTTCCGACCGCTCGTACGTGTAGTGCCGCGCGTAGGTCATCCGTCGCGCACCCGCCTTGCCGTACACGCCCCAATTCATGCGATGCAACGCGGACGACAGGAACCCGGTGTGGCCAGTGAGTACGACACCGTCGTCAGCAACCGACGAGAACCGCGCGCCCGTGCCGCACGTAAAGCGGGTGGTGATTCCGACCTCGCGGATCGCCGCTTTGAACGACGACGGCTCGCACAACTGGCTGTTGAACGCGTCGACGGAGATCGGCGCGTGCTCGAAGCGGAAGCCGACCGCGTCCGCGATCTCGCGTCCTGTACGCGCGTCGGGATCGTCGGCCGGGCCGTAGGAAATGCAGCGGACGCTCGATCGACTACGCGTCGCGAGCAATGCCGCGACGGCACGGGTGTCGACGCCGCCGCTCAGCATCAGCACCGCTTCGCGACCCTGACCGTCGCACAAGGCATCGATGCGGGCGGCGAGCGCGTCCATGCATTGGTCGAGTCGTTTCTCGTACATCGCCGGGTCGTCGCGACCATCGATGTAGGAGAAGCGCCAGTACTGCTCCGTCACCACGTGCGCGTCCGACACTCGCGTCACGCTGGCCGGCGGCATCGTGCGAACGTTCTCGATCAACGTGCGTTCGCCGGCGACATAGCCGAGGCGCAACATGTCGAGCACCGCAACGGCGTCGAGCGCGGGCGGTCGGGACAAGGTCGCCACCACGGCCCACGGGTCGTCGGACGCCACCGCCGGGCGCGCGAGCGGTGCCCGGAAGTAGAGCGGTACTGACCCGTAGCGGTCCGTGACCAACACGGTCTCTTGGGCGCGGTCGATCACGGCCGCGAAACAACCGTCGAGGCGCGAGGCCGCGCTCGCGACATCGCGCGCACGCGCGAGGTGCGCACCGATGGCGTCGTCGAGCAGCAGTTGGTCGGGATCACCGTCGACGAACGCGTACCCCGCCGACCACACGCGCGCATCGAGCGCCTCCCGCAGCGGTCGGCGGCCGCACCACTTCAGCCCGTTGGGTGCCGCCTCACCGCGGCTGGTGAGCGCAGACGTCACAGCGCGGCGTGCGCGCCGTCGATGCATGTACGGCGTTCCGTGCGCATCGCGTGCTCCGTCGTCTTCCCCAGTGTGCGCGCACGACCCCCGTCCTGCGCGGCCGACACCGTAGCGTCGGCGGCCGGCCAGCGGCTATAGGAGAAGCGGGCGGGCCGACGCGCCGGCCCGTTCGTGCTGCTCCCGGTAGGTCACTACTTGATCGACGGAGATCATCGCGACGCGGTGTTCCTGGGCAAAGAGTTCGAGGTACGCGAAGCGTGCGGGCGAGCCATCGTCGTGCAGCACTTCGCAGATCACCGCGACCGGCGGCAATCCGGCGAGACGGGCCAGGTCGACGGCCGCTTCCGTGTGGCCGCGCCGTTCGAGCACGCCGCCCGGACGCGCCCGCAACGGGAACACGTGGCCGGGGCGCACGAAGTCGGTCGCGCTCGAACGGGGATCGAGGACGCGCCGGATCGTGGTGGCACGGTCTGCCGCGCCGATGCCGCTGCCGGCGGTGTGGTGGTCGATCGTCACCGCAAAGGCGGTGTCGCACGTCGCCGTCTCGGGCGGCACCATCGGCCCGACCCCGAGTTCGTCGAGCCGGCCGGCGTCGCACGGCATGCAGACGAGCCCGCGCGCCCAGCGCAACATGAAGTTGATCGCGTCGGGGGTGACCCATTCGGCCGCCATCGTGAGGTCGCCCTCGTTCTCGCGGTCTTCGTCGTCGACCACAAGCACCATTTCGCCACGCCGAATACGGCGCAACGCCTCATCGATCGTCGTCAGCGGCACATCAGGTCCTTCCTCCGTCGGGGACTTCGAGCATTCCTGTGCACGTCATGCGCTTACCCGCGGCATGGCCGGCTCGCGGGGCGCGGGGTTCCCGTCGCGCCGGTTCGGGATGGTCACAACCATTCGACAACCATGCGGTTCGCGTCGCTCCGGATGGATCTCGCCACCATGCAGGTCGACGATCCATTGCGCGATCGCGAGGCCCAGACCGGCTCCACCGTTACGCGACGAGCGTGCCGAGTCGGCACGGTAGAAGCGTTCGAACACGCGCGCCTTATCGGAGTCGGAGATTCCGGGGCCGTCGTCGCTCACTTCGAACTGCACTGCGTCGCCGGCGTCGTGTGCAGCAACCGCGACCTTCCCG
Organism: Actinomycetes bacterium; assembly: GCA_025463905.1. Taxonomy (GTDB): domain Bacteria; phylum Actinomycetota; class Acidimicrobiia; order IMCC26256; family PALSA-610; genus JAODBJ01. The sequence continues at coordinate 3,991 of JAODBJ010000023.1, forward strand.
CCCGCCGGCGAATGCCGGACCGCGTTCTCGACGAGATTCGCGACGACCTGGTGCAACCGCTCTGGATCGGCTTCGAGCGTGAGGTCGTCGGGGTCGACTTCCACCGTCATCGCCACATTGGGCGACTGCAACTGCGATTCGCGCACCGCGTGTTGGAGCATTGGCTCGACGTCGAACTCGCGTCGCTCGAGCGGCACGGTGCCCGACTCGAGGCGTGACAGGTCGAGCAACTGTTGCACCAACCGCCCCAACCGCTCGACCTGCGCCAGCATCGTTTGGAGGGTCTCGGGATCAGGCTCCTCGACACCGTCGATGATGTTCTCGAGCCTCGCCTGCAACGCCGTGATCGGCGTTCGCAATTCGTGACTCACGTTGGCAACGAGGTCGCGGCGCACGCGATCGGTCTCGGCCAGTTCGGCGGCCATCTGGTTGAACGCCCGAGCAAGCGCACCGATCTCGTCGCGCGACGTCGCACGCACCCGCGACGAGAAGTCGCCGCGGGCCATCGCCTCGATCGCCTGCGCCATCTCCCGCAACGGCGACGTCATGCCCCGCGCAAGGACCCACACGATGCTGAGCGCGACGGCGCCGGCGATGATGCCGCTGATCGACGGCCACAGACCGATGCGCACGAACGACCAGAAGGTGATCACCGTGATCGCGACCGCGGCCAGGATCACCACGCTCGCTTTGAGCTTGAGCGTCGGCAGCCACTCGAGCGGCCGGTCGGGCGGCCGCCTCATGCCGCGCCTTCCTCTACCGCGTAGCCGACACCGTGCACGGTGCGGATGACTTCGGGCCCGAGCTTGCGGCGCAGCGACCGGATGTGCGAGTCGACGGTTCGGGCACCGGACGGGACGTCGTAGCCCCACACCTGTTCGAGCAATTCCTCCCGGGTCGCGACCCGGCCGGGTCGTGCCGCGAGGTAGTGAAGGAGATCGAACTCCGTGGGAGTGAGATGCACGTCGTCGCCGGCGGAACGCACCTTGCGGCGCGACGGGTCGAGCTCCACTTCCGAGATACGGATGACACCCGACAGCGGCGGGTGCTCCGCCCGGCGCAGCAGCGCCTTCACACGCGCGACGACTTCGCGCATGCTGAACGGCTTGGTCATGTAGTCGTCGGCGCCAACGGCGAGCCCCACGACCAGGTCGGTCTCACTGTCACGCGCGGTCAGCATCAGCACCGGTACTGGTCGTTCCCGCTGGATCCGTTTGCACACCTCGAGCCCGTCGACACCCGGGAGCATGAGGTCGAGGATCACGAGGTCGGGGCGGACACGCTCGCACAGCTCGACCCCGGCAGGACCGTCGGCCGCGATCTCTACGGCGAAGCCCTCGCTCCGCAAACGCGCCGCCACTGCTGCGGCGATCGAAGCTTCGTCCTCGATGATCGCGATCGTTCGCGCGGAGGCGGGCGCCGTGACCACACCGAGAGGATAAGGACAGGCGGTGAAGGAATGACGTCTGAGGTGTGGAGAAATCGTGCAGATCGCCACCGCAAGTGGGGTCAACCCACCCACAAGCGTGGTGGGGGCCGGTTTTGGTGGTGGGCGGCGCGGTGGTGGTGGTGGCAGCGAAGTTCGAGGTTGTCGAGGTTGGTTTCGCCGTGGTCGCGGTCCCACCATTTGCGGTGATGGACTTGGCACCAGCCGGGCGGCCGGTCGCATCCGGGTTCGGTGCAGCCGCGGTCGCGGACGACGAGTGCCCGCCATTGGGCGGGGGTGGCGGTACGGGTGGACCGCCCGACGTCGAGGGGTTCGGAGTCGCCGTCGACGATGATGCGCGAGAACGCACAGTCACAGGCGAGGCGTTCGAGCGTCGCTCGCGACAGTGGTCCGTGGGCGCCTTCGGCCCGGATGTGTTCGGCGAGGTCGACGCCACCGCGTTCGGCGATCACCGCGAGGGTGAGGACGCCACTGATGTGGGGAGGGTTGTGGCGGCCGGGCCCGTCGGGCATGTGCGCCATCGCGAGGCGACAAACGTCGCCGAGCGCGTCGCAGCGTCGCTGTCCCGAAGTGCGGGTGTCGCCCGCGTGATGGTCGCCTTCCATCGCCGCATCCAACGCGGTCTGGACAACTTCGAAGGTTTCGGGGTCGAGGGTCCCGTTCAGGGCACCCATCCCGTCGAGGACCGTGCCGAGAAAAACGCCGCGCCGCTCCAGTTGCGCACGATCGGTGGCGACGCCGCCGTCGCCGTCGAGCGCATCACACATGCCGCACCAGCGACCGTAACCGCAACGGATCCAACGTACGCGCCGCGGCGGCGAACGCTCCGTCGAGTTGTGCGAACGGCGCACCCCGTTCGGGGGCACGGGCCAGGGAGATCACCTGCGCGTGGCGGCGTGAGATGTCACCCGCCGCGAAGGCGTCCGCCACCGCCGGCATCTCCTCCAGCGTGCGGGCGAGTTTCACTGCGCTCGTCGCGTCGCCATGGCTGAGATGGCACCGTTCCCGTAACCACGACGCGCTCGACACGAACCCATCCGCCTGCCATTCGCCG
>JAODBJ010000024.1 GCA_025463905.1 Actinomycetes bacterium
TCGCGGCGGGCATGGGAGCGCGTCGAGAAGTTGCAGTTGTCGGTCGATCTCGACGCCGATGTCGTGGCGCGCAGTGTCGTGCGAGCGGTGCAACGCGATCGTCCATCGGTGCAGCTCCCTCGCCGCGCTCGCGCCTATCCGTGGCTCGCCCACGCGCCATGGCGAATCACTGACATGTTGTTGATCGGCGTCGACCGTGACACCGACGAACAGGGGGACGAACCATGACGCACTTCCCGGTGTGTGCAGCCGACCTCAGCGCCGAATGGCTTGAAGAGGCGCTCGGTGCACCCGGCCGCCTGCGGGGTTTCGAAACCGGCACTATCGGCACCGGTGTCGGCCTCGTCGGCAACCTCACTCGCGTGAGCCTCGACTGGAACGGCCACGACGGCCCGGAAACCGTGATCGCGAAGTTCCCCGCCGCCGGTGAGGAGAGCCGCTTCGTGGCGATGGTGCTGCGGATGTACGAGCGGGAGGTGCGCGCCTACGAGCAGCTCACGCCCCGCTCCCCGCTCGGCTCGCCGGAGTGCCATTTCTCGGCGTTCGATGCGGAGACCCACGACTTTGCACTCGTTATCGGCGAACTGCACGGCCGAAACCCAGACCAAGTCGAGGGCTGCAGCGAGAAGGAAGCGGCGCTCGCCGTCGACCGGCTCGCGGCTCATCACGCCGCGTTCTGGATGGACGAGCGGCTCGAAGCGCTCACGTGGCTGCCGTCGCTCGACGATGCCCAGATCGTGCCGGCGGTGCAGTTCGCGTTCGAGGGCGGTTGGTCCGTGCTCGCCGACAGTGTCGCCGACCTCACCTCACCCGAGATCAGTACGCTCTGTGAACGCTTCCCCGCGCTGATCCCCGGCCTGATGACGGCGCTGTCGCAACCGCCGGTGACGCTCGCGCACGGCGACTACCGACTCGACAACATGTTCTTCGAGAACAGTGAGTTGTCGCTGTGCGACTGGCAGCTCGTCACCCGTGCGCGCGGTCCGTACGACCTCGCGTACTTCACAACCCAGAGCATCAACGTCGACCAGCGGCGGGAGTGGGAAACGGATCTCGTGAACCGCTATCACAACGGCCTGGCGGCCGCGGGCATCACGGACTACGCGTTCGAACAGCTCTGGCACGACTATCGCGTCGCGGCCTTGTTCTGTTTGGTCTACCCGGTGATTGCCGGTGGCAGCCTCACGGTCGAGGACCAACGCCACGGTCGGCTGTGCCGCGCACTGTTCGAACGGTGTGTGGCGGCGATCGACGATCTGCACTGCCTCGACCTCGTGCAGTGACAGCAGTGACGGCGCAATGACGGGAACAACCGGGCGGCTCACGCTCGCCGATGTGCTGCGCGGCCACGCTCGCGCCCGACCTGACGGGCTGGCGGTGGCGGACGACGCCGCCGATGTGCAGTTGTCGTGGCGCGCGTTCGATCGGCGCGTGAACCAGGCTGCGAACGCACTTCGCGAGAACGGTGTACAGGCCGGCGATCGGGTGTTGTGGCTCGGCCAAAACTCGTTCCGACTCCAGGAACTGCTGCTCGCGTGCGCCAAGGTCGGGGCGTGGTTCTGCCCCGCGAATTGGCGTCAACGCAGCGACGAGTTGGCGTTCGTGATCGACGATCTGAACCCGAGCGTTGTGGTGTGGCAACGCGAAGAGGTGGGCGACGCGGTCCTCGCCGGACGCGCGAATGCACAACGGGGCGAGGTCGCTCGTTGGTTGTGCCACGACGACGGCGAGTACGAAGCATTCGTCGCAACGGGCACCGACGACGACCCTCACGGTGATGCTGCCGATACCGAGCCGCTCCTGCTGATCTACACCGCGGCCTTCGACGGTCATCCGAACGCGGCGATGCTGCCGCACCGCGCCCTCGTCGGGCAGGGCCTCCTGATGGCACCGTGGCAAGGGATCGACGACACGTACGTGTTTCTCAACTCCGGCCCGTTGTTCCACATCGGCACGTTCATGCCGAATCTGTCGACGTTCGTGATGGGCGGGACGAACGTCTTCGTCCCGCGTAGCGATGGTGACGCGTTGTGCCGCACGATCTCCACGTACCGCTGCACCGGCGGCTTCGTCGTCGGCCCGATGGTGGACGCGATCGCGGAAGCGTTCCGGCCCGACACCCATGACCTGTCGTCATTCCGTGGGAAACGAGGGAACGCAACCTTCGACGCGCTGGTTGGTTCCGATACGTCGCCGTGGGGGCGGCGGGCGGGCGGGTACGGCCAAACCGAAGCGATGGGCATGGTGACCTTCAACCTGCTCGCGCGCGACGGCATCGGCACCCATGGCCGGCCGTCGCCACTCGTGCAGCTGCGGGTCGAAGACGAACATGGGAACGAAGTCGAGGCCGGGGAGGTCGGCGAGATCGCAGTACGCGGTTCCACCGTGATGTGCGGCTACTGGGACCGAGCCGAGCTGAACGCGCACCGGTCGCGAGACGGATGGCACCACACGAACGACCTCGGGCGATTCGAAGCCGATGGCACGTTCACCTTCGTCGGGCCGAAGTCGCGAATGTTGAAGTCGGGGGCCGAGAACATCTATCCGGCCGAGGTGGAAGGCTGCCTGCGCAGGCATCCCGCCGTTGCCGACGTCGCGGTGATAGGTGTGCCCGACGACGTGTGGGTACAGGCCGTGAAGGCCATCGTGGTGCCGCGCGCCGATGTGACGGTCGACGCTGAAGAGGTCATCGCGTGGTGCCGCGAACGCATCGCGTCGTACAAGAAACCGCGCTCGGTCGAGTTCGTCGACTCGCTTCCACGCCTGGGCTTCGCCGTCGACTACGACGCGCTCGACGAACGCTTCGGTGGAGGCGGGTATCCCGGTGGTTCGACTCGAAGCGTTTGAACCAGTGGTGTGCGGCGGAACACACACTGCTATTCCGCACGAAGGAGCCAGCCATGCCCGACGGACCGCTCTGGAGCGACCTGCTCGACGCCGCCGAGGAGTTCAGTGAGGTGAGCCGCGACCGCGCGCGAGAGATCGTGGAACGCATGATCCAGCAGGGTCGCGTCGCGCGCGACCGAGCGGAAGACATCGTCGAAGAGATCGTGCGGCGGAGTCGCGATCGCGCCCAACGCTTCAGTGACGCGGTGTCGCGCGAGGTCAACCGCCAACTCGAACCACTCCGCGGTCAGCTCGAGACGGCAACCCGCGTCGTGCGTCGCTCGAACGGCTCGAAGAAGTCGGTCCGCAAGAGCGCCAAGAAGGCGTCCAAGAAGGCGACCGCGAAGAAGGCCCCCGCGAAGAAGGCCACCGCCAAGAAGTCGGTCAACAAGGCAGCGAAGAAGGCCACCGCGAAGAAGACGGCCGCGAAGAAGTCGGTGAAGAGGGCGGCAAAGAAGGCGACGAAGCAGGCCACCGCCACGAAGACCGCCGCCAAGAAGGCGATCAAGAAGACCGCCAAGAAGGCCACCAAAACGCCGGCGGCCAAAAAGGTAGTAAAACGGACACCAACAAAGACAGCCAAACGGCGCTGAGGCTGTCTGAAAGTGCAATAAACCCCGCGTAACGCCCTAATCTCCTGTGTCGGGACCGGGAGGGGCGGGGCGGGTTGGCGAACACACGGATGTGGACGAAGGCGCTCGGCGCGCTCGCCGCGTGCATGCTGGCTGGCTGCGCCAGCGACGGCGGTCGCGTCACCGCCCCGCCGGCCATCGGCACCGCGGCTACCCCGGTCACTCGAGCACCCATCCGAGCGACCAGCGTCACCATTGCTCCGTCGCCCCGCACGACGATCGCGCCTGCTCATGTCGTGCCCGCGACCTGGGCCGGCGACCAGACGCCGGCGCCCAGGCTGCACAACACCGGCGCCAACTACGTCGGAATCTTTCGTTCGCTCGACGCTTACCGGACATGGCTCGAAGCGCATCATCCCGACCCTTCGCTCGTCGCGCGCGTCTGGGTGGTCCCGAGCGAAGTCGGTACCAAGTACCACCGCGAGCTCACGTGGTTGCGCAACGGTCGTCTGCGCTGGGTCAACGTGGGCCATTCGGTGTCGGTCGATGTCGCCTCCGTTGTCGGTGACATCGTGAGTCTCCGCGTCGACGAGCACCTGCCCGCGATCGAAGTGCTCAACGAGCGCGGACAGGTGGCCGGCCGCCGCGCGGTCGGCCCCGACTTCCAGTGGACCGTGCTGCTCAGCCGCGACGGCACCGGTCGCTGGACGATCGCCGACGTCGGGGCTCGCCTCGGCAACAACATCGAGGTTCATCTGTGAGACGCGTCGCGCCGATCGTGTTCGTGTTGGCCGTCGCCACACTGCTGTCGCCCGTGCTGGCGGCCGCGCCTGCAAGTGCGAGCGGCGATGGCAGCGGTGGCGTGCAAACCGGGCCCGACGCGAGTGTGTCGGTGGGATTGCAGGTGTTCGCGCCCGGCGGCGACGGCTCGCAGTCGTTCGGGCCGCACGACCAAGCCGCACCGAGACCGATCCGTTATTCGGCCGTCGCCGCGCATTCGCCGCCGCCGGGTCTCGACAACCTGTGCAACGCCGCGTCGGGTCCTGTGGGCGCGGGCACCGTCGCGTGGGGCTGGTGGTACACGGTGACCGCGATCGACAACGCCACCGGCCAGGTGATCTCGACCGAGATGGTGTGCGTGCCGTTGCCGCTCGCGGGCGCGCCGACCGGTGCGCCTCCGCCGCCGCCTGCGTTGCCGACGCCGCCGACAATCGCCGAGGTCTGGGATGCGGTCGGTATCCCCGCGCCGACGCTCGGCGTGAACCCCGGGCGCGAAGGCGTTGTTGGTCTCAGCACCTGGTTGTGGTCGGGCGGTGGCACCGACGTGCAAATTGGTGTCGCTGTCGGTGGCTACGCGGTCCAGGGGCGCGCGCATCTGGTCCAGTACCGCTTCGACGCAGGCGACGGCATGACCACCACCGCCGGCGCGGCGGGCTCGAGCGCCGCTCCCGCGGCAACGCACGTCTACGACGTGAAGGGCATCTACCAGTTGCGAGTCGCGTCGGTTTGGGAAGCGAACGTCACCATGACGGGGCCCGGACTCGTTACGCCGTTGCCGATCGCAATCGGCGTCGCGGTCGTCACGTCGTCGCGGGCGTACCCCGTCGCTGAAGTGCGTTCGGTCTTGGTGCCGTAGCCCCAGCTAGAGCGCTTCGCTGAGCACTTCCGGGGTGGCGGTGACGATCACCGCGGTCACGCCGTTGGGGCCGGCAACGTGGCCCACTTCGAAGTAGTCCTTCGAGAGCCCGTCGGGCGTAACCCATACGTAACTGATGGGCAGGCCGCGATGGCGAGCGGTGATCATCGCGCCGCGAAAACCGTGCCGGATTTTCTCCACTGTTTCGTCGCGCGTGATGCTCGACCAGTACGCCCGATCGCTTTCACCCAACCAGTGCGTCTCGAAATGGCCGGCCGTTTTCCGGTCCAGCCCGGCCTGTTCCGCCACCGCCAACCAACGTCGAGGTTCCGGATCTTCGAGCGCGGCGATCGCTTCGTCGTAGCGCTGCACCAGTCGTTCAGGGTCCGACGGGTCGAACCATCCTTCGAGTTGCTCGAGGATTTCGGGTTTCGTGAGGAATGCAACTGCCCATGCCATCGTCGCAGCCTGCCTCAGGCGACGGCGCCGCGTCGAGGTCGTTTGACGCACAGCCGCCAAAATCGCCAAGGTTGCGACCGTGACCCGCGCAACGCAGTACGCCGGAAGCGGCGACGCGCACATCGCCTATCAGGTGGTCGGTGACGGCCTCGACCTCGTCTTTGTGCCCGAGTGGGCGAGCAACGTCGAAATGCAATGGGAGGAGCCACGCTGCGCGCGCTTCCTCGAACGCCTCGAGGACTTCGCCCGGGTCGCGACCTTCGACAAGCGCGGAGTCGGCCTCTCAGACCCGGTGCCGCTCGACGCGTTACCCACGCTCGAGGAGTGGATGGACGACGTCAGGTCCGTGATGGACGCGGCGGAAATGCCGCACGCCGCGATCCTCGGAGTGGGCGCCGGCGGCCCGATGAGCGTGCTGTTCGCAGCGACGTACCCGGAACGCACCAGCGCGCTCGTGCTCGTGAACACGTACGCCCGCATCACACAAGCGCACGACTATCCCTACGGCGTACCTGAAGTCGCCATACCGCAGGTGATCGACTGGAGCGCCGAAACGTGGGGGACCGGCGCGTCGTTCGACGTCGCCGCGCCAACGCTGAAGGGCGACCAGTCCGCGCGCGATTTCCACGCCCGCCTCCAACGCGCGTCGGTCAGCCCCGGCGCGTTGCGCAAAATGCAAACGATGCTCGTCGGGCTCGACGTGCGGTCGGTGCTGTCGTCGGTGCAAGTACCGACCCTCGTCGTGCACCGTGTCGGTGACCGGATGGTGCCCGTCGAGCACGGCCGGTACCTCGCCGAGCACATCGCCGGCGCGAAGTTCGTGGAGCTTCCGGGAAGCGACCACGCGTACTACGTCGGTGACGTCGGCGGGCTGGTCGACGAGGTGCAGGAGTTCCTCACCGGTGTGCGCAGTGAGCCGGAGCTCGACCGCGTGTTGGCAACCGTGCTGTTTACCGACATCGTCGGTTCGACCCAGCAGGCCGCCGCGATCGGCGACGGGGCGTGGCGCGATCTGATCGACCGTCACGACGCGAGCGTGCGCGCGCAACTGGCCCGCTTTCGCGGTGTGGAGGTGCACACCGCGGGTGATGGGTTCCTTGCCTCATTCGACGGCCCTGCTCGCGCGATCCGTTGCGCGTGCGCGATCCGCGACGCGCTGCGGCCCCTCGGTATCGAAGTGCGCGCCGGCGTCCACACCGGCGAAGTGCACCGGCGGGGGACCGACCTGTCCGGTATTGCCGTGCACATCGGCGCGCGAGTGGCGGATCTGGCCGACGCGGGCGAAGTCCTCGTGTCGCGCACGGTGGTGGACCTGGTGGCGGGCTCGGGCATCCAGTTCCATGAGCGAGGATTCACGACGCTCAGGGGTGTGCCGGGCGAGTGGCAACTACACGCGGTGCAAGCCGCTTAGGCGCGTTCGCGGCTGCGCAAGGTGCGACTGTCGGCCTGGTCGGGAATGGCGTGCACCGGGTCGAACGGTGCGCCCGGCACTGCCCGCGGCGACACTTCACCGAATTCGGGGGTCACGCCTTCGTCGGCCGGCCACGCCTCGGCGATACCGACGATGGCGGTGAGCGCCGCGTAGCCGGCTTCGCAAAGCGCGGTGTCGGTGTCGTCGGGGAGTTGCTGTTCGATCGCGCGTAACTCCACTTGGAGTTGCCCTTCGCGTTCCGCTTCGGCGATCGCAGCCCGTACTGCTCCGAAGGCCGCGAGGCGCGCCCAGCGGATGCCTTTCACGTCGGTGCGCGGCAGCGCAGGAACATTCAGGTTGAGCACCGAACGGGGCGGCGCGGCGACGAGCGTGTCGAGCACATCGAGCGCGAACGACGCTGCCGTTTCCCATTGCCACGGATCGCTGTCCGAAACGCTCACTGCGAGGCCCTTGGCCCCGAAGTTCTGGGCGGTGAGCGCGGCACCGACGGTGCCCGAGTGCAGGATGGCGCGACCGGTGTTCAAACCGGCGTTGATGCCCGACACCACAATGTCGGGCGGCTCGCCGAACGCGCCGAGCCGTCCCGCGATCGCGCAGAGACCGGGCGGACCGGCCACCGACCAGGCTTCGAGCCCACAGCCGGGGATTTCTACCCGTCGGACCTCGATCGTCGCGCCCGCGTGTAGCACTCCGATCGAGGCGCCCGTGCCGCTCATGTCGCGATCGGGCGCGGCGACAATCACTTCATGGTCTGTCTTTTCGAGATACGCCGCGAGCACGTGTAGCCCTGCCGCGGCGATCCCGTCATCGTTCGTCACGAGGACGCGCACCGGTCACCTCCATGATCCGGGGGCCGCACCAGCAGTGTGGCACCCCTTAGCGCGAACCGAGGAACCGCCGCACTTCTTCCACCGCGCCCGAAAGGTCCGGAACATCGCGCTCTCGCGCCCCGTCTTTGTGCAGGAAGACGAAGACGCAGCGCACTACCGGCTCGCCGGTTGCCTGCGCCACCGCCAGCGCGTAGGACGCACCCTGCAGCCGGTAGCGATCCAGGGCGTGGTCGAGGTCGTTGTCGGCGAGCGCGTCGGTCTTGTAGTCGACGACGACGAGACCTTCATTCGTGCGGTAGATCAGGTCGACGTAACCCTCGAGGGTGTGCTCGCCGACCGGGGTGGCTACGTACGTTTCCCGCCAGAACTGGCTGTCGACGGCGGCCTGTACGGCGGCGCTACCCAACGCCGATCGCGCCAGCGCCACGATGTCGTCTTCGCGGCCGATCACACCTTCCGCCGCGGCCTGCGCGCGAGCGGTGTCGATGATCTCGGCCCCGGTCGCGAGGTTGATGGTCTGCAGCACCGCGTGCACGGCCCGGCCGACGGCGGTGCCGTAGCGGCCTTTGTTCCACGGCGGCAATTCCAAGTCGCGCGCGTCTTTCGCGAGGCCCGGGTCGCGGGTCGCGGCGGCCTCCTTCGCGATCGACGTCGCGGCGCGCACTTTGGGGCGGCTGCCGCGCCGCAACGCCGTCTCGCGCGCGTCGGCCCAGTCGTCGTGGCTCGGAAGCGGCGGCCGCGGCGTCGTCGGGACCGCCACCCGCGCCAGCACGGCGGCGGTTTCGTCGAGCGCTTCCCAGTTCGGTGCGTTACACGCCGCGTTCCATACGAGTTCGGAGTGGGTCCACTTCGTCTGGTCGAGCTGCGGTGACTTGCGCTCCGCGCGATGTACCGACATCACGAGATGGTCCTGCGCACGCGTCGCGGCGACGTAGAGGAGGCGCAGCTTCTCGTGGAAATCCATCTGCTCGTCGATGGGCAGGTACCGCTCGAATTCCTCGGTCATCACCTGCTTGCTGATCTTGAGGCCCCAGGTGTTGTCGTCGTGAGGGAACACGAGCCGCACACTGTTCTGGGGGTTCCGCGCCCGAGTGGTCATCCCCGACACGATGGTGATCGGGAACTCGAGCCCCTTGGCGCCGTGGATGGTGAGGATCCGCACTGCGTCGTCGTCGGTCTCGGGCAATACCGTCTCGACCACCCGCGCGCCCTCGGCGCTTTGCAGGTCGGCCCAGGCGAGGAAGTCGCGCAAGCCGCCACCGCGCGCTTCACTGAACGCGCGGGCCTGGTCGATCACGAACCGCACGCGCCGCCACAAGTCGCGCGGCCGGCCCTTCGCAAAACCGAGTTCGAGGAGACGCCGTTCGCGCACGATGCGGTCGATCAGCTCACTCGGCGTGAGCCACAGCCGTTCGTCGTGCCATACCCGCAGCGCGTTGAGCGCTTCCGCAACGGGATGCGTTGCCGGGAGCGTCTCGGGCAGGTCGAGCTGGTGGTTCCAGCGCCCGCGGTGCTCCACCTTGAACGTGTAGAGGTCGTCGTCGCCGCAGCCGAGCAGCGGCGTGCGCAGCGCCGTGACCAGCGCGAGTTCGTCGGTCGGGTCGTCGATCGCCGCCAGTACCGCGAGGAGGTCGCGGATCTCTCGCGTCCCATACACGAGCGACGACGTCTCGGCGCGGTACGGCACGCCGATCGCGTCGAGCGCGTCCTCGAGATGGCCGAGCGACGTGCGCGCCGGCAACAACACGCAGATGTCGCCGAGGGTGCAGGGCTCGAAGCGTTCACCGTGCTCGTCGCGCCGTTGCACGAGCCAGCCGTTCGTAATCGCGGCGTGCACCGTCGCGGCGACATCGGCGGCTTCCGCCGCGCGCAGTACCTCGGCCTTGGTATCAATCGGGTGCTGGTCGACGCCGAGGAGCGTCACCGCGGGGCCGCCATCCGGCGCCGGTTGGCGGACTGCGTCGAGCGCCACATACTTGGGTTGCGAGTCCGGGTCGTAGACGATCAGTTCGTGGAACACGTGGTTGACGAAGCCGATAACGGGCTCAGTCGTGCGGAAATTGCGGGTGAGGTGCAGCGGCGTGCCACCGAACGCGCTGCGAGCCGTGAGGAAGGCATGCACGTCGGCGCGCCGGAACCGGTAGATCGATTGTTTGGGATCGCCGACCACGAACAACCGGCCCGGCTCGACCGCGACCTGGTCCCATGCCTTGCCGGCCGCCGCGGGGTCGGGCGACGCGAGGAGCACCGCGAGGTCGCACTGGATCGGATCAGTGTCCTGGAACTCGTCGAGGAGGAGGCGGGTGTAGCGATCGCGGAGTCGCAGGCGCACGTCCCAGCCGTGCTCAGGGTCGCGCAGGAGGCGACGGGCCAGAACGAGAAGGTCGTGGAACTCGAGGCGTCCGCTGCGGCGCCGTTCCTCTGCCTCGACGAGCGTGCACCGGCCGATCTCCACCGCCAGGCGGCGTGCCGCGGTTTCACAGATCTTGTCCCGGCAACGATCACGTTCGTCGCCCAGCGCCTTCAAACGATCTCGTATTTCGTCGAGGTCGCACGACGCGGAACTCCAGTTGTCTTTTCGGCCGCGCCTCAATTTGAAGGACGGCCCCTCACCGAGCACGTTGAACTGGTCGAACTCGTCGGTCGCGTTACGGAGTCGGGTCGCGTACTCCTCGAACGCGTCGAGCTGCGCCACCATCAGGTCTTCCGCGTCGCGACATTCGGCGCGCAGCGCGCAGAGCGCGTCGAGTCCGTCGACCATGAATGACACGTCGAGGGGCGGAGGATCGTCGACATCTTCTTGCATACGGTCCGCGACGAGGTCCCAGTTGTCGTTGCACGCGATCGCGAGGTCGCGTAGCCGCCGGTGGGGCACGCCCGCGTTGTCGAGCAACAACAGGGAGCGGGCCAGCGCTGGGTCGTCGAGGATCTGGTCGAACCATCGTGACCAGCGGTCTTCGAAGGCGACCTGCGATCCGATTTCGTCCGACACGTCGAGGCCGGGAGGCAAGCCCGCCTCGATCGGGTTCTCCGAGAGCAGGCGCTGGGCGAAGGCGTGCAGGGTGGAGATCGCCGCGCCGTCGAGCTCGTCGAGCGCGGCGCCGGCAAGGGCCGCCGCCTCCAGATCGTTCTGCTCGGTGCGCTCCGCCTGTTCGAGACGCTGCCGGACTTTGTCGCGCAGCTCGGCGGCCGCCTTCTCGGTGAAGGTGATCGCGGCGATCTGGCGCATCGGCACACCGCTGCGCACGAGTGCGTAGACGCGCGCAACGAGCGACGTCGTCTTGCCCGACCCAGCGCCGGCCTCGACGAAGAGCGTGTCGCCGAGCCGGGTGACGATCGCGTGGCGAGCGACTGCGTCTTCGTCTTCGAACAACGTTGGTTGCTCAGTCATCGTCGGCACCGTTCTCGCTTACCGGGTCGGCCAGCGCGACGTACTCGGCGAGCTTCGGAGCGTCGCGCTTGCGCTGCCATTCGCGGTAGCGGTCGCGAGTGCCGCGCGCATCGGGGTCGATGTAGGTGCGCGGGCGGAACGGGCTGGTGGTCGGCGGTTCGACCCGGCACGGGAACACGCCGTTGCCGATGCCGTCGACGATCGTGCGCAGTACGTCGTCGATCCGCTCGCCCACCGCGCGAGTGAGCGGCAGCGCGACCCGCGCGAAACTCTGCTTCGACGTGATGAACCAGTAGGCCGCTTCGACCGGTGTGGACGCCTCGCCGAATTGCTTTCGCACTGCGTGCGCGTACACAGGGAGTTGCAGGCGCCGGCCGCCGACATCGGGGTTGGCTTCGCTGATCTGCGTGTACCCATATTTGCCGCCGGTCTTGTAGTCGACCACGACCAGCGCGTCGTCGTGGGCGCGGTCCACGCGGTCGGCGCTGCCACGAAAACGTACCGATCGACCGTCGGAGAGCGGCACCTCCACCGGCTCGCCTTCGCCGCGAAGACCGAAGGCGAATTCGGTGGCCACCGGCACCAGTCCGTCGGTGGCGCGAACGCGGTCGTCTTCGGACAGGAACCGGTCGAGGTCGGCGAGGATGCGGCGGCGGTCGCGGTCCCAGAAGACGTGCCGGCCGGTGAGGCCGCGCGCTTCGTACTCGTCGCACAGTTCGGCGCCGACGACGGCGAGGCGGCGCCGATCGGCTTCGGGCCACCGTTCGTTGGATTCGGGCGGCCCGCCCGGCCGCGCGAGCACTTCGGCGAGAAAGCGGTCGAGCGCCGCGTGCATCAACGAGCCCTTGTCGAGCGGCGAGATCTCGTACAGCTCTTCCGGCCGCTCGGGGATCTCGACCCGCAGGATCGACCCCATCAGGTATTCGTGGGGGCACGCCGCCCAAGCTTCGAGGCGTGTGGGCGATACGACGATGTGCGGGTCGGTGGGCGACTCGATCGACAAGTGAGACAGGTTGCCGTCGAAGCGAGTGAACTGCTTACTCGCACGCGACAGCGTGCACTCGACCGCACGATCGAACACCACATCGCGGCTGCGCAGCGAGTGCGACGAGATGGACGTACCGGTGTCGGTGTGGTCGAGGAGGTCGCGCAGTCGGTACTCCTGTTCGGTCGCGGGGAACGACGCGCGCGCGATCCCCGCCGCGAACGACGGCACGTGCATGAGCCATGGCGCGTTGAACCGCTCGAGCTCGTCGGCGGCGAGGCGGCGATCACACAGCGCTTCTACCGTGTCGCGCAAGAACCGAGACGGCATGCGTTGCGTGCTGCGGCGCAAGTCGCCGCGGGGGTAGGTGAGCACGCGTTCGCCGCGCGTGCTCGCGAGCGCGGCGAGGAGCATTCGATGATCGTCGTCGGTTCGGTGTGCCCGCAGCGCGAGCGCGTCACCCGCGAGCCGGCGTTCGGCGTCGGGCAGGAGCGAGTCTTCGCGCACGTGCGAAGGAAATGTGCCTTCCGCAAGACCGAGCACGAAGACGCGGTCGAGGTCGAGGCCCATGCCGAGCGACACGTTTCCGACCACGATCCCGTCACCGAGGCGTCCGACTCGCTCCGCCGCGGCGTCCAGCTCGAGCTCGAGGGTTCGGCGGAACACGGCAAGCGTCGGTGCGGGCTCGACCCGGTCGAGGCCGGCGAGACGGTCGAGTGCCGACTCCACCTGGTCGGCGGCGCGCTGCTCGGCGTCGGGCCAACCCTGGAACGCGCGGCGGCCGTCGTCGGCGAGATAGTCGTGCACCAAACGATGTGCCCAACGCGCTTTTTCGCTCCAACGAGGGCCGATGTTCGCTTCGTCGAGATCGCGCGCGAGGTCGGTGACGAGTGCAAGCAACCCCCGTGCGTAACGGGCGTCGCGTTCGTAGCGATGCGGCCGTGGTTCGTGATCGGTTTGTGCCAGTTCGGCTACGGCTTCGTCGTCTTGCTCCCCGGCAAAGCGAGCGAGGCGCGCCGACCATTGCCCAACACCCGCGACCACGCCTGCTCGTCGTGACACGCGCGCGTACGCCGCTGACGGCGCGAACGCCCGCTTGTGGTGCGCCACACCAGACCCGAGCAAGCCGATCACGTCCTGGCGACGGAAGTCGTGGTCGGGGAGCGCGAGGAGCGCGAGGAGAGAACGGCCGAGCACGCTCTCGGCCAGACGTCTGACTGCCGCACCGTTGTACGCGACGCCGGCCGCGTCGAGTTGTTCCGATACGAGCCGTCCATATGGGTCGCGCGACCCGTAGAGGATCGCCATGCGTTCGAGCGGCACGCCCTCGCGCAGCGCATCCATCACGGCGCGTACGACGGCTCGCACTTCGTCGTCGGCGTCGGAAGCGGAGTACACCCGGGTGGCGTGCGGCGGCGTGACCGCTGCGGCCGGTCCCGCGGTCGGGAGGCCGAGCCGTTGCAGCGCCCGGTCGACGAGCGCGTCGGCGCGCTCGACGCCGCTGTTTCCCGCGATCACGACGACGTCGGTTCGGCTCGCGACGGCACGCACCATCGCCGCGGCCGGTTCGTGGACTGCCTGCGGGAGGTAGCAGACGAGCGCGCCGATGTCGGCGAGCACTGGCGAACCGGCCTCCAGCGCCGCGATCGCAGCGTCCATCAGGTCGCGCTCGTCGAACCAGTGGTCGGCGAGTGCCCGGCGCACCGCCCGGTGCACGCGCACGACATCGGCGGCCCGCGCGCTGGCCCGCGTGAGGCGATCGAGATCGGCCGCTGAACAGTTCGACAGTTCGCGATGCGCAGCTACGAGCGACTGCTCGGTCGTGGGGTGCTCGGCGACGTCGCGGAACAGGCCTGGATTGCCGGCCAGTTCTTGACGGACGGCGGCACCCAGAACGGGTGTGGACACCGGGCGTCGACCCTGGCCCGCGAGCCGGGGCGCGCCGAGTAACTCGGCGAGGCGGTACAGGGTGAGGAACGTGATGCCGACCACCCCGGCCCCATGGCTCGTGACCGGCCCGAGCGTGCCGTCGGCGAGCATCCGCCGGGCCGACACCCCTACGTAGTTGGTGGGCACGACCACGCTCACGGGCCGGAGCGGGTCGTCGTGCTTGTGGCGCGCGACGGCATCGCGCAGGGCCTCGGCGGCCGGGCGGCCGTACGGCGTGGTGACGAGATGCATCCCCATATGTGGCGCGGATCCTAAGGATTGGGTGAGACAATGACCCGGGCGAGTTGGGACTTCTCAGGGGTGGCGCGGTGTTGCACGGCCCCGTGAGGTGTTGGCAAGGCCCGGCGGGTGTGATCCGGGGTTAGGCCGAGCGGCGAAAGACAGTCGTCCGGCAGGTTCGGGGAGGGGTCAGGATGGCAATGCCGTGCGTGGGGGCGGAACGCCAGGCGGGTACGGACGTCGGAGAGGTCCGCGCGACTCGTGTCGCGAGCGGCCGAGACGTCGGCTACTACGAATTCGGGGACCCGAGTGGGTTCCCGGTGATCGCGTTGCACGGTACGCCTGCATCGGGCGCCGGCTTTTTGTTCGCGCATGAATCGGCTCGGGCGCACGGGCTGCGGCTCCTCGCACCCGACCGGCCGGGAGTAGGTCGTTCCGATCTCGTAAAGCGGCGCCCGGTGCGTGCATATGCGAGTGATCTCGCTGAATTTGCGGACGCGCTCGGGATCGACCGGTTCGCCGTGCTCGGCTATTCGGGTGGTGGTCCCTTTGCCTGCGCGGCCGCCTACGGGCTCCCACACCGTGTTCAGTCGGTCGCGGTGGTCGCCGGCGCCGGCCAGATCGGCGTGTGGGCGACGCCGCGCGAGTCCGACGTCATGGACTGGTTCTTCATGCGAGCGGCGCGTTACAGCCCGTTCGTCGCGTCGGGCTTGTTGTGGATGGTGGCCGAGGTCGCGAAGCGGGTACCTCAGATCCCGTCGCTCAGCATTGCGCGTGAGTTGGGCGAAGCCGACCGCGACGCGTTCGCGTCACCGGTCAACCGCGAAGCCGCGGTCCGGATGTTCACCGACGCGTTCGTTCGCGGTAGCCGAGGCGCGGTCGACGACTACGCGGCGATCGCGGAACCGTGGGGCTTCGACGTGGAAGACATTCGCGTGCCGATATACGTGTTCCAAGGCGACGCCGACACGATCGTCCCGCTCGCGCACGCAGAGGCGCTGACCGAACGCGTGCCCGACGCAAAGCTGGTCGTGTGGCCCGGTGCCGGGCACTTCGGCGTGATCACGCATATCGACGAGGTCTTCACCTCGTTATTCGACTGAGTCAGCTGCATCGGCGGTATCGGCTGCACCGAGGGCTTGCTCCACGGCCACGAGGACGTCGTCGCCGTAGCGTTCGAGCTTCGTGGGCCCGATACCCGCGCAACGCGACAGTTCCACGATCGAGCGGGGACGGGCCCGAGCGATGGCGTCACGGGTGCTGTTGTGCATCACCACGTAGGCCGGCACCTTGTCAGCCGCCGCACGTTCACCCCGCCACGTCGTGAGCGCGGTGGAGATCGCGTCATAGCCGGGCGGTTCGAGCAGCGCGCGTCCGCCCGCGGTGCGCACCGCGGTGCCCCACGGCGCGCGCACCCAACCCCCGCCGCCAAACGCGACCTTCGCGAAGTCCGGCTCAATCCCTTCGATCTCGCCTGAGTCTCCGCCCTCGATCGTGACCGCAAGACCGACCGCGGCTTCCACGACCTGCGCGTCGCGTTCCTTTTGCGACGGCCGAGCGACTCCACCGGTGACCGCCTCCACGAGACGCGGCGTGGCGAGCACCGGCTCGGCCGGCTCGAGACCGGCCATCTCCTCGAGGAACGGAGCGTTGTCGGCCACGCTCGCGATCACGTGGGCGTCCTTGCGGGCCCGCGTGATGGCGACGTGCGCGATACGCCGCTCTTCCTCGACATCCAGGGCGAGATCGTGGGGGCGGTGCACACCGAGCGCGATCACCGCGTCGAACTCGAGGCCTTTCACGCGGTGCACGCTCGCAAGCCGAACGCCGTGACTCGTGCGCGGTTGCGACAACGCGTCGTGCAGCCATGCTTCGAAGGTGATCGGGTCGTCGTGTACCGACGAGACCTGCACCAGTGCCGCGAGATCGTCGGCGTGGCTGCCGTTCACATCGGTGCTCGAACCGTCGAGCGTTTGCATCGCGGAGCCGAGGCCGATGCGGTCGCGCACGTGGGTAAGGATCTGCGCAGTGGTGGCGGACTTGGCCATCGATTCGAGCGCGACCAGCGCGTCGAGGAGGTCGGCCACGCGTTCTGCGTCGCGGCCGACTTCGCGTCCGGCCCCGTAGTTGGCGAGATCGGCGCGCGACCACTGGCGCCGGCGCCGCAGTACGTCGCGAGCGCGCGAGGTGATGCGGCGCGACGGCCGGTTTGCCACTTCCGCGAGATCGGCACCGCGGTAGCGCCCGTTGCCGAACGCGAGCCGCACGTAGGCAAGCGCGGATCGCAGTCCGGTGCGCTGCAACACCTTCGTGTCGAGGCCCCCGTCGATCGGCACACCTGCCTGCGCGAGCAGCACTTGCGGCGCGAGCAGCCAGGCGTTGACGCGCGCGAGCACCGCGATCTCGTGCGGTGGCGTACGGGCGTCGAGCCACGCCCGCACCTGTTCGACCACCGCGGGCGCGACGAGGTCGGCCGGTTCTCGGCGCAACGACAAGCCGCCGGCCGCCGCGTTCGGGCCCGGTTGCACGTGCTTGGTCACGCGACGGCGGTTGTGCCGCAGCAGTTGCGTTGTTGCTTGCACGACCTCAGTCGGGCAGCGGTAATTCACTTCGAGCGCGTGTTCGGTGGCGCCGGGAAACAACGTTGCGAAGTCGACGAGGTAGCCGGGATCGGCGCCCGCGTAGCCATAGATGGTCTGGTCGTCGTCACCCACGCCGAACACTTGGTACGCAGGGGCGGCGAGGAGGCGCGCGAACAACAAGAAGGCGGGCGTGAGGTCTTGGAACTCGTCGACGAGCAGATGCCGGCACCGGCGCTGCGCCACTCGGCGGGCGTCGGGGTCGCGGAGCAACAGCTCGATTGCGCCGTAGATCTGCTCGTCGAAGTCGATTGCGTTATCGGCGCGCAGGCCGTCGCGGTACGCCTCGAACATTGCGGCGAAGCCGGGCACGTCGTCGCGTTCGGCTTCAACGTCCTCCGGGTCGCGGAGCGCGAGCCGCACCGAACCGAGCGCCTCGAGGTAGGGGGCGATCGGGTCGGTGTTGGTCGCGTATCGAACGTCGACGAGTGCGCCGACGCGCTCGCGTGCGTCGCGCTCGTCGACGACGCGTGGGCCGCCGGCGAACTCCCGCAGCAGCGCGTAACCGAGCGCGTGGAAGGTGCGTACCTGCGGGCCGGTGCGCGACTCGAACCCGCAGCGGGTGCGCATCTCGTCGGCGGCTTTCGTGTTGTACGCGACGGCTGTGACGAGGCCGGGTTCCACGGCACGGTCGACGATCAGGTGGCGGACCCGTTCGGTGAGGACGCGCGTCTTGCCGGATCCCGCGGGCGCGATCACTCGCGCCGGACCGGCTCGGTGACAGACCGCGTCGAGCTGGTCGGGTGCCAGGTCAGCGCTCGGTGGGCGGTCCGTGCCGCGGGTGAGCACCCCAAGGTCCACCGACTCGCGGTGCACGATCACGTCGTTCATGTCGAGCAGCCCGCGCGGACCACCATCGACCCACGCCGGCGTGCCGTCAGTCAGGGCGATGTCGGCCGGGCCCTCAGGCGTTGCGGTCGCACCGAGGCGCGCCGCTTTGTTGGCCCACCACCACACCGGCGTGCCGGTGCGCGCGTCGTAGGTGTTGGCCCACACGAGAAAGGCGAGCCGCTCGCGCGCGAATCCGAACGACACGTCGAGGCGCCACGGCGGGTCGGTGCGCGTCTCGGATTGCTGCAGCGCGCTCGCGTCGACGCCGAGTTCGACCACCACGGGCGTGCGGCTCACCCAGGCGTCGTGCAGCCTGCGGATCGCGACCTCGGGGGAGTCGAGCGTCGCGTCGTCGATCAGCACCCGTGTCGCCGCCTCGAAACCCTCGATCACCCGCCCGGGAATCGTGACGACGCCGCGACCGAGCGCGGCGGGACCGGGGAACGGCGACGGGGCGGGCACCCGACGATGCTGCCAGATGGGTACGACAGCCTCTCCGTGACAGGTCTGCCACCGACCGCACGGTAGAATTGTGGGTCGCGGCCACCTGGTCGCCGTCCCCCCACAGGAAACGCTTCATGCCCGCGCGCTCAGACTTGCGCAACATCGCGATCATCGCCCACGTCGACCACGGTAAGACCACGCTCGTCGACGCGATGCTTTGGCAGTCGGGGGCGTTTCGCGCCAACCAGGACGTCAACGAGCGGGTCATGGACTCCACCGATCTGGAGCGCGAAAAGGGCATCACGATCCTGGCGAAGAACACCGCGGTGCGCCGGGGCGACCTGATCTGCAACATCGTCGACACGCCCGGCCACGCCGACTTCGGTGGCGAGGTGGAACGCGGCCTCGCGATGGTCGACGGTGTGCTGTTGCTCGTCGACGCGAGCGAAGGCCCGCTGCCGCAAACCCGCTTTGTGTTACGCAAGACGCTCGAACTGCATCTGCCGGTGATCGTGGTGATCAACAAGGTCGACCGGCCCGACGCGCGCATCGCCGAAGTGGTCGACGAGGTCTACGAGCTCTTCCTCGACCTCGACGCGAACGAGAAGCAGATCGATTTCCCGATCGTGTACACGAACGCCCGGGCCGGTTGGGCGTCCACCTCACCCGACGTGCCCGGTGAGGATCTCGGCCCGTTGTGGGACGTGATCGTCGGCTACATCCCGCCGCCGCAATACGAGGAAGGCCACCCGCTCCAGGCGTACGTCACGAACCTCGACGCGTCACCCTACGTCGGGCGCCTCGCGATCTGCCGTGTGCACCAGGGCGTCATCACCAAGGGCCAAGCGGTCGCGTGGTGCCGAGCGAACGGCACGATCGAGAACGCGCGCATCACCGAGCTGTACATCACGGAGTCGCTCGACCGGGTCGATGCCGAAACCGCCGGGCCGGGCGACATCATCGCGGTGGCCGGCCTCCCCGATGTGACGATCGGCGAGACGCTCGCCGACCCAAACGACCCGCGGCCGTTACCGGTGCTCAGCGTCGACGAGCCCAGCTTGTCGATGACAATCGGTATCAACACGTCACCGCTTGCTGGGCGTGAGGGCAACAAGCTCACCGCGCGCCTCGTGAAAACGCGACTCGAGCAGGAACTCGTCGGCAACGTCTCCTTACGCGTGTTGCCCACCGAGCGTCCCGACGCGTGGGAAGTGCAAGGGCGTGGGGAACTACAGCTCGCGGTGCTCGTGGAGACGATGCGGCGCGAAGGCTTCGAACTCACCGTCGGCAAACCGCAGGTGGTCACGCGCGAGATCGACGGCAAGCTGTGCGAACCGATGGAGCACATCACCATCGACCTGCCCGAGGAGCATGTGGGCGCGTTGAGCCAACTGCTCGCGCCTCGTAAGGCGCGGATGTCAGGCATCGTGAACCACGGCACCGGATGGGTTCGCCTCGACTACACGGTTCCGTCGAGAGGCCTGATCGGTTTCCGCACCGAGTTCCTCACCGAGACGCGCGGGACCGGTCTCCTGCACGCGATCTTCGACGGGTACGAACCGTGGATGGGTGAACTGCGCACTCGCCGCAACGGCTCACTCATAGCCGACCGCGCCGGCATCACGAGCACCTACTCGTTGGTGAACATTCAAGAGCGCGGTTCGCTGTTCATCGGGCCTGGAATCGACGTATACGAAGGCATGATCGTGGGCGAGAACGCGCGCCTCGACGACATCGACGTGAACCCCACCAAAGAAAAGAAGCAGACGAACATGCGGGCGTCCGGCTCAGATCACTTCGTCGGGCTCACGCCGGCGCGGGAATTGTCGTTGGAGCAGTCGCTCGACTTCATCGGCGAAGACGAATGCGTCGAAGTCACCCCGGCGAACACTCGGTTGCGCAAGGTGATTCTCGACGCCTCGATTCGCGGTCGTCAACGCAAGCGCTTGTCCGTCGCCCGCTAGGCCCGCGTACTCCGGTCGGAGTAGTGGCGTCCACGCCCCGGGGGCGACGACGCCGGCGGGTCGGGCGCGTACCGTGCAGGGATGGTGACGATCGATGCTCCGAAGCCTGCACGCGCGGCGCAGGAGCCCGCGTTGCAACGCTTCGCCCTGCGTCGCGCCGACGTGCTGGTGGCGTTGGTCGTGGGCGTGTTCCAGGTCGTCGGCACCTTTTTCGCGTCTCAGCACCACCAAGCCACGCGCCTGTCGCTGAGCGCATTCGGGTTGGCTCTCGTCGCCGTCGGTCCCGTCGCGCTTGTCGTGCGCCGCCGATATCCGGCGGCTGTCCTCGCAGTCACGTTCGCGTCGACCCTCGCGTACTGGGCGGCCGACTATCCCAGAGGCCCGGTCTTCTTCGCACTCCTCGTCGCGTTCGTGAACGCGGTGACGCAGGGCCGTCGCCCCTTTGCGTGGGCACTCATCCCGATTGGTTGGGCGTCGTTCCTCTGGTTGGGGCCGTCGCTCGGACGGATGCCGGCACCCTCGCTCCCCAACATCTTCGGGCTCGCGGCGTGGCTGTTGGTGCTGCCTGCCGGCACCGAACTCCTGCGGGCGCGCCGGGAGCACACGGCCGAGGTGAAGCGCGTGGCGGTGGCCGAGGGGAAGCAGCGTTCGAGCGACGAACGGTTGCGTATCGCGCGCGACCTCCACGATGTCGTGGCGCACAACATCTCGCTCATCAACGTGCAGGCCGGCGTCGCGTTGCATCTGATCGACGAGAAACCCGAGCAGGCGCGCACCGCGCTCGCGGCGATCAAGCAAGCGAGCAAGGAGACGCTGGGTGAGCTGCGTTCAGTGCTCGACGCGCTGCGGGGCGACGGAGAAGACGCGCCGTTGGTACCGGCGCCGACGCTCGACGACGTTGGGCGTCTGGTCGAGCGCACGTCGGCCGCCGGCCTTCCCGTCGAGCTGGTGATCGCGGGGGAGCAGCGGCGGTTGCCTGTGGCGGTGGAACTCGCGGCGTTCCGGATCGTGCAGGAGGCGATCACCAACGTGACGAGGCATGCCGGCGCGACCGGCGCCACGGTGCGCCTCGAGTACCGCAACCACGAACTCCTCGTGCAGATCGACGACGACGGCGCGGGGAACGGCAGCGCCACCGGCGTGGGCGAGCATGGCGGTTCCGGCACCGGCATCATCGGGATGCGCGAGCGAGCACACGCGCTGGGCGGCACGCTGTCCGCGACGCCCACTTCTCCGCGCGGCTTCCGGGTGCGCGCTCAGCTTCCGATCGGCAACGGCGAATGATTCGGGTGTTGATTGCCGACGACCAGGCATTGGTGCGGGCAGGGTTTCGTGCGCTCCTCGATGCGCAAGAAGACATCGACGTCGTCGGCGAAGCGGCCGATGGCGACGAAGCGCTGATATTGGCGCGTCGCCTCGTGCCCGACATCGTGTTGATGGACATCCGCATGCCTGGCGTGGACGGACTGCAGGCGACGCGGAATATCGCCGCCGACCCGCAACTCACCAGCATGCGCGTCGTCATCCTCACCACCTTCGAGCTCGACGAATACGTCTTCGAGGCGTTGCGGTCCGGCGCGAGCGGCTTCCTCGTAAAAGACACCGAACCGGTCGACTTGCTCCGCGCCCTTCGCGCGGTCGCTGGCGGCGACGCGTTGTTGTCGCCGAGTGTCACTCGCCGCTTGATCGCCGAGTTCGCCGCCCGTGCGAAGGAACCGCACATAACTCCCGCGCTCGACGCACTCACCGAACGGGAGCGTGAAGTGATGGCTCTCGTCGCGGAAGGGCTCACCAACGACGAGATCGCGCAACGGCTCGTCGTCAGTCCGGCGACCGCAAAGACGCACGTGAGCCGGGCGATGGTGAAGCTCGGCGCTCGGGATCGCGCGCAACTCGTCGTCTTCGCCTATGAGGCGGGCCTCGTGCGGCCGGGGTGGTCCGAGTAACTAAGACGCACGCCCCAGCAGGTCTTTGGCGAGGTCTTGGGCGGCGGCGGGACTGGCGAAGAAGTGTTGGGTGCCGGCGTGCAGGTCGCGAAAGCAACGCTGTAGCGGGCCGGCGCGAAGTGCGGTGGTGCCGGCGAGCAGATAGGCGTGGCGGACGATGTCGGCGCCGTCTTGCGTCGCGTGCACCGTCGCCTGGCGCACAAGGTTGACGTGGTGGGGCGTAAGCGTGCCCGTCTCCGCGGCGTGTTGCGCGTCGCCGAACGCTTCGTGCACCCACGCACGCGCCGCGCGGTAACGGCCTTCGAGTGTGCCGAGTTCGTGCAGGAACCGTTCGCTGTCGCGGAGGGCCGACGGTGCACCCATACGGTGCTTTGACGTCGCAACGTTGGCGAGTTCGTCGAGCGCGCGCCGGGTAACGCCGATCGCGAACCCCGCGTGACCGACCGCCGTGAGGCCAAGCACGCCGAGGTCGTACACGGGGCCGCCGTGGTGGCGCACCGGCGCGAAGAAGTTGAATGTCGCGCCGGCAGGCACGTGCACGTCGCGCACTTCGTAGTCTTCCGACGCGGTCGCACGGAGGCCGAGCACATCCCAGTTTCCGCGTTGCGTCGCGTGCTGCGCCGGGAAGAGGGCGAGCAGGAAGTCGGGGTTGGTGCCGTCGGTCGGTTGGGTGAACACGCCCGCGCCGACCCACTTCGCGTGCACGATTCCTGAACCGAACTGGAAGTCGCCATTGATCGTGAAGCCGGTGCCGTCGGGGTCGGGGATGGCGGTGCCGTTGGGCGCGAACTGCCCGGCCGCGAGGGGCACGCCGTCGGTGAAACATTCACGGCTGAAGTCGGCGCCCGCCCACGCGCCGAAGAACGCCGTGACGCTGGCCGAGGCCATCAGGCACCAACCAGCTGAGCCGTCGGCGTAGGCGACCTCGGCGAACACGTCGATCGCGTCGCGCAGCGCCAACTCCGAGCCGCCGACCTCGCGTGGTGTGAGCACTGCATGGAGGCCCGCGGCGGCGAGCGCATGCATCGTTGCATCAGGCACGTGGTGGTCGTCGGAGGCGCCGGCTTCGACCGTGGCGCGCAGATCGCGTGCCGCTTCGAGAAATGCGTTCTGGGTTGTTTCGACCATAAGAGGGCGACCGTAGTGCCCGCCGGTACGATCCTCGACCAGATGGCTACTGCTGACGAAGAACGAATTGCTCTCTTCCTCGACTACGAGAACCTCGCGATCGGCGCGCGGGAGGCACTGCACGGTGCCACCTTCGATCTGCGCCCGATTGCCGATGCGCTCGCCGAGCGCGGCCGGGTTGTGGTGCGGCGGGCGTACGCCGACTGGTCGTACTTCGAAGAAGACCGACGGATGTTGGCGCGCCACAGCGTCGAGCTGATCGAAATCCCACAGCGCATGGGTGCCGTGCGCAAGAACGCCGCCGACATCAAGATGGCCGTCGACGCGATCGAACTTTGCCTCGAGCGCGACTACATCTCGACGTTTGTGCTCTGCACCGGCGACAGCGACTTCACACCACTCGTACAGAAGTTGCGATCACTGAACCGCCGGGTGATCGGGATCGGCGTCGAGGCGTCCACGTCGGCGTTGCTGCCTCCTGCGTGCGACGAGTTCATCTTTTACGAACGACTCGAAGGTGTGGAGGCGAGGCCGGCGAAGAAGTCGTCGAGCCGGCGCGGAAGTGGACGGACGACGAAGGCCAAGACCCAAGACATTGAGGTCGCGACGGATGTCGTAACCGATGGCGACGGCGAGGAAGATGCGGTGCGCGGCGAAGCGCCGGACCTCGGCGTCTTGATCACGCAGACGCTCGCCGGATTGGAGCGCAGCGGTGGCGGACCGGTGTACGCGTCGACCTTGAAGCGCGCCATCCTCCGCAAGGACCCGACGTTCAACGAAGCGCAGTACGGCTTCCGCGCGTTCGGTGAGTTGTTGCGCAACCTCGCGGACCGCGGCGTGATCGAACTGAACGAGGGAAGCGCGAAGGGCGACCCCGAAGTTCGTTTCGCCACCGAAGCGCAGGATGAAGGCGCGGCGTTCGATCTCCTGCGCAGCGTGGTGGAGCGATTGTCGAAGAAGACCGGTTCCGTGCACCTGTCGGGGCTGAAGAACCAGCTGCGCAAGGTCCAGCCCGACTTCACCGAGAAACGCTTCGGGTACGGCGGGTTCCGCCAGTTCGCGACCGCCGCCGATGCACGCGGCGTCGTCGACATGACCTTCGACGACGAAGCTGACGACTACCTCCTTCGCCCCGCCGCCGCGGCGGCCGAGCTGCGGCCATCCGGGTGATCGTTTAGAGCGGTCTGACGTGATTTGACACAATCTGTCGCTACTCGGCATACTGCCCACTCCCAAGGACGGGAGGTCAATGGTGGGCAAATGGATGAGTGGTGGCGCGGCGCTCGCCGTCAGCGTCGGACTGGTCGGAGTCATCGCAATGCCCGCCGGCGCAGTCGCGCCGGCGAGCGCAGCGACGACACGGGTTGGGACGTCGGTGCGGCGACTCGCGGTGGTCGGGACGATCACGCCCGCCGTCGAACGTGAAGTACGCAGCCTTCGAAGTGTGAGGGATCTCGTCACGCTGCCGGCGTCAACGCGCCGGATGGTCACGACGCCGGCAGTCGAGGTTGTGAGTTGGCAACGGGTGCCGATCGGCGCCGCGTCGTACTCGAGTGGGAACAGCAAGGTCGGGCGCGGCTGCTTCGACGCATGGGTGTCGCGGTCGCGCAAGAACGTCTTCGGCTGGGTCTTGATGACCGCGAAGACGACGATCCACAACTGGTGCAACGACGGCAGGCGCATCACGTCGAGTCCGACGGTGGTGCGTTCGGTCAACGGCCATTGGGGTTGGTCGGGCTGCAGTTGGAACAACTCCTACCAGGGGTGGTTGTCGGGTCGCACTCGTTACGGCGCCGGCGGCTACGCGCAGTTCGCGTTCGGCGACACATGTTTCTCGGCGCAGATGCAATTGCGAAACGAAGTGCAGGTGCAGGGCAACGGGAGGTACTACTGGTGGAACTGATCACGTTGCTCGGCGCTCACCCAATTCTGTCGTCGCCATCGAGTGTGCAATGGGGTGCGATCGTCGTCATCGCGCTGCTGTCGGTCGTTGCGATCGGTGCCTCGACCTTGTTGATGCGCGCGGCGAACGTACGAGTCGCGATCACACCGCTGCGAGGAGTACTCGCGTTCGTCACGGTGTGCACGATCGCAGTGATGATCACTCCGCGGTGACCGGCATCGCACGAACATGGAGGTTCGGGATGGATGCTCGCAGGATGCGAGCGGTGCTCGGTTGCGTTGTGGCTGCGGCCGCCGTTGCGTCGGCCCTCGGGTCGGGCGCGGCGGTCGCAGCCGGAAGCGGAGGAACGGTGCCCACCGTGGCGGCGTTCACGTGGACGCAGGCAAAGTCGGTGCGATCGGCGGCTGACCTCGCGGGTGTGTCGGGCGGCGCACGTGCGCTGGTGACCACACCCACGATCGAAGTCGCGCAGATTCGGCGGTACGTGTCCGGCACGATGCGTGGGTACGGCGCAGGAGCCGGCAAGGCAGGGCACGGGTGCTCCGACGTGACGCTAACGACGACGCGGATGAACGCGTTCGGCGCAGTGTTGACGAGCGCAAAAACGACCGTGCGGAATTGGTGCAACAACGGTGTGAGTGTCACCTCGGAGCCGACGGTGCAACGGTCGATGACCGCTCAACTTGGTTGGTCGGCGTGCGGATGGGACAACGACTACGCCGGCTGGTTGCACGGCCACGATCGTTATGGCGCCGGTGGCAACGCGCTGTTTGCGCTTGGCAACTCTTGCGCAGGTGCCGCACCGCAGTTGCACAACGACGTCCAAGTACAGGGCGACGGTCAGTACCACTGGTCGTACTGACAGAAGGTGAGTTCAGGCGTTTCGGTGTTCAAGTGTTCAGGTCCCCGCGACAACATGGAGGTTGAACATGCGGGTTCGAATGATGAGCGGCACGCTCGGATGCGTGATGGCACTTACAGGTGTGTTCGGTTTCGCCGGTGCAACACCTGCCGGCGCGTCGACCGGCTCGTACAGACTGGTGCGAAGGTTGTCCACGTACATCGGGACGATCCCGGACTCAGTGCAACGAGAGATCGACACGGTGCGTTCGGAAGCCGATCTCCCACGCCTGTCGGCGGCGGCGCAGAAAGTGATAACGACACCGTCGATCGAAGTGGTCGAAGTCGGGCGAGCACCGGACCCGCGAGCGAGCTACGCGACCGGCGTCGGCAAAGTCGGGACGGGCTGTTATCTCGTGGTCGTGTCGCGCAAGCGGGAAAATGTGCTCGGTTGGGTGCTCTTCTCGGCGAAGACCACGGTCAGGAATTGGTGCGAGAACGGCATCGTGATGACGTCGATCCCAAGCGTCCAACGTGACTCGACTGCCCATTGGGGTTGGACAGCGTGCGGTTGGACCAACGTGTATACGGGCTGGTTGCACGTTCGCACCCGCTACGTCGCCACGGGCGAGTCGATGTTCGCGCGGGCCAACGCATGTTGGACGCCCAAGATCTTGAAGTCCGAGGCTCAGGTACGCGGCAACGGGTACTACACCTGGATCGCATGATCTGAGCATCACGTTCTGGCTGCGGCGCAACCCCCAGTCGCCGCAGCCCGATTGGAGCGGCCCGGCACCTCGATACGTCCTCGAGGTCCCGGGCCGCTTCGCGTCGTTCAAACGACGGCGCGCGAGTGGCGTAGCTTCACTTCGGTGTTGAAGATCCACTGGTTTCTACCGACGGGTGGCGACGCTCGGGACGTGTTGCCCGACGCGTCCGATCCGCATCGGCGGCCGCCGTCGCTGCCGTACCTCGCGCAGGTCGCGACCGCGTGTGACGCGCTCGGCTACGACGGGATGCTCACCCCGTGCGGCACCGGTTGCGAAGACGCATGGCTGGCAACCGCGTCGTTGTTGGCGCTGACTCGCCGGGTGAAGTTCCTCGTCGCGTTCCGGCCCGCATTGCTGTCGCCGACGCTCGCGGCGCAGATGGCGTCGACCTACCAACGGCTGTCTGACGGTCGGTTACTCGTGAACATCGTGACCGGTGCCGAACCAGCGGAGCTCGGGCGCTTCGGCGTGTGGGAAGACAAAGCAACTCGGTACGACCGCACCGGCGAGTTCATCGAGATCATGCGCGGCGCGTGGAGTGGCGAACCGTTCGACTACAGCGGCGCGCACTACCGGGTCGAAGCGGCAACGACGCGCGATGTTCCTTCGCCCGTACCGCGCATCTACTTCGGTGGCGCGTCCGACTCGGCGGAGCGCATTGCGGCGCAACACGTCGATGTGTACCTCGCGTGGGGCGAAACGCCGGAGATGGTGAGCGAGCGCCTCGCACGTATGCGAAAGCTCGCGTTGTCGTTCGGTCGCGAACTCGACTTCGGCATCCGGTTCCATGTGATCGCGCGCCCGACTGCCGACGAGGCTTGGGCCGCGGCCGATGCGTTGGTGGCACGGATGGCGCCTGAGGCGATCGCGGCCGCGCAGGCCGATTTCGCCGGCACCCAATCAGTCGGGCAAGCGCGGATGGCGAGCCTGCACGGAGGCGACCCGTCGAAACTCGTTGTGTACCCGAACATATGGGCGGGGGTCGGTTTGGTGCGGGGCGGTGTCGGCACCGCGTTAGTGGGCTCGTACTCGGAAGTCGCCGATCGCATCGCTGAGTACGCGGATCTCGGGTTCGGCGAGTTCATCCTGAGCGGATACCCGCACCTCGAAGAGGCGTACTGGTTCGGTGAAGGTGTGATGCCCGAGTTGCGCCGGCGCGGACTGTTGCCGGACCTCGAAGGCCCAAGCGCGCCCGTGTTCTCGTTCCGATGAGCGAGCGAGTGCGCGCGGGGCTGCTGGTCGTCGGGCATGTCGACCCGAAGTCACAGCACATCGCGGGCGACTATCCCGAGTTGTTCGACGCGTTGCTCGAACCTGTAGACGTTGAGGTAGTGCCGTACGCGGTCGACGAAGGCCGCTGGCCGGCGAGCCTCGACGAGTGCGACGGATGGATCTGTTCACCGAGCCGATTGTCGGTGTACGACGACGTCGACTGGATCAGCGAGATGGAGAAACTGGTTCTCGAGTTGCTCGCGCGCGAGAAACCATTCGTCGGCATCTGCTTCGGTCACCAACTGCTCGCGCAAGCGTTGGGCGGCAAGGTCGAGAAGTCGCCAAATGGTTGGGGAGTTGGCGTCCAGGAATACGAGATCATCGAGCAGTTGTCATGGATGCACCCACCGCTCGAAAGGTTCAAGCTCATCGCCAGCCACCAAGACCAGATAGTCGATGTCCCCGCGGACGCGCGTGTGATCGCACGAAGCGAGTACTGCCCGGTGGCGGCCATGGCGGTCGGCGATCGCGCGTGGACTGTCCAAGCGCATCCCGAATTCGTCCCCGAGTTAGCGGACCAGCTCCTCGCCGGCCGCGTCGAGTTGATCGGTGCTGACCGCGTCGCGGTCGCACGCGAGTCATTGCAGACGACGAGCCACCGAGACGCCATCGCGAGTTGGATCGCGACGTTCTTGCGCGCGGGCCGCTGAAGACATGGTTGCAGTCGAACTGTCCTCGACCCTGTTCATCCTGACGTCTTCGACGCGCAAAATG
>JAODBJ010000034.1 GCA_025463905.1 Actinomycetes bacterium
GCGCGCCGCACCCGCATCGACCACGCTGAGACGTAACGCAGCATCGACCAGCGTCGTCACTCAAGCCGGGTTGTTGCAGTTATGCGACCTGGCGGGCGCATAACTGCAACAACATGGCGTTAGGTGCGGTCGTCGATGACGTCGAGGTTGTGGAAGGAGGGAGGCCCGTCCCCGAGGGCCATCATCTTCTGGCTGAACTCCTGCGTGACCGGCAGGTTGGAATTCTTCATCGCGTCCTCGTACGAGTCGAAGAACACGATGTTGAAGTAGCGGCCAGGGTTGTCGCGGTCGGCGCACATCACCCGCCGGCCGGCGCGGCGGTCGGCGCCGGCGGCGGCCTCCCACTCTTCGCCCACCTTTTGCATGTCGTCAATCTTCGATGTCGCGAACTCGATGATCTGTACGAATGCCATCTTCGAGCCTCCTGATTGAGCCGCTGAGGACATTACGTCTAAGAACCGGGCATTGCACCGGGTCGGCTCGTTCACTCGGGGTCGACGTCGACGCGTTTGCCCGCGATGGACCGTCGCAACTCGTTGAGGCTCGTCAAGGCGGCTTCGGAACGCGCGGTGTCGGCGCCGGCGACCGCAAGAACCAGCGCTTCGAGAAGCACGATGGTCGGACCGTGGGTCGCGAAGAGCCCGGGCGATCCGCGACCGGCGCCGAGTTGGACCGCTATCGGCTCCGGAGACGATCGGTGAAGCGCATCCGTGATGAGCACGACCTGGGCGCCGACCTTGGCTGCGTGTTGCAGGAGCACCCGCACATACGGGTGTATGCGGCCGTACGCGAGCACCACCACCGCGTCGCCGGGTTGCACCGCGAGCAGTTCGTCGGCATGGTCGGTCCCGGAGTGGGTGAGCGATCCCGAAGGTGTGCCGAGCCGGCGGCAGAGGAACGCGGCGTACTCCGCCAGGTGTGCCGACGGTCCGGTGCCGCACCACCAGAGGCGACTCGCGCCGGCCAGGATCGCGGCGGCTCGGTCGAAGTCGCCCGACGGAACCCGGCGCAGGAGCGTTCCGAGCGCCTCGACTTGTCGATCGACCGCGGTCGCGAGCACATCGTGCGCGCTTGCGCTCGCACTGATCGTCGCGTGGAGCCGGGCAGATAAGTCGACGTCGTCTTGGTCGTCGGCAAGAGACCGACGGAGCTCCCGCAGACTCTCGTAACCCAGGGACTGGGCGGTGCGCACGACGGTTGCGTCGCTGGTGCCGACCGCGGACGCAATTTCCCGAGCCGACATCGCGGCGGCTCGGGAGCCGTTCCGGACGAGATATTCGGCGACTCGCCGTTCGGCAGGGCTGGTGACCCGATCTAGACGTGACGCCACCGATCCTGTAGCGTCTCCTTCATGCTCGCTTGTCATGGTAGTAAACACTACAGCATCCGCTACAACTCCACACCGCAATGACGCACAACCTGTTTCTCTTCATCGCGGCGTTCTTGGCCTGCGCGGTCGAGATGGTGGAAGCGCTGACGATCGTGCTCGCTGTCGGGGTCACCCGCGGCTGGCGCTCGGCGATCATCGGCACGGCAACCGCGCTCGGGGCGCTCACGATCGTGATCGCCGCGCTCGGGCCCGCGCTGGCTGTGCTCCCGATCGACAGTCTTCGCCTCGTCGTCGGCGGCGTGCTCCTCATCTTCGGTTTGCAGTGGCTTCGCAAGGCCATCCTGCGAGCGAGCGGCTTCAAGGCACTCCACGACGAAGATGCGATCTTCACCGCGGAGCAACACGCCGCGGCGCAGGCGGCCTCCGAGGTCCGGTCCGGCGTCGACTGGTACACGTTCACGGTGTCGTTCAAGGGCGTCTTCCTCGAAGGGCTCGAGGTCGCGTTCATCGTCGTCACGTTCGGCGGCGCACAACACAACGTTGCTCTTGCTGCACTCGGCGCGGCTGCCGCTGCCCTCGTTGTGCTCCTTGTCGGCCTCGTCGTGCACCGGCCGCTGAGCCGGGTGCCCGAGAACACGATGAAATACGCAGTCGGCGTGATGTTGACGACGTTCGGCATCTTCTGGGCGGGTGAAGGCGCCGGCGTCAAGTGGCCGGGAAGCGACGTGTCGCTCATTGCCTTGCTCGTCTTCGTCCTTGCCGGCGGCGCGTCGCTCACGTCGCTCCTGCGCCGACGCCACGCCCAACTCGAGTTGACGGGAGTTACCGCGTGAAGCACCTCGCGACGTTCGGACGATTCTGGTACGACTTCATCATCGGCGACGATTGGCGGCTCGCGCTCGGCGTCGTTGCCGCCATTGCGCTGACGTTTTTCGCCGCGCACCATGGTGCTGATTGGTGGTGGTTCCTCCCCCTTGCTGTCTTGGCGCTGCTCGGGTTCTCGGTCATCCACGCCACCCGTGCCCGACTCCCAGGCCGGTGACGCCGATGGCTTACGGCTGAGCGCCGGCGTCGTCTACACCCACGCCTATGCGGTGCGCGATCGCGGCGGCTTCCACACGATTGCGCACTCCCAGCTTCATGAGGATGTTGGAGACGTGGACGCTCGCCGTCTTCCGGCTGATGTAGAGCGCGGTGGCAATCTCCCCGTTCGACGCGCCGGTCGCGACCTGCGCGAGTACCTGCAGTTCGCGGTCGGTCAGGCCGAGCGCCGCCATGTCCGCGCCGGCGTCACCCGGTCGTGTCTCGCCGTCCCTCGCGTCGCGAATGTCGACGCGGGCGCGGCGCGCCAGCGCTTCGATGTCGTGGCGCAGAGGTTCCGCTCCCACTTGGGTCGTGATCGCGTGCGCTTCGAGGAGCGACTCCGTCGCCGCGTCGCGTTCACCGTTTGCAATCTGGGTTTCGCCCAGCCGGAAGAGCCCGTATGCGAGGAATCGAGGATCACGCGCGGCTCGCCACGCGTCGACGGCGGCGCGCCACAAGGTGGTCGTCGACGCGTCTCGCACTCGCGCCAACTCGGCGTCGCAGAGCGCTCGATGGGCTCGGCTCTCGCTACGGTCGTCTGGCAGCCCGTTCGCGGCGCGAGCGAGCACGTCGACACGAGCGATGTGCTCATCGCCAACGTTCGCGCGTTGACGTCTGCCGCGTTCCGCAAGGTCGGCCTCGACTCGTAACCCGAGCGAAACGAGCACCGCCGCATAGCGATTCGGCAAACCGACTTCGAGCGACGCGAGCGCGGCAGCGACCACGTCGCTCGCAGCATCGAGCCGTCCTTCGTCGAGTTCGAGTTGGGTGCAGGCCGCGGCGAGAAGGAGCGCTTCCTGCGTCGGTACACCCGTAGGCACCGCCGTGCGCAGAAGGTCGAGCTGTTCTCGCGCGATATCGCGAGCGCCACGCGCGAGCGCGAGTTCGGCGATGACCTGGCGCAGCCAAAGCTCGGCGAGCCCGGCCGCCGCAAACGCGAGCGCCTCGTCGAGCACGTGCTCGGCCTCGTCCCATTGCCTCAGCTTGATCAGCGACTCCGTGAGGTTCGACGAGAGCAGCACGCCGAACATCGAGATCAGCCCGACGTTGCGGGCGTGGTCGATGCCGGCGCGCGCGACCGAGACCGCCTCCTCGAGTCGCCCGAGCATGTCGAGGGCGTCGCTGAGGTTGACGAATGCACGCATCCGGCCTTCGTCGTCGTGGAGTTCGCTCGCGGTCGCGAGCGCCTCCCGCAACGACGCGAGACCTTGTTCGTGCTCGCCGGCGTACACGAGCGTCGTGCCCAGCGTCGTGAGCGGGCCCACCAAGTAGGCGCGAGCGTCAACGGCGCGGGCAACCTCGACTGCTTCCTGCGCGACGCGACGCGTGTCGTCGTCGAAGCCGCCACGCGCGACCACCATGAACTGAGCGAGCGTGCCGAGTACGAGCGCGCGTTCCGCGCTCGGCTCGGGCACGAGCGCGACGGCGCGCTCTGCTTCTTCCACCACGCCGTCGCGCGCGAGGACCCGTAGCAGCCGCGCGCGCCGTTCGTGTAAGAGCGCTGCGCGTACTGGTTCGCGACCTTCGTCGATCTGTTCGAGTGCGTGATCGACGAGCAGGAGACCTCGATGAATTTCACCGCCGCGAAACGCCGCGTCGACGGCCAGCTCCATCAACCCCATTTCGTCGTTCTGCGCAAGCGTCGCCGCGTCCGGCACTGCATCCCAGATTTCGAGTGCGCGTTCGAGGTGACCGAGCGCGTCAGTGTGCGCGTAGGCACGACTCGCCTCTTGCGCGGCAGCAATCGCGCCGGCGAGCGCTCGTGGCAAGTCGTGCGCGGCATAGCGGTGCAGCGCGATTGCACTCGCCACGATGGCGTCCGTCTCGCCGAGCGTCCGATCGCGTTCGAGCGCCTCGGCGTAGGCGGTGTGAAGGCGCACGCGTGTGCCGGGCAACACAACGCCGTAGATCGCGCCGCACACCAGGTCGTGACGGAACGTGTAGCCGTGGCCGCCTTCGTCGACCATCAGCACGTGGTGCTCGACTGCTTCGCGTAGGGCGTCATCGAGGTCGAGGTCGTCGAGACCGGCGACGGCGGCGATCAGCCGGTGACTGACCCGGTTGCCGCCCGTTGCCATCACCCGCAACAGCTGCTGCGTGCGCGGTGCGAGGCGTTCCACGCGCGCGAGCAAGACGTCACGCAGCTCCGGAGCCAACGCCCGATCGCCCGAACGGAGGGCGCTGGCCAGCTCTTCGACGAGGAACGCATTGCCACTCGATCTTTCGAACACTTCTTCCACGAACCGGCGGTCGGGCCGGGTCGCGAACATGCTCTCGAGCTGCGCCGCCACGTCTTCGCGTCCGAACCGTTCAAGTGAGATGCGCTCCACGTTGCGCTGCCGTTCGAGGTCGGCGAGCAGAGGCCGGAGCGGGTGCTGACGCTCCAGTTCGTCGGACCGGTAGGTCGCGACCACAAGCACGCGGGACGCGCGCAGCACGCGAACGAAGAACGTGAGAAAGTCGAGCGTCGAGCGGTCGGCCCAGTGCAGATCTTCGACGATGAGCACCAACGGTTGGTCTGCGGCAACTCGTTCGAACACGCCGAGCAGGAGTTCGAACAGCCGGCTGGTTGCCGCGGCCTCCGAATGGTCACCCTCAGTCTGTGCTCCCAGTTCGGGAAGTAGGCGCGCGAGATCCGTGCGTGCCGGCCCCAAGAATGTTGCGAGCACTTCGGCGTCGGTGCTGCGTACGAGTTGGCGCAGCGCGCCCGCGAGTGGCGCGAAAGGGATCGCCTCTCCGGTGAGCTGTACGCAGCTCCCTGACAGCACGCGCGCGCTCCGCGCGACGAATCGGGTTGCCGCTTCCTCGACGAGGCGGCTCTTCCCGACGCCGGCCTCGCCACCGACGACGACCATGACCGATTCCGCGTCGAGGGCCCGCTCGTAGGCGCGGGCGAGCGCCGCGAGATCGTTGGTTCGGCCGACCAGCGAGGGAGTGACACGAGGCGTCAAGGTCGGCGACGTTACGCCGCGACCGGGGCGCACCAAGAGAGTGGAGCCCGCGCCGGCAGTCAGGGGGCAGAGGAACACGCGTTCGCGTGGTGCCGCACGCCGGTAAAGAACCCACAATGTCGGATGTGACGACTGACCCGGCCGCGGTTCCGACCGTCGCGCTGCCGAACGGAGAACATGTGCCGGTGCTGGGGCAGGGCACCTGGCACATGGCTGAGGACACGCGCCGCCGGCAGGACGAGATCGATGCGCTCCGAGTCGGCATCGACCTCGGGTTGACGCTGATCGACACCGCCGAGATGTACGCGAACGGCCGCACCGAGCAGCTTGTGGCCGAAGCGATTCGCGGCGTACGCAACGACGTGTTCCTCGTCACGAAGGTGCTCCCGAGCCATGCGACCATCCAGGGGACCGTCGCCGCCTGCGAAGGCAGCTTGAAGCGGCTCGGAACCGACCGGCTCGACCTCTACCTGCTGCATTGGCGCGGAACGGTGCCACTCGACGAAACCGTGAAGGCGTTCGGTCAGCTACTGCAATCGGGCAAGATCCGCGCGTGGGGCGTGAGCAACTTTGACGTCGACGACATGCGCGACCTTGCTCGCACCGCGGGCGGCAGCGACGTCGCGACCGACCAGGTGCTGTACAACCTCGAGCGGCGCGGAATCGAGTTCGACTTGATGCCATGGTGCGCCCAGCACGGTCTTCCGATCATGGCCTATACACCGATCGGCCAGACCAGGTTCTTCGGCGATCCGTCACTCCAACGGGTTGCCGCTCGTCACGGCGCGACGCCCGCGCAGATCGCGCTCGCATGGGTATTGCGGAACGACGGCGTCATCGCGATCCCGAAGGCGAGCACGGTGGTGCACGTGCAGGAAAACCGCGCCGCGGTCGACCTCCATCTCACACGGGACGACCTCGCACTGCTCGACCGTGCATTTGCCCCACCGCGCGCAAAGCAACAGCTCGCGATGCTTTAAGTACCCGCTAGGCGCGGCGGGCCGAAGCTTCGGGGCCGGGCAGCACGGACGCGTAGCTGAGCGGCAGTTGCACTCGCACGTCGAAGTATTCGTCGTCGACCGCGTCGTGCAACGTTGCCAGCACCGCGCGAATGTGCTCGCGTGCCTGGTCGGGCGTGACTCCCTCGCGCTCGGCTACCCGTTGCACGAAGTCGTCGAGCGACATGCGCTTCGCCATATCACCGGTTGCCGCCTCGCCACGTTTCAGTGGACCGTGTAGTTGCACGGGGAGGCGGCTGATCAGGTCGTGTACGTCGCCACCGGCGATCCGTTCGGCGAGTGTTTCCAAGACGGCGACCGTTGCCCGCGCCGCACCTTCGAGGTCTTCGCCCGTACGCCGCGCCACACGGTTGATGAACTCGTCGGCGCGCATCACAGGGGCGTTGTCGAGATACGTACGTAGGTCCTCGGGCAACTCGGCCGCGAGCAGCTTCAACTGATCTGGCGGCAGCGCCTTGTGGAGGGCGACGAAAACCGCGCGCGTGTGTTCTTCCGCGGTCCAAAGATCGACGTTCTCGCGCGCCGCGACCCGTCGCAGGAATTCGTCGACATCGAGCGGCTCGGGGTCCGTCGTCGTGTGGAACGAGCCCAAGAACTCAGGCGGCAGCCAGGTTGCGACACTTTTCGCGCGGGCCGGCGTCAGACGTTCGTCGAGCGTCTCGAGCGTGGCGCGCGTAGCGTTCTCGGCCGTCGTCCGGTCGACATGGGCCCAGCGCTCCACGATCGAGAGGAAGTCGTCGATGTCCATCTCGACTACGACCTGTCGTGCTGTACGTCCTCGACCGCGCGCACGACGAGTACTGGAGCGGGAGAACGCTTGATGACGTCACGCGCGGTGCTGCCGAGCAAGATGTCTCGCAGCCCGAAGCGTCCGTGCGTACCGACCACAATCGCCTGCGAGTCGCGCTCCTTCGCGACACGTATCAGCGTGTCGGCGACGGGAAGGATGTCGGCAACGACAAGCGGTTCAGCTTCAAGGCCGGCCTTCTCCGCGAGTTGCGCGCCGTGGCGCGCCATCTGCCTCGCCGCGTCGTACAGCGCGCTGTCGACCTCGAGCGCGAACCGGATGTCGACCGGTGCCGGTGGCATCGTGGGTACCTCGACGAACTCGAACGGTACGTCCCGTTCGTACACCACAACCACCAACGCCTGATGACGCGACATCAGTGCGCCGGCTTCGTCGATCGCCCGTTGTGCCGTCGCCGAGCCGTCGTAGCCGATGATGATCGGACCCAGTCCCATACGCCGACCGTACGGACGCGATGGTCGTGTCACATCCCGCGTACGCGTAGTTCAGTGGGGCCAGGCGGGGCCCATGACGCGGGCGAGCGTAGGGTGGAAGAGGTTTGCGGCGTCCGTTCAGGCGTCGCCCACCGCTGGAGACCCATGGACATCGTCCGAAACGCCGACGGCACCCTCGTCGTTCCCGTGCAGCAGGAACGACGCCACGAGACCGACGACGCTGCGGATGGCTCGGCCGCCGGAACCGAGGGTGAGCCGACGCAGTCGAACGCACCGGCGAACCGCGTGCTCCATCCGGGCGAAGGCGGGTACGACGAAGCGCTCGCCGAGTGGGACCTGCAGCAGAACCCCGATCGTGCTCCGGTCGTGTCGACGGCGAGCGGTCGTCAGGAAGCCATGACCCTCGTGCACGCGGTGGCGATCTCACCCGATCATGCAGTCGCGCCCGCCGTAGAAGCGCTCGACGATCCCGAGGCGAGCGGAGAAGCGCTACGCCACGTTCTCGTCGGCGGTGTTCGCTCGGTCGAAGGCTTCGCTGCTGAAGTCGCGGAGGCTGAAGGCGGCGACCCGCTCCCCGCGCATCAGGCGACGAAGATCATCGGCGAGGTGCTGGCCGAGCTCGATTGACGGCCGACGACTGATCGGTACAACGCGTCATCCGGCCGACAGCCGGAGATCGTTGCCGGTACCACTAGCCAGGGCGCCGATGAGCGCGTCGCAAACCTGCTCGTCGATCCACAACCCGCCAAGTTGAACGCAGTGGACTGCGTTCACGACATCAGACGGCGCATGTAGTTGCGCGACATACCCGCGTGCGCCGGCGACGAGCGCCGCGCGAAGGTTGACGACGTGTGGGTCGCCGTCTACGACGATCAGCGCCGCGCCTGCACCGACGAGCGACTCCCCGGTGTAGGCGTCCAGGTATGCGTCGCGCGTCAGCCCGATATCGCCGACGCCGACGATCACCACGTCGGTGTCGGGGGGCCAATCCGGGGAACCCGCGTCCACGACGCCATTCAGCGTCATCACATGAATTTGATCGTGCTCGAGCGCCGCCGCGATTCGCACGCGTAGCGCGGTGTCGAGGACGAGCAACGACACGCGGCACGAATCCATCGGCGAGCCGACGTCGATGAGGCCTTCGCCGAGGGCCAATGTCACCGCCTCGACACGTGAGCGCGCACCGATCTTGCGCAGGAGGTTGCGCACGTGGGTTCGGACCGTGTGCGGCGAGATGAACAGCCGCTCGGCGATGTCGCACTGCGTTGCGCCGGCGGCGAGCATGGAGAGCACGTCTCGCTCGCGAGGCGTGATACGAGCCGGCTGCGACCGCGCGTGAGGTCTCCCATGTGCCGGTCGCGCCGCACCCTCGCCATCGGACGTAGCCAAGTGCGCCGAGGCTAAGAGCGGGTCCGAGAAGGGTCAACCAAAAACTGGAAAATCGC
Source organism: Actinomycetes bacterium (assembly GCA_025463905.1). Classification (GTDB taxonomy): domain Bacteria; phylum Actinomycetota; class Acidimicrobiia; order IMCC26256; family PALSA-610; genus JAODBJ01. Next base: position 9,071 of record JAODBJ010000034.1, read on the forward strand.
CGCGAAAATACGTCGAATCGGGGATGGTCCGACGCACGGCGACCGACGACACTGTTTGTCTTCACCGGAGCGGTGGCGTCGGGAGTTGACTCATGAAACGTCCGTACCGGAAGCCCCAGGTTCGTCGCCTCGGCTTGTTGCGCAAATTGACACGGTTCAGCTTCTGAGGGCACCGCGCGTCACTTGGATCGCGGTAGTCATCGTTGCCGTCGCAACCGCATGCGGCGCTAGCGGTAGAGCAGCACGGAGTGCGAATCCGTCGACGACGAGCGGCGTGCACGTCAACACGACCAGCGCGGCGCGCACGTCGACATCGGCGAGAACCACGGCCGCCACGACCTCGCCCGCGCCACCTCGGTCGTCGGTGTCGCAACCACCGAGTCAGGCGACGCCACCGAGTCCGGGCACTACAAACCCTCCGGGCACCGCGCTTCCTTCGACCGCGAAACCCGCGACCGCGTTGTGCAACGACGACAGCTACAGCTACGCGACGAAGCGCGCCGACGCCTGCGTCGGGCACGGCGGCGTCGCGTTCTGGGTGAACCTTCCCCCGCACTGAGACAACGCGTCATTCCTCGAGAAATACGTCGAACCGGCGATAGCCCGAGGTTCGGTGGCTGTTGAAGACTGCCGGTGTTCGCCGTGGGGGCACTTCGCGGCGTCATTCGGTGGGATCGGTGGGATCCCGGGGGAGGGGCGCCCGATGGGTGGAAAGCCGAAGTTCCGCAAGGCCCGCTGGCGCCGTCCCCTGTTGATCGGAACGACGCTTTCAACCGCGATCACGTTCCTGGTTGTGGTCGCGCTCGCGGTCCCTGCGTCAGCAGCGATCAATCCCGTCACTGGAGATGCCACCGGCGCGGCGGCACTGGTCACCGCGCTCGCGGCACCAGGATTCCCGGTCGGTTCGCCCAGCTTCGACGCGGTCCCGCCGAGCGGCACGCCGAACGCCGTGGTCGACAGCCCGCTCAGTTCGTTCCCGACCGTGGGAAACACGTTCGCCGTCATGTCGACGGGCGATGCGACGATCGCCGGCAATCCAAATGACTCCTCGAGCTCGGGCGCCAACATCGCCGGCCCCAACGTACGCGGCGACACGGACTTCGACGTCTCGGTGTTGAAGATCCCGTTCACGGTCCCGTCGAGCGCCAATTGTCTGACGTTCGATTTTCAGTTCTACTCCGAGGAGTACCCCGAATTTGTCAACAGTCAGTACAACGACGCGTTCATCGCAGAACTGGACACGTCCAACTGGACGACGTCGGGTAGCGCGATCACCGCGCCGAACAACTTTGCGTTCGATCCGAACCATCAGGTGATCAGCATCAACGCGGCCGGCAACACGAGTATGACTGCTGCCAACGCGACCGGCACCACCTACGACGGTGCCACCCCGAAGCTGTCCGCGTCTGTGCCGGCGCCGCCTGGTGCCCACACGCTGTATCTCTCGATCTTCGACCAGGGCGACCACATTCTCGACTCCGCGGCGTTCCTCGACGGACTCAGCCTCGGGTTCGTGCCCAACCCCAGCGCGCAATGTGTGCCGGGCGCGACACCGTTCGACCTGACGCTTTCACCGGCGACGGCAACCAACCCGACCGGCACGTCGCACACCGTCACGGCGACGCTTTCACAGGGTGGATCACCGCTCGCCGGCAAGACGGTGAAGTTCAGCGTGACGGGCGCGAACGCGACGACGGGCACCGGTAGTACCGGGTCTAACGGGCAGGCAACGTTCACGTACACGGGTAACGCGGCCGGCAAAGACGACATCGTCGCGTGCTTCGACGAAACGAACAACGGCGATTGCGAGGCGACGGCGACCGCGACGAAGACGTGGACGACCGGTGATCCGACGCCGCCGTCGTGTCAATTGACGAGTGTGGTGACGGGACCCCCGAAGGCGATCAAGGTGACGGTGCAGGACACCGGCAGCGGTTTGGCTTCGATCACGGTGGTGACGCACAACAACGCCGACGTGACGTTCCCGGCGTTCTCTCCCGGCGACAAGACTGCACTTGTCGTCACCGGGGCGAAGATCAATCAGACCCTGGCGTCGCAGGTGGCGTTGCAAGTGAAGGACGTCAACGGAAACACGACCGACTGCGACCCGGTCCTCGCGACGCTTACGGGTACGCATAAGGCTGTGAGTGCCGGCGGTTTGGCGGCGGCGGAGCACTTCGTGCGGATCACGAATGCGAAGCATGGTCTGCGGGCCGTGCACGTGATCGTGAACGGTCGGCGCTTCGTCGTGCACGTCGGCTCGGGTCACTCTCGGTTACTGAACGTTGCGTCGGCTATGCGCCGCGGTAGCCACAACCGGGTCAGGCTCGTGGGTGTCGGATCGGGTGCTGCCGACGTGCTGGTGTGGGACGGCACCGGTCGTTGACGGAGCGGGTTCTCAAGCGAGACGAACAATCGAGACCGGCGGCGTCACCTCGTGGCGGCAACGGCGCGCAGGTACGCGTCGCGGTCGCCGGCATCGCCTGATGGGTAGAGCACGGACTCGGGAGCGTCCGGCGCATTGCCCGCCATCGAGGGGACGAGCCGCGCCGACCCGCGCATCGATCGGTACAAGTGCCTGGCGCCGTTGACGACAGTCGCGCGCTCGGTCCCGCGGATCGCGCGTCGCAGCATCTGCGCCGGGGACGCGGCACCCGTTGCGGCTTCGACGGGGTTGGCGCGGTCGGTCGCGCGCACGAGCGCTCGCCACCAGGAGGACGCCAGCGCGCGGCGCGCGTCTCGCGGGACTGCGACGCCGAGCGTCGACCGCGTCGTCTCGAGCACCGTGGCGAGCGCGACGACGGCGTTCCATTCGCGCGCGCGGTCGATCGCCTCCGGCCATGCTGGTTGGTCGTGCAGCAGCACCTGTTCGACGTCTTTCAACCAGATCAAGCGGTCGCCGCCGGACAGACACGTGTGCAACGCGAGGTGCACGAGCGTGTCCGCGGCCGAGAGCGTACGTATGGGTGTGTCGCCGACCGTCACCACCCGCGAGCGCTCCAACAACGGCATCGTGTCGATCGGGAACGTCTGGCGCAGGTACGCGTGGTTGATGAGGTTCCAGTGCAGATCGATGGTGACACCGGTAGCGAGCCGCGCGTGCACCTGACCGTTCATCTCATTGCGGATCGCGCGCCAATTCTGGTCGAGGATCGTGTGACCGGCGCGTTCCAAGGCGCGCACAGCATCGGGGAATGCCGCGGGCGCGACGACAACATCGACGTCGGTGTACGACCTGAGGTCGGTACGCGAATACGCCACGTGAGCGAGCGCCGCTCCCTTGATTACGAGCCACGGGATGCCGTCGTCGTCGAAGGCATCGTGCAGCTCGGCGAGCGCGCGCCGCGCCTGCATGTGCACGTGGAGGGCACCGAGGTAGGCATCACGGAGCTGCATCTGGGCGTCCGCCCCCAGGGCGTTGTGCTCACGCAAACTGACGTAGACGCACGCCTCTACGCCGTGCAGGCGAGCATGCGCGACGAACGCAGTGAAAGGATCGTCGGCGCGCAACGAGACAGGGAACTCGCTGGGTGTCGTGAAATCGTGTTCCCGTACGCAGGCGACGAGCGCGCGGGCCCAAGCCTTCGGCGTGCGAGGATGTGTTCGTGAGCGTCCCGAGTCAGCCACGCCGGCGCGAGCGCGTGCTCGTCGAACGGATCGAAGACGAAACAGTGCTGCTCGACCTCGACTCGGGCCTGTACTTCGCGCTCAACGAGGTCGGCGCACGCGTTTGGGAACTTTGCGACGGCGCGCGCAGCGTCGACGAGATCGTCGACGTCATCGCGGGCGAATACGACGCGGACGGCGCGACGGTGCGTACCGATGTTGTCGAACTCCTCGCAGAACTCGTCGACGAACGCCTGCTCGCGCCGAACTGAGCCATCTCGCCGACGGTACGGGGCACCACGGCGAGCCGCCAGTCAACGGTGAACGCCGGTCCGTGAGACGCGGACCACTTCGGTGAAGGCGGGCGCAGCATCGTCGGGTTCGAACAACACCTCGGAGCCGAGCACCAGCCAGCAATGGCCCTCGAGTTCGCCCTTTGGATGGCCCATCCCGAAGCACAGCGCAACGTCGACGCCGGCGCGCCGCAACACTGCGTACCGCGTGATCCCTCGCACGAGGCATCCGGGACGGACGATCGGGCCGGCGCGAGCAGACACCCGGTCGACGAGACGCCCGACTCGGTGAGCCGCTGCCGATGCGTCCGCGCCTGGGTCGCCGACGCGAGCGGGCTCGAGCACGCGCTGGAGCCGAGCGAGATCGAGCCGGGCCAGCAACGGCGCGACGGCGGCCACCACGACACCGCGGGCGGCTAGCGTGACGTCGGACGGTTGATCGATGCGTTCGGCGCCACGGTCCACGATGCGACAGAATGCCCCGGTCACGACGTGCAGGAGAAACCGATGACGAAGCGCCCCTACGTGAAGCCTGCCCTCAAGCAGCTGGGCTTGCTCCGCAAACTGACCCGGTTCAGCGTCGTCTAGTCGACGTCACGCTGGCGCGGGCCAACGCTTCGCGCCGGAGACAATGCCGTCACGACGGTCCGAGTCCTGCTTCCGTCTCGGCGAGCTGACGATCGACGTCACCGCCGACGATGCCGCGGTCGTCGCCGGTATCGAGCGTCGGTTCCGGCCGCTGCAGGTGACCCTCGAAGACGAACCCGATATCCGGTTCGACATTCAAGGTCCCGGCGTACCGTCGTCGCAGGTGTGCGCGCCGGCAGGTGAAGGGCGGCGCATCTATGACGCGCCCCGCGCCGGCATCGACTATTTCGAAGAGCTCGACGAGGTCTTCGTCGACTACGACGGCGCGCTGCGCGTGCGTTGTCAGCCCGCTCGTGGCCGCGTCGACATCGCGATCGACGACGAAGAGGCGGGCCGCGTACTCGCCGTCAACCCGTTCTTCACGATTCCGTTGCTGGAGCTGGCGAAGCGGCGCGCCCTCTACTCCCTCCACGCGGCGTGCGTTGCCGACAACGGACGCGGTCTGCTGGTGGCCGGCGCGAGTGGCGCGGGCAAGACGACGCTGGCGATCGCGCTTGCGCGCGCGGGCCTGACGTTTCTCACCGACGACATGGTGTTCCTGTCGATCCACGACGACACCATCGCGGTGCTTGCGCTGCCCGACGAGATCGACGTCACGGACAGTACGGTCGACATGTTCCCGGAGCTGGGTTCTCTGCGAGGCGCCACGCTGCCGCCAGGTCGCCCGAAGCACAGCGTTCGGCTCGAACATCTGCTCGCCGTCGATACCGCGCTGCGATGCACACCGAAGGCCGTCGTCGTTTGCGACATCGGCGTCGACGACGCGACGGTGGTGGAACCGATGTCGGGCGCGTCCGCATTGGTCGCGCTTGCGCCGAACGTGCTCCTCACTGAAGCGTCGTCGTCGCAAGCGCATCTCGATGCGCTTGCAACGCTCGTGCGTGCGGTGCCGTGCTATCGGGTGCGTACGGGGCGAAACGTCGCCGCCGCCGCTGCGCTGCTCCGGCAGCTGATCGGCTGAGACGCGCCGCTCTTGACTCGCCGTGACCGGAGGAGAAGGCTCGCGTCCGTTGGAAGTTGCCTGCGAAAGGAGGGCCGATAGAGCTGAAAACGCATCGATGAAAGGAGCATTCATGTACCTCTTCTCGCGTCGTCGCCGCGCCGCACCGGGCCAGATCCCCGAAGCGATGGGGTGGGCGGTCGAGACCGCCGCGAAGGCGTCGCAGATCGCCGGGCTGCCTGTCACCGCGTGGTCGAGTATGTGGGGGGCCGACGCCGGGACGATCACGTGGACCGTATTCGCCATTGATCTCGTCGGGATCGAACAGGCGGGCGACAAGTTGGCCACCGACGCCGGCTTCAGCGACCGAGTGCGTGAGGCCGAGACGCTGTTCTCCGGACCGGTCGAGGACCAGCTCGCGCAGGTCCTGCACGGAGCGCCGCAGGACGCGCCCAGCGAGTATGTATCGGTGGTCACTGCCGAACTCGCGCCGGGCGCGTTTCGAACCGGCGTCGAGGCCGCCATCGAGATTGCAAGTGCCGCGGACCGGATCACCGGCCGACCGACGATGGTCTCGATGGCAATGACGGGAAGGTACGGCGGCATCGCCTGGCTCACCGGTCATCCCGATGTCGCGGCATTGGACGCGGCGCAAAATGCCACCAACGCCGACGGCGCGTTCGTCGCGCTGGTGGATCGTGTGTCGACGTACTACCAACCCGACGCGGTACAGGCGATATACCGCCGGCTGATCTGACACAACCTGGGCCAAGCCGTCAGTTTGCGACGGCTTGGCCCCACTCATTGCGGTTGCTATTCGGTTCGCAACGCCTTGGAGAGCGACGCTCGGCTCGCGTGCCACCCGGCTGCGGTGGCGATCAGCCACGTGAGCGCGACGGTACCGACGGCGGCGACCAAGACGGCGTACGCCGGACCCTGGGTGCTGGTTCCGATACCGATGCGGTTCGCGTTGGTCACCCAGGCCCACCGGCCGATAGCGAGCCCCAGTGGCACTCCGATCACGACCGCGATGGTCCCGATCGTCGCGCCCTGGGTCGAGACCGCGCGCGACACTTGCCGCCGCCGGAACCCGATTGCCCGCAACACGGCCATCTCTCGTCGTCGTCGCCGCGTCGACACCACGAGCGCGTGCGTGGTTGCGAGCAGACCGAGCACGGCGAGGAAGATCGCGAGCCAACGTGGGTAGTCGCGCACGACGCGGAGGTTCGCGACGTCGGCGGCCGGCGCGGCGAGCGTTGGGATGATGTTCGCGTCTCGCAAGCGTGCGGCCGCCGCCTTGACGTCTTGATGCGGCCGCCATCGGAACACGACGTTCTCGTAGCCGCCGACCGTCGTGAAATTGCGCGCCGTGAGCCGGCGCAAGGTCGCGCGTGTGGTGACGATGCCGCTCGTGAATTGGTCGCTCTCGATGGTCGGGAACAGGCCAAGTCCGACGACTCGTAGGTTCGCTCGTCGGTCGTGGCCGACCGTCGCGTGTACGACGTCGCCGACTCCGACGTCGAGCGCGGCGGCCGACTTCGTGCCGAGGAGCGCTTCGTCGGGTTGTTGTGGGGCGCGGCCCTCGACCACCGACGGTCCGATGTGTCCGCGGACGTCGTCGAAGGCCCAGCTCTGGAGGAACGTACCGTTGACGCCGACCGCACCCCCGATGACCGTGACGATCCCGACGTCGCCGATCGACTTCTCGTGCAGCACAGTGTTGCGAATTTTCGCGACGGCATTGGCGTCGTTGCCGCCGCTTGCCGTTGCGTCGAAGCTCCAGCCGTACGCCGCGGGTGTCGACACCACGTGATCGAGCCCGGTGGTGTACATGACGACGGCGAGCAAGCCCGCGACGCCGATGATCGCACCCGCGAGCCCGGCGCGCGATTGTGCGTGGGTGCCGTCGCGCCGACCGACCGCCCATCTGATGCCAGTCGCAGTTGATGGTGCCAGCGTCGACGTGACTCGGTCGAGGAACACTGAACGCAACGCCTTCTTTGGTTGCGCGCCGGCCAGTTTCTGGCGCCATGTGCCGAACGCGGCCCGTGCGATGACGCCGCCTGCGATCAGACCAATGCCGACGAGCAGAACGCGGGTGTCGAACTGCGCGCCGCGGCTCACCTCTGCCTCGCGCGTGACGCCCGTCGGGAACCAGCGCGACGCGACCCATGCGCCACCGACCGCGAGGACGGCCGCGCTGGTCGCGGCGGGGAGGAACGACACCGCGGTGAGCCGCGCTCTGCCCGCGCGATCGATGCCGAGCGCGGCCAGCGTCGAGTGGTCGAGCGCGGCCGCGTTGACCGAACGCCCGATCGCCTGGCTGATCGCGACCAGGCCGGCGGCGAGTGCGGCGAACGCGACGAGCAACAACGCGATCGATTGGACGCGCGCCGCGTCTCTCAGACCCTTGGCCGCGTTACCGAGCGGGTTGAGATCGACACCGACATCGCTATTTGGCAGGCGAGCAGCGACGGCGGCCGCGACCTTGGCGACGTTCGCGTGGGGTTCGAGCCGGATGTCGACCAAGTCGCCGTAGCGGAACATCTTGCTGGCGTGCCGCTCGTAGAACGCGCGGCTCGTGATGAAGTACTGCCGCGCGTAACTCACGGCGTAGAGGTCGAACCGCGCGCGGCCGATCCCGACCACGCGCACGGTCGGCTTGGGTCCGTCGAACGTGATGGCGTCGAAGTTGCCGCCTTGCAGAGCCTTGGCTTCGTCGGCACCGGCCGATCTCAGCGGGATCCGACTGCCGACGTGAAGCCGCAGCGCTTTCGCCGCGCGCTCGTTGACGAACACTTCGTCGGGCGCATTGGGATTCGGGAGACGGCCGGCGACGAGAATCGGCCGGTCGAGCGTGCGGCTGTAGTTGTCGTCGGTGGGAGCCAAGGCGATGAAGTCCTGGCCGGGCAACACGCCGTTGCGGAAGGGAGCCGCGAAGAACGTGTCGTACGTCCCCGTCGCGCGCACGCCGGGGATCGCGGCGATCGACGAGACGAGCGCGGGGACCTTGGCGTGGTCGGTATTCGAAAACGCTTCGAACTGCGGGACGGCCTGCGCGGTCACATACCGCCTGTACGTGGAGTCGGTACGCCTCGCCGCCGCGACGCAGGTGAGCACGACCACGCCGACGAATCCGACCAGCAGCGCCAACGCGACTTGCTGACGCCACCGCTGGCGCAGTTCGGCCTCGAACCACAGCCGGGTGACGCCCACCGCGTCATTCGACCGGATGCGAGCGGATCGCGCAACGTTGCGACCCTCCGCGGGCGGGTAGTGCCTGCACCCCCGAAGGCTGGCTTGGCCCGTCGGCTCCGTGCATGTGACTACGCTCGCGATGGTGAGTCAGGTCGCGGAGATTCGTGGAAATCACGCGCACCACCATGTGGTCGGGTTCTATGCCACTGACGACGAGCTGGTGGCAGCCGTCACTGCCTTCCTGAACGAGGGCCTGGATCGCGACGCTGCCCTTGTGGTCGTCGCGACTGCGGAGCATCGCCTTGCACTCGACGGTGCGCTGGTTGCCGGCGGCCACTCAACCGAGGACCTGACGACCCACGGCCGGTATCAATCATTGGATGCTGCCGGCACCCTCGCGACGTTCGTCCGCGACGGCACACCGGACGCCGCGGCGTTTGCATCGGTCATCGGCACGATCATCAGCGACGCGGGCCGAGGCTCACGTCCCGTATACGTGTTCGGGGAAATGGTCGCGCTGTTGTGGGACGACGGAAACGTCGCGGCTGCGATCGAGCTGGAGTCGTTTTGGAACGACCTCGCAACTCGTCACGACTTCACGCTCTACTGCGGCTACCGGCTCGCGTCGGTCGAGGCCCGGGAAGACCTCGCGTCGATCAAGCAGGTATGCGATCGGCATTCGAACGTGCTGCTACTGCAGAACGTCGTCGTCGACGAGCGCACACTTTTGGGGCGCACCGACACTGACAGCGTCGCTCGGATGTTTGTCCCGGCCGCCGCCACGTTGCGAGGAGTTCGCCAGTTCGTCACCGACGTGCTCGCAAGTTGGGGCGAGGACCGCGTCACCGACGCCGCCGGCATCGTTGCCAACGAGTTGGCGACGAATGCCGTCGTGCATGCGAACTCGCCCTTCCGGCTCACGCTCTCACGCACCGCATCGTCAATCCGGATTGCGGTGTGCGACACCTCCGCGTCGCCGCCTGAGCAGTTGGCAGTTGATCCCCACCGGATCGGCGGCAACGGGGTCGCGTTCGTCGCCGCGCTCTCACACGCTTGGGGCACCGAAGAAACGCCCGGCGGCAAGACCGTTTGGGCAGAACTCGCCGCGACCTGATCGGTCTGGTCGGTCTGGTCGGTCTGGTCGGTCGGGTCAGTCGAAGCGTTGGTCGACAGCGAACTTCTCGCCGAGAACAATGCCTTCCGGGCGAATGTGAAATTCGCGGATCTCGGGGTGATGCTCACTCGCTCGAGTCTTGAGCACGAGCAGCGCGCGCCTCACCTCAGAATTGACCCGCAGGTACTGGAGCATCACGACGTTGTCGGCAATGTGTGAGATGCCGATCTCTGAGAGCCGCGCGACGTGGAAGAGGTCCACGCTCTCGTGGGTCATCAAGAGGCTCACACCGCGACGACCGAGCCGCTGTGACAGCGAGTACATCATCTCGCGAAAGCGGATGTCGTCGGGCGACGCGAACATCAGGTCGCCCAAGCTGTCGATCACGACGCGTCGAGCGTTCGTTCGTTCGACGCACTCGAGGAGGTCGTACACCCACTCATCGACGTAGAGATCCACCGGCGAGCGACTCAGGATGTGAACGCCTGAATCGTTGACGTCCCAGCCGAAGCCCGCGGTAATGCGCGCGAGCTGCGTCTCGTTCTCCTGGAACGCAGCGAGGACCCCCGGCTCGCCATTCGCGGCACCGTGGAACAGGAAATGCAACCCGATGAGCGTCTTGCCGGCACCTGTCGGCCCGCTGATGAGCGTGATGGATCCGGGCCAGTAACCGTCGCCCAGTGTGTCGTCGAGTGCCGGTATGCCGGACGAGAGTCGTCGATCACCAAGGATGTACTGACGCGTGTCGAGATCGTCAGCGAGCCGGGGAAACACGTTGAGGCCGTCGCTATCGATGCGATAGGCGTGCTCGCCCGATAGAAACCCGCTGCCGCGCAGCTTGAGCACCTGCAGAACGCGAAGTTCGCGCTCCGCCGTGCGCTTCGCCGCCAACGCGATGATCACATCGGCAACCGCGAATTCCGGGGCGTCGGCCGCTTGGTCGCGGTCGTATTCGCCGATCCAGAACGTGGTTGCCGCGGCGGCGCTGAGTCGGCCCGCGAGGTCGTGCAGGAATCGTCGGAAGTCGGCTTCGTCGGAGGCGAACGACCGGAGTGCTTTGAAGCTGTCGATCACGACGAAGCCGGGCTGCTGTTCCTTCAGTAGGTGATCGATCTTGTCGAGCACACCGGGGAGCCCATCCCGGATAACGGCTTCGCCGAGGTCGTCGTAGAAGACGGAACTGCCGATTGCGTCTTCGTCGAAGAACGTCATCGACTCGCCGTAGCGGAGGATCTTGTCGAACGGTTCCGACACCGTCGACAAGTAGACGCCGGGCCGCGCCGTCGTCGCGTTCTGGAACAGATATTGCTCGGCGAGGATCGTTTTGCCGCTGCCCGGATGACCGATGATGAGGTTGATGCCGTTGGCGGGAAGACCGCCTCCGAGCAGCCGGTCGAGTCCGTCGTGTCCGCTCGTAATGCGGTCCATCAGGTCTGCGGTACTCGCCGCGTGTCACGGGCGATCGCGCTCGTGCCGATCAGGTCGCGCGCGGCGGAGACCAGGGTGAGTGACTCGAAGGGCTTGCGAATGAACGCGTCAGCGCCGGCCGTGAGAGCGCGGTCGCGTTGGTCGAGGGTGGACACGGCCAGTATCCGCAGGTGGGCACCGACGAGGCGTTCGCAGAGCCGCAATCCGGCGCCACCGCCGATCATGAGATCCACAATGGCGAGATCGACGACTTGCTCTTCTATGAGGCGCTCCGCGTCGGGTACCGCGCGGGCGAGGTCGACGTCGTAACCCTCGGTGCGCAGGAAGTATTCGGCCAGTT
>JAODBJ010000038.1 GCA_025463905.1 Actinomycetes bacterium
CGAGCGCGGCGAATGCGTAGGCGGTGTATGGCCAGGGCCACGATCGCACGAGCACCACGAGCAGCACGACGAGCACGAGCAATGTGATCGCGTGCAGACCGGAGCCGAACCGATCGCCCGAGAACAGTTCGCGCGTCGCATGATCGATATTGGCAATCGGGTTCACTGCCGTCCCGCGCAGGTGCGGGTTCTCCTGCGCATGGAACGCGTAGAAGAGGTCGCCAGTGCGATTGCGGACCCACAACAGGTAGGAGAACAGGCCGGCCACCGGCGAGCACACCGCGGCCACCTGCAGCACCCGCGCGCGTGGAGCCTTCGCGATCCATACCGCCACCAGCGCGAACGCGACCAGCAGCACGCCGACCGGCCTCGCCAAACCGGCGAGGTAGCCGAACAGAATCGCCCACCCCCATCGTTGTGACCGCAACGCGAGTGCCATCGCGAGGGCGAGCGCCATGAGCGTGGCTTCGGCGTATCCCATCACGGCGACGAACGCGGGCGGCGCCAACGCGATCAGCCATGCGGCGCGGCGTGCGAGTTCCATGTCGCCCGTCTCGTTGCGCACCAGCCGCACAATCAGCACACCCGCCACGAGCGCCGACGCGTTCACAACGACGAGCACACCGATATCGGTGCTGACGCCCGGCAGCAACCCGACCAACCGGCCGAGGAGAGGTACGAGCGGGAAGAACCGCAAACCGAGCTTCGGAACCGCGTCGTAGCCGCCGTGCGCGATGTCGCGATAGAACGCGGCGTCCCAGGCGAACAGGCCTTGATGGGCTTGTAGCGGCCGCGGCGATACCGGCAGCGTGGTGACGACGTGCCGTGTGAGCGCGAGCGCGCCGAGCACCAGCACGCGCGCGAGCACCCACGGAACGGCCGCGATGCGTAACTCCTCCGCGGTTTTGGTCACCGCACGGAGAACTGCTGGAGCCCGGGCATCTCGAAGATGGTTTCATCGGAAATGACACGTTCGGTGAGCCGCCGCTGCTGCGCGAACGTGGCGCTCATGGTTTCGCAGCGCCCGACATGGGTGCGATACCCGGGCGCGCTGACGAACCAGATCGTGCGATCCCCGGCCTGGGACAGCACGTCTTTCGCGAAGCGGACGGGGTCGCTCGCCGCGATGCGTTTCTTGTAGTCGACCCAATCGACGAGCACGCCCGGCTTGGGTGACGACGGATAGCTGAACTCGTGCAGCCCGGACGGAGCGAGGCGATGCACACCGGGACCGAGTTGATCGGGGCAGTACACCACGAGGTCGCCCGGCTTCGCGTCGGCTCGCAATACGGCCGCCACCTTGCCCGCCTCGGTGCGGTTCGTGACCGAGTTGCGCACACCGCCGATGAAGCCGACACACACCATGAACGCGAGCAGCCAAACGCGCACGCGCCGGTCGGCGAACGACGTGAACCCATGCGCGAGCAACAGGAGCCAGAACGGGAACACGTACGAGCTGTACCGGGTCTGGAACGCGCCGCCCGACAGGTAGTTGAGCGACATCCCGAGGGCCAAGCCGACACCGAGCGTGAACGCGATCCAACGCGCGGCAGGTCGCGTGTGCAGGTCCATTTCGATGCGTCGTTCGTCGATTGCTGCGCCGAACAAGCCGACGAGCAGCAGCGCGATCGTGAAGAAGAACAGCACCCAACCTTCGTGCTCCGTGCTCCCTGCGAAGTCGCTGAAGGTCTTGCCGATCGGGACCGGCGGCAGCTGCTTCAGACCCCACGGTGTGCCCGTGTGCTTTGCCTGGTACAGGAACGTGGGCAACCACGGGATGAAGGTCGCACCGCCGACCGCCATCGCAAGGAGCATCCGGCGTGCGGTGTCGCGATACGCGCCGCGCCAACTCATCCACACGAGCATCCCGCCCACGACGATCGCGAGATAGAACGCCCAGTATTGGTTGTAGATCGACAGCGCCACGATGAGCGCGAACACACCGAGACGATCGATCGACGGGCGCTCCAGACACCGCATGAACGCGAGGTAGCCGCACATCACGAGAGCGATCTCGAGCATGTACATGCGGGTTTCGGTGGCAAAACGCGCGACGAACGGGTTCGACACGAACAGCAGAACCGCGACCCAACCGGTGGCGGGACCGCTCACGCGCCGCCCCGCGTAGTAAGCCGCGACTGCGGCGCCGATAGCGCACACTCCTGACAGCGAGCGCACCGCTTCGGCGCTGGTGCCGAAGATGCTGGTCCAGAAGTGCAGCAGGATGTAATACAGCGGCGGTGCGCCGTCGTGTCGCAGCCAGTGGAAGAGGTCGGACAGCGGGAGGCGCGCGACGTTCACCGACAACGCCTCGTCGAGCCAGAGGTCCGACTTCGTGTAGAAGCACAGCACGGCGCCGATCGCGACCGCGATCGCGACTGCCGCGACGAGGTACGGGGAACGTCGAGGAGCGATCGCTGCGCCCGGCACCGAGCCGCGCGAGGGCGCGTCGGAAGTCAAGGTCACGGCGTCAACGTAACACTGGCTCCCCGTCAGCTTTCGACCAGCGGCACGACTTCCTGCGCGAAACGTTCAAGGCTCTCGGTGGACGGGTAGTCACGAAACCACAGCACGAACTCGCGACACCCAGCCTCCACATACCCGCGTGCCTTCTCGGCCACCTGCGCAACGGTGCCGACGAAGTTGTCGCGCGCGTATTCTGCCGGGTCGCCGCGCCCCCATAGCGACCCGCCGTCCGGCGATGCCAGCCACGCGTCAAGGTCGGCGTCGGTGTCGAACAACCGGCAGTCGGGCGCGTGGGTGCGCACGATGCTGTCGAAGTCTCGGCCGACGTCGTCGCAGTGCCGGCGCAGCACCTCCGACTTGTGCACGAACGTGTCGAGGCCCACCTGCCAGTTGGTCTTGTCGGCGTGGCGCGCGGCGATGCGCAAGGTCACCTGTTCGCCGCCACCACCGACCCAGATTTCCGGAAGCTGCTGCAACGGTTTCGGGTCGCAGTAGGCGCCGTCGAACGAGAGGTGCTTCCCGTGGAAGGTCACCGTTTCCTCGGTCCAGCACTGCTTCACGACCTGGATCGTCTCCGCCAAGATCCGCAACCGATCGGCGGGGGCCGGGAAGTCGAAGCCGTACGCCTGGTACTCGCGCTGATACCAGCCGGCGCCGATACCGAGGATCAAACGTCCCCCACTGAATACGTCGACGCACGCCGCTTCCTTGGCGAGCAACCCTGCGTTGCGGTACGCCGCGCAGGTCACCATCTGCCCGAGCTTGATCCGTTCCGTCTGCGGCGCGAGTGCGGCGAGCGTGGTGAACGCTTCGAACACGTGCGTTGGTTCGCGGCGCGGCACCGTCTCGACGTGGTCGTACACCCAGAGGTGGTCGTAGCCCACTCGCTCGGCGAGCTGTGCGACCTCCACGGTGTGCGCCCACGCGTCGGCAGCACTCCATCCCGAATACTCGAGTTTCCAACCCTGCGGCGCGAACGCGCCGTAGCGCAGTGCGCTCACGCGCGGTTCCCGGATGCGATGTGCCTCATGTCTTTAGATCCTTCATGTCCCACCACTGCACTTCGGTCATCATCGGCAGGAGGAAGCGCACGTAACAGCTCGTGATTGCGAGCATGCCGTGGTCATCGACCTGCTTGTCGATGATGTCGACGCGTTCGTCGCGCTCGCGATACGCCTTGGCCCGAGCGAGAATGTCGTCGAGTTCAGACTCCGCGCCAACCGACAGGCCGAAGTGGTCGAGGCGTGGGCATGCCATCGGCGGGTCGTCGGCGATCAGGTACACGAATTGCTCGAGCGTGTACGCCTGGAAGACGAGACGCTTTCCCTCGTCGGTCAGCATCGGGAGCTCTTCCCATCCGAACACGTTCGAATAGAAGTTCACGAGTTCAGCGCGGCCCGCTTCGCGCAACAGTTCGGACGGCAGGCTCATCGCCACGTGGTTGAAGTGCGGCGAACGCGACGCGAAATGTGGCCGGTCACGCCTCGCTTCCGTGGTCGCGGTGTCGACGGAATCCGTGGTCGTCATTGCGCTGCCCCTTTCACCTGTGGCACCACCATCACCTTGGCCGCGAGGTCGCCTTCGCCGAGACTGATCGCGGCGTCGAGCAAGCCGTCGAGCGGAACATCTTCGGCCTCGAGGAGGAGGTCGTTCGGCATCTTCCCGGACGCGAGTAATTCGATCGCGCGGGGGAAGCCGTCGTGGTCGTAGACGTACGCGCCGGTGATCACCAACTCGTTGAGGAGGATGCGGTTGTTGTCGAAGCGGGGCCGGTGGATACCCGCGCCGACGAGCACGAGCGTCCCGCCTCGTTTGAGCTGCGCGAGCCCCGCTTCCATTGCCTTGCCGTTGCCCGAGCACTCGAGGACGCAGTCGAACGGTTCGTCGACCATGTCGTGCGGCATCGCCGGCACCGGGAGTTCCTCGGGCAGCACGACCCGCGCGCCGAGCTTCTCGCACAGCGACCTTCTTCGTTCGTGCGGTTCGCTCACCACGATGTCGTCGATGCCGTACGCCCGTAACGCCGCCACCGACAAGTATCCGATCGGGCCGCCTCCGGTGACGAGCCAGCGCGTTCCAGGCCGGGCGCCGCCGGCGCGCGTGATGCCGTGCAGCGCGACTGCGAGCGGCTCTGTGAGTGCGGCGTGGCGCATCGACAGGCCCTCGGGGATGCGCAGCAGATCCGATGCCGACACTTTCGTGTAGCGCGTGAACGCGCCCTGCCACCCGCGGTCGTCGGCACCGACGCGGTTGCGGTCCACGCACAGGAACGGGCGGTTCGCGAGGCAGTACTCGCAGGTTCCGCAGCGTTGCATCGGGCCGTCGATCACCGCGTCGCCGATCTTCCAGCCGGTGACGCCCTCGCCGAGCGCGGCGATACGGCCGCTGTACTCGTGACCTTCGATCGCCCTCTGCTTGCCGCCCCATTCGAGGAGGAAGTGCAAGTCGCTGCCACAGATCCCGCAGTGGCTGACCTCGATCAGCACCTCGCCGGGGCCAGGCGTGGGTACCGGTACGTCCTCGACCGACACGTCTCGCAGCCCCTGGAACACGGCTGCGGGCATCGTCGCTGGAATCGTTGTGCGTTCGGCCATAAACCGAGGTTGACCGAAACCTGACACGCACGTCAAGGTTGGTCCCGTCTCGGCCTAGGCTCGGCTCGTTTCCGGCGCAAAGGAGTTGTGCGATGGCAGACGTCGTCATCCGGGGTGGCATGGTCATCGACGGCACGGGTGCGCCCGCGCGCCGGGCCGACGTCGGCATCACCGGCGGCGTGATCAGCGACATCGACGACCGGGTCGACGGCACTCGAGTGCTCGATGCGTCCGGCCACGTCGTCACACCTGGCTTCATCGACATCCACACGCACTACGACGCGCAGGTGTTCTGGGACCCCGGCCTCACGCCGTCGTCGTTCCACGGTGTCACCACCGTGATTGCCGGCAACTGCGGGTTCTCGATCGCGCCGGTCCGTCCCGAGCACCGCGACCTCCTCGTGCGCACCTTGCAGCACGTCGAAGACATGCAGCCCGACACGCTGTTCGCGGGTGTTCCGTGGGAAGACTTCGAGACGTTCCCGCAGTACCTCGACGCAGTCGAGTCGCGCGGCACCGTGCTCAACTACGGCTGCTACATCGGCCACACCGCATTGCGGCTGTGGGTGATGGGCGACGAAGGGTACGAACGCGAAGCAACCGACGACGAGCTGCGCAAGATGCAGGGCGTCATTGCCGAAGCGCTCGACGCCGGCGCGGCCGGCTTCGCATCGAGCTCGTCGCCCACGCATAGCGGCGCCAAAGGCAAGCCGGTGCCGTCTCGCATCGCCGACATGCGCGAGATGCGCTCGCTGCTCGAACCGATGCAACAAGCTCGCTGGGGCGTGGTCGCGCTGCTCCCGGGCGAAACGATCAAGCACAGCGACGTGTTCGAGCTACAACGGATCGCCGGTCGGCCGCTCACGTGGACCGCGCTGCTCACGGTGAAGGGCTACCCGTGGCACGAGAAGATCATGGAGCAGAACGTCGCCGAACGCGCCGGCGGCGCGCAGGTGTGGCCGCAGGTGTCGTGCCGGCCCCTCGTGTTCCAGATGAACCTGCGCGAACCGTTCACGTTGAACATGCGCGACTCGTTCAAGGAACTGATGGACACCACCGAGGCCGAACGCATCGCGGCGTACCGCGACCCCGCGTGGCGTGAACGCGCGTGGAAAGAACTCGGCGGCGGTGGCTTCGGCATGAACTGGGACTCGTTGAAGGTTGCGGAATCCGCGACGCACCCCGACCTCATCAATCGGTCGATCCCCGACATCGCCGCGGAGAAGGGGTGCACGCCGCTCGACGTGATGCTCGACATCTCGTTGTCGGAGAACCTCGACACCCGGTTCTGGTCGGTGCTCGCCAACAACGACGAAGACGCCATCGCGTGGCTCCTCCCGCAAGACACGGTGCTGCTCGGCCTCGCCGACTCCGGCGCGCACGTCAGCCAACTGTGCGACGCGTGCTTCGCCACCGACCTGCTCGGCAACTGGGTGCGCGACCGTGACGTGATGCCGCTCGAGCACGCCGTACACAAGCTCACGGGTGAGCCGGCCGGTGTGTACGGCATGTCTGATCGAGGCACGCTCGAAGTCGGCAAAGCCGCCGACATCTGCGCGTTCGACGCCGACACCGTCGCGCCGGGCCCGCTGCGTCGCGTGCGCGACTTCCCGGCGAACGGGGAACGACTCACCGCCGACGAACCGATCGGCGTGCGTCACGTGCTCGTGAACGGCACGCCGATCCGGGTCGACGGCGAATCGGTGACCAGCAGCAAGCGCCCCGGCACCGTCCTCCGCGGCTAAATCCGCCGAACACCCATGTACGTGCGTCGTGAATACGCCCCGAGAGCGCGATCCGTGACGCACGTTGGGATGCGTTAGTGGATGGCGTAGGCCCACGCGTCGTAGGGGTGCGCGTTGCGCCATTGGGTTGACGGGCTGATCGAACCGTAGGGCGGCGCGGCGGCGACGACACCGCTCTCCGCCACGTTCACGCGGCTCGAGATCACGTTCGATTGGTGGTATTGCTTCCCGTCGACAATGTCGATTCGGGCATAGCCGTTGTTGTTCCCCCAGCTATGGACGTTCGAGAGCGCACCGAACACACCACGAGGCGAGGTCTGCTTCGCCGCGGTGAACGTGAAGCCCGAACTCGGTGAGTTCGACACCCACGTGTCGGCGAACAACAGGTTCGTGAAGGGACCACCGACGGAGCCGCCGTGTCCGGCCGCATCCTCAATCATGATGCGGCCTCGGATCCATGAGTTGCGCACCGTCAACCCGCTGGTGTTTCCGGACACACCCCCGATCGCATCCACGTGGACGACGTCCTGCGGGTCGAGGCCCAAATCGCTGAGGTTCCAGATGTTCGTGCCCTGCAGTGTCATGTCGGTGCTGCCGGAGATCATGAACGAGGTCGCAGTGTCGTGTGCGTCGACGCCGAAGAAGCTGACGCGTTTGCTCGTCGTCGCGTTCGTGTAGACGGTGCGCGGCGCTCGATAGAGACCTTGCTCCGGGTAGCGCGGATTTGGCGCTTGGCGCGACCACACGTCCGCGGGGAACGAGTGGTCGGTGTACCAGAACGCGAGGTCGGAGCCGTACGCGTACACCGAGCCGTTGACGAACTTGAATCCGACGAACAACACGCGACTTGTCGACGACGTCAGCATGAGTGGCGCGTGCGCCAGGTCGACCACGACCCCGAGCGGTGACTGCGCCTTCAGCACGAGCCAGCCATGTTGGGCGCCGCTGGTCGCGGCGTGCGGCGCACTGACGGTGCCGGCGGTGTACGTACCGTTCGGCACCTGGATGATCTGGTCACCGCTCTGCTTGATGTACGAGGTCAGGTTGCGGCCGAGGTCGAGCAATTGCCCGCCGCCGCCTCCTGCGGGTTGCGTCGTGGTCGTCGGTGCCGGGCCACCCGGAGGTGACACGACCGGCGCGCACCCAACGAGCGCGACGCCAGTCAGAGCCGAAAGCGCAACTGCACCCTTGCCGCGCAGCAACAACCGATTTGCGATTCGTGAATACCGTCCCATGCGTTGGGTATCGGCGATTCACGATTGGCCGGACAGGACGTCTTCTCACCGGGGTTCCGCAGCTGTGAAACCCGTCACGCGCGCTCAAGTTGTGACGCGTTCGCCTCGCGTGATCAGTTCGCGTCAGGCCACGGCGAGGATTGGTGTTCGTCCACACCCGGTGCAACGCCACGCGCTCGGACCGCATGTGCGGCCAGCACCGCGGGGAACCCATCAGTGCCGATCGCTTCTTCCGCGTCCAACACCGCCGCAACGGGCGCGCCGGCGCGTTGCAGCGACGCGATCGCGTCGTCACGGTCCGTCGCAGCCACGGCGCCGGCGATCGCCGCGTTCAACGCCTCTACTTGGTCGAGTCGCTGCGCGTACGCGATGTCACGCAACGACGGCAACCGCAGGCCGTCGCACACCGCCGCCCAGAGATGGTCCTCGGCGATCACCGCGAGCGACAACCAACGGCCGTCACGGCAGCGGAACACGCCGTATCCCGCGGTGCCGCGCAGTGGTTCGTCTCGACCGGCGACCTGTGTGCCGCTGCGACCGCCGCGCCACGACGCGACCACATCGGTCATCGACACGTCGATGTATTCACCTTCGCCGGTATGCAACCGTCGCGCCCATGCCGCGCAGATCACCAACGCGAGCATCGTCGCGCCGGCGAGATCAGCGACGGGCAGGATCGGAATGCGCGGGATGTCGCCTGCCGAACGGGTCGCGACCGCGCCGGCCAGGGCTTGGTAGTTGAGGTCGTGGCCGGGTACGTCACGCCGCGGCCCGGTCTGCCCGTAACCGCTCAACGATCCGTAGATGATCGACGGGTTGCCACTCCGCACGTCGTGGTAGCCGAGCCCCAAGCGGTCGGCGACGCCCGGGCGCCAACCCTCCGTGAATACATGGGCATCGCGTGACAGCGCGAGTGCGTGGGCACGTCCGGCGTCGGTCTTCAGGTCGATCACCACGCTGCGCTTCCCCGCCGCGACGTCGGCGAAGATCTCGGGAAAGCCGCGCATCGGGTCGCCACCGGGCCGCTCGATCTTCAGCACGGTGGCACCGAGGTCGGCCAGCAACTGTGTCGCGTGCGGCACCGGCCGCCACATTCCCGCGTCGAGCACCCGCATACCGTCGAGCAGCGCGCCGCCGCTTGCGATGTCGCCGGTGCCGTCGGTGCCGTCGGTGCTCACGCGATGACGCCCTGCGCTCGAAGGACTGCGATCTCGTCGGCGTCGACGCCGAGTTCACTCAAGACCGCGTCGGTGCTCGCGCCGAGTTGTTCGGCCGGTGCCAGCTTCGCGACCCGTCCGTCGAATGCGATGGGCAACTGCGGACCGAGGAACCCGCTGTCACGATCCCCGGCACTGGGATGCAACAAGGGTTGCAACAGTTCGCGCGACTGCAGGTGCGGGTCGTCGCGTGCGGCGATCGGGGCGCGTACGCGCGCGGCCGCGACGCCGAGCGCGAGAAACGCCCGCTCGACCTCTGCCGCCGGCAACGCGGCGGCCCATTGCGCGACCGCGGCGTCGACTTCCGCAGCGTGCGCCGCCCGTTCTCGCACCGATGGCAGTTGTTCCAAGAGATCTTCGCGCCCCATCACCGCACACAACCCACGCCACTGGTCGTCGCTCGACAACGTGACCGCGACCCAGCCATCGGTTCCTGCGTACACGTTGATCGGTGCGCCGCGCGGGTCGGCGTTCCCGCTACGCACCGGCATCCCGATCGCGGCGTAATGGTCGACGGGTTCGTCCCACACCAACGCGGTCAGCACGTCGAGCATCGAGAGGTCCACCTGCTGGCCGCGGCCGGTGGTGTCGCGCTGGCGTAACGCGGCGACCACGCCCAGCGCGCCGAAACTCGCGGCCACGTGATCACCGATCGCGATCCCAGCGCGGATGGGCGGACCGTCGGGGAATCCCGTCTTCGCCATCACGCCCGACGCGGCCTGCACCGCCATGTCCATCGCCGGACGCGCCGAGTCCGGGCCGGTCTGCCCGTATCCGCTGATCGAGCAGTACACGAGGCGCGGGTTGACGGCCGCGAGGTCGGCGTAGCCAAGTCCGAAACTCTCGTGCATCGCGCCCGGGCGCGCGTTCTCGACGAACACATCCGCGCCCGAGGCAAGGCGCCGCACCAGCGCGACACCTTCGTCGGTGCCGAGAGCGATCGCGACGCTGCGCTTCCCGCGCCCCCGTTTGAGGAACGGCACCGACATCGCGCCCTCGACGTACTCGTTCGTCGCGCCACCGTCGGGATGCGCGAACGGCGGGAGGCGCCGGCTCGGCGACGGCTTCACGTCTTCGATTGCCACGACGTCGGCGCCGAGCGACGCGAGAAAGAACGTGCAGAGCGGCCCGGCAACGAACCGAGTCGCGTCGATCACGCGCACACCACTCAACGGAAACGCGTCACCCGCAGGAGATTGTTCAGCCACCGGGCAGAGCTTGGCGCAAACGCTGGCGCAACACGAACTTCTGCACCTTGCCACTCGCGGTACGAGGGAAGTCGTCGACCGGGTGCAGTTCTTCGGGCCACTTCTGGCGGGCCAGGCCGGCCCGTTCGAGCCAGGCGCGGACGTCGTCGAGCGACGGGATGGTGTCGCCGCGGCTCATGCGCAGGAACGCGCACACGTGCTCACCCATGCGCGTGTCGGGTGCGGCGACCACTGCACATTCGGCGACGCCGGGAATCCGCAATAACAACTCTTCCACTTCGGCCGCGCTCACGTTCTCACCGCCGCGGATGATGACATCTTTCTTCCGGTCAGTGATTGCGAGGTAACCGTCGGCGTCCAGCACGCCGATGTCGCCGGTCATGAACCAGTCGCCGTCGAACGCGAGCTTGGTCGCGCGCGGGTCGGTATAGCCGACAAAACAGTCCGGGCCGCGGCTGTAGATCTCCCCCTGCTCCCCCACCGCGACATCGTGACCGTTCGCGTCGACGATGCGAATCTCAACTCCCGCGAGCGGTTTGCCGTCGGTGTAGAGCCGCTTCTCCAGCGGCGCGTCGTGCAGCGCGCCGGTGATCGACGGATGTTCGGTGGAACCGAACGAGCGCACGACGGAGATCCCCAGGCCGGTCGCCCGTTCAGTGACCGCGCCCGGGACCGCGGAACCACCGAGACCGATGTGGTCCATGTACGGGAGGTGGACCGCCGGGTCGAAATCGGGATGGTCGAGCAGGCTCGTGAGGAAGTAGGTCGCGCCGCTTCCGATCGTCACATCTTCTTCGACGGCCGACGCGAGCACGCGCGCCGGATCCCACACGTCGATCAAATGGATCGCTTGATGGCGCCACACCGGGAGCAGCAACGCGGCGAGCATGCCGATGCCGTGCCCAACCGGCGCTCCCACGAGGGACGCACGCCCGGCCGGCTGCATCGAGCCGAGCTGGCGGATCTCCGCGCCGATGGTGCGGTGCGAATGCACCACTCCCTTCGGGTCGGCGGTGGTGCCGGACGTGTATGCGATCAGGGCGGGCGTGGTGGGATCGACACGCGTCGGGCCGTCGACCGGCGTCGCGGTCGCGAGGTCGTCGAACGGGAGATGCCCGCCGGCGTCGTCGCCGACGACGGTGACGAGCTCGAGATCGGGGAGGTCGGCCTGCATCGCGCCGAGGTTCGCGAGGTAGTCGAGATGGCCGAAGCGATCGGCGGTGACCAACGCCTTCACGTTGGTCTTACGCAGGATGTACGCCACCTCCTTCGCGCCGTAGAAATGGACGATCGGCACAACCGTCGCGCCGAGGTAGCAAACGGCGTAGAAGGTTGCGGCGGCTTCGACCCAGTTCGGTAGCTGGAACGCCACCGCGTCGCCGGGTCCGATCCCACGGGTACGCAAGCCACCCGCGACGCGACGGGCGAGCGCGTCGACGTCGCCGAGCGTTCCGCGCCACGGCCGCCGGTCTGAGCGCACACTGAACGTCTCGGCCGCCGCCGCTGCGAGGCCGGCCGCGAGCACCGTGCCGAGCGAGTCGTCGTCCCACCAGCCCTCGCGCACATAGCGGCGGGTCCGCTCGGGTTCCACGTCTCGCAGCTCCCAGTCGGGCATCGTCGTAGTCTGACACGCGTGTCAGCAACTGAGCACGAAGCCATGACGGCCGCCACTCCGGCCGCCGTCACGCCGGCGACCGATGCCATCACGGCGGAAGTCGTTCGGTCCGCGATGGAGACGGTGTGCTTCGAGATGGCGACGTTCGTGTCGCGCACCGCCACCACGCCGATCCTGAACCAGAGCAACGAGCGCAACGCCACGATCCTCGACGCGCGAGGGCGTCTCGCGGCGCTGTCGGTCGGGATCCCGCAGTTCATGTTGAGCTCGACCTTGCCGGTGCGCTTCGCCATCGAGTTCTTCGGTGAGGAGCTCTATCCCGGCGACGTGATCGTGGCCAACGATCCGTACCACGGCGGCGGCCACCTCCCCGACTTCAACGTGTTCGCGCCGGTATTCGACGACGACGGCGCGCTGTTGCTCATCGCGTCGATCCAGTGCCACCACGGCGACACGGGTGGGGCGATGGCCGGTGGCTACAACGTGTTCGCGAAAGACATCTGGTCGGAGGGCACGCGCTACCCGCTGCTCAAGATCGTCGACGCCGGGCGCGAACGGCGAGACGTGATCCTCACGATGCGTGCCAACAACCGACTCGAGGGATTCATCGGCGACCTGCGCGCGCAAGTGGGCGCGGCTCGCCTCGGCGTGGACCGGTTGTCGGAGATTATTGCGCACCACGGTGCGAGCACCGTTCGGGCCGCAGTCGACTGGACGATCGAAGACGCGCGCCGGCGGTTCTCCGAAGAGATCGCGCGCTGGCCCGACGGCACGTACGAGTCGGATGTGTATGTGGATTGCGACCCGGCCGGCAACACCGACATCCACGTACACGTCGCAATCACCGTCGACGACGATCGGTTGATCGTCGACTTCGCGGGTTCCGACGACCGACCC
>JAODBJ010000071.1 GCA_025463905.1 Actinomycetes bacterium
GGAGGCCTTCCACTGGCGGTACCACCCCCTCGCACAGCGGATGGTCGACATCGTCCGAAGCGGCGAGCTCGGCACGTTGCGCCACCTCGATGTCGCGCTCTGCTTCCCGTTACCGCGGTTCTCCGACATCCGCTATCGGTACGACCTCGCTGGTGGCGCGTTGATGGACGCGGGCTGTTACACCGTTCACATCGCGCGCACCCTCGGTGGTGAGGAGCCTGAGGTGGTACGCGCGGTGCCGAAGCTACGCACTCCGGACGTCGACCGCGCGATGCGCGCCGACTTGCGGTTCCCGAGTGGTCACACGGCCACGATCACCTGCTCGATGTGGTCGTCGTCTCTGCTGCGATTGCACGCGACAGCCACCGGTGATCAAGGCGAGATGCGCGTGTTCAACCCGACGACGCCGCAGCTGTACCACCGCTTGAAGGTCGAGGCCGGCGGCCGGAAGCGGGTCGAGCGGATGCCGCGCAAACCGACCTACGAGTATCAACTCGAAGCCTTCTGCGCGAGCGTGCTCGACGGCGCCGAGACGCTGACGCCGCCATCGGACTCGATCGCGAACATGCGCGTCATCGATTCGATCTACCGCGCCGCAGGCATGAAGGTGCGGGGTACCTAGTCGGTTCGACGAGTCAAGGTGTCGAGAACACCGAACGCACCGGCGGTCGCGACGCCGTACGCCATGTGGGCGCCAAGGTCCTTCGCCAGCGTCTGCGCGTCGTACTCCCAAATCGGGCTTGTAGAGCTTCGCCAGCGGCAAGACGACGTAGCTCGACGCCCACACGGTCGGGCCGAGCAGGAGACCGAGCCCAACGGAGCGTTTCGGCAACGACGCCGCGACGACCCCGTACTGCACGCCCCACAACGTCCCGTAGCCCCAGTGCATGACGTTGTTCATGAGCGGTGCCCACTTCGGATCGAGCTCCCGCTGCAAGAACCCCTCGACGAGCCGCTTTCCGACCTGACCGGGGGCGGAGATCTCGTCCCAGTCCGGCTTCGCGGAGAACTCCCACTCGAGGAACGCGCTCTTGCCTCCGTCGCGCCTGTACCGGGAGTACCACACCCAGTCCATCGCGACGGTTCCGACCGCGCCGGCAAGCGCACCGCGCGCGATAGCGCCGAGTGGCGTCACCTGCGATCGCCTCATCGCACCTCCCTGTCGAACAGTTCGTACCCGTCGCGGGTCATGCGGGGAACGACTCCCCCACCAATTCCTCGGACCGAGCCCACAATGCCTTCGCCGTTTCGGGATCGAGCGCGTAGGCGTTCACGCCGCCCCGGCTGGTCGGGTCCTCGGTGAAGGACGCGACGTGGCAGTCCTCGCAGTAGCGGCCGCCGATCGTGTCAGGGTCGGCGACGAAGCCGGCCCACACGCTCGTGGCGGCGCCGGCAGGGATCGACTTCCAGATTGTCTCTTGCTTGGCGCGCGCGGGCGGCAGCGCGGCGAACGTGTCCTCCGTCAGGTGGCGGCCAAGCTCGGTGATGATCGTCCCCGGATGCACCGCGCACGCCCGCTGTCCCGCCTCGCGCCCGCGCCGGTCGAGTTCGACGGCGAACAGAATGTTGGCCGTCTTCGATCGGCCGTATGCCTGCCACGGGTCGTAAGGGGTTTGCTCGAAGTTGATGTCGTCGAGCACGACGTCGCTGAAGCGGTGGCCCGCCGACGACAGGTTCACAATGCGCGCCGGTCCGCCGGCAAGCAGTGGACGCACGCGATTCACCAGCGGGAAGTGGCCCAGATGGTTGGTGCCGAACTGCAGCTCGAACCCATCGGCCGTGCGACCCTCGGGCGTTGCCATCACGCCCGCGTTGGCGATGATCACATCGAGACGGTCGTGGTCGTCGACCACCCGGTCGGTGAACGCGCGGATCGATGCCAACGACGCGAGGTCGACCTCGCGCAGCTCGACGGTCGCACCCGTCGCGGCCGCGGCGGCGCGCACCGGCTCAGTGGCCCGCTCGCCCTTGGCGACGTCGCGGACGCCGAGCACCACGTTCCCACCATGCGCAGCGACGGCCCGCGCCGTCTCCTGGCCCAAGCCCGCCGACGCACCGGTGATCAGCACCCATTGTCCGGACAGGTCGACGCCGTCCAAGACCTCGTCGGTCGTCGATGCACTCCCGAAGCTCATCGGGCCAGCATCGCGCGGCGCAGAACGGACAGCCCGCGATGTCACACTCCCCGGTACGTCGGCGTCCTTGTTGATGTAGCCCGCTTCGGACGTGTTCACGGGCGCACATCGAAAGGAACAAACCGATGAAGCTTGCAGTGTTCGGGGCGAATGGCCCCACCGGCCGACTCCTCACCCAACTGGCGCTCGATGAGCACCACGACGTGGTCGCCTTCACGCGCCATCCTGATGCCTTCCCCATCGAGCACCAGCACCTCGAGGTCGCCGCGGGCGATGTTCACGACGCGGCCGCCGTCACCTCGGCGGTCGACGGGGCCGACGCCGTACTCTCGACGCTCGGTGTGCCCTTCGCCAAGACGCCGATCACCGTCTACTCGGACGGCGCCACCAACATCATTGCCGGCATGCACGCCGCCGGCATCAAGCGGCTTGTGTGCGTCAGTTCCAGTGCGGTGGCCCCTCATCCCGAACCGCTTGGCGGCTTCATCTTCGAGAAGATCATGCAACCGTACGTCGTGAACAAATTGGGCAAGACCCTGTACGACGACATGAAGCGAATGGAAGCAATGGTGTCGGCGAGCGACCTCAGCTGGACGATCGTCCGCCCATCGGGGTTATTCGAGGCGCCGAGTGTTTCGGCGTACGAAGTTGCGATCGACCACATCGGCCACCGGTTCACCTCCCGCATCGACCTGGCCGACTGTGTGCTGCGCCAAGCGCTCGGCGACACCTACGTGCGCTCGACGATCGCCGTTGCCACCACGAGCGCCAAGCCGTCGATGCTGAAGTTGATCTGGCAAGAAGGCATTCGTAAGAAGGCGTGAGCGCGCGCCGCAGGCTTCGTCTCGCTGGCACGATGGGAACCCCGATGGAACGTCCCGACCGCACTGCGTCCGGTGTCGATGAGCCGGTGTTCGACGCGCTCTGGAAGGCGCACCGCCGACGCATGCTCGATCTCGCCTTTCGCATCCTGTTGGACCTCCGCGACGCCGAGGACGCCGTGCAGGAAGCGTTCACGCGTCTCGCGCGCATGGACATCGCCGGCATCGATGATCCCGAAGGGTGGTTGGTGGTCGTCACGACGAGGCTGTGCCTCGACCGACTCCGAACGCGGCGGCGGCACCCGACGGACGCGCTCGACGTCGCCAACGACCCGTTCGACCCGCGCGCGCTCGATCCGTCGAATCGGCTGACGCTCGTCGACAACGTCACCCTGGCGATGCATGCACTGCTCGAACGGCTGACTCCCGCCGAGCGGACCTCGTTCGTGCTGCACGACGTGTTTCAGTACTCGTTCGAGGAAGTCGCGACGATCGTCGGACGCAGCGCGGCGGCATGCCGGCAACTGGCCAGTCGCGCCCGGCGCACGTTGCAAGCAGAGTCGGCGCCTGGGCGGTTCGCCGTGGACTCCGCGCTGCAACAACAAATCAGCGAGCGATTCATCGAAGCGTGCGCGGGCGGCGACCTCGAGGGCCTTCTGACCTTGCTGGACCCGACCGTCGACGGTGCGAGCGACGTCGTTCCGGGCGTGGTGGTCGGGAGCGCGGAAGTCGGTCCGGGAATCTTGCGCTATCTGGGGCCGCCCGCCTCGCCGGCGCTGTTATACCTACCCGTCGGCGACCGGGTCGGCATCGTCGCCATGCGCGACCATCGCGTGCTCGCGCTCGTCCTGTTGACGATCGAGAACGGCCTCGTCGCCCACGTCGATGCTTTGGCGGGACAGGGCCCGCGTGCCGCGGTGAGCACCGCGCTCGGACTCCCGTAGGTCGTCGATCAGTGAGCGAGCGCCGGCCGTGGTGCACCGGGTCGCGCGGGCGTAGCGACCACCGCGCCGGAGCGAAACAGCACCAGCGTTGCGACCGCGCCGGCGGCGAAGATGCCTGCGGCCCACCAGAACACCACCGTGTAGCTATGCAGCGTCGCTTGTACTGCGAGCGTCGAGCTCGG
>JAODBJ010000182.1 GCA_025463905.1 Actinomycetes bacterium
TCTCGCGGCGTGAAACAGGTCGTCCATAGGTCGAATTCGCGTTCCTGACCGTCGGGGTCGCGAAGCAGGGCGTGCTCGTGGTTGACGCCCGTGGCCGGATCGAACGTGTCGTGTGCCTCGAGGTGACGGGTGACGAAGAACGACGAGAACGCGCTGCACGCGAGCTTCCCTTGCGGTTTCAGCGCGGTCGCGAAGCGCTCGATCACGCCTTCGTCGTCGTCGCCGCCGAGCAAGCCGAATCCGCCCTGGCAGAGGCAGACGACCGCGTCGAATTCGCCATCGAAGGCGAGGTCACGGACATCCATGACCTCGAAGGTGGCGGAAAGCGTCCCCGCGGGGACGCTTTTGCGTGCGAGTGCAATGAAGTCGGGCGACAAGTCGATCCCCACCACCTCCATGCCGCGCGCGGCGAGCGCGATCGAGTGCCGCCCGGGCCCGCACCCCGCGTCGAGCACCCGCATCCCCGGCTCGAGCCCCAGCGCCTCGACCAGGAACCCGACCTCCTGCTCGGTCCCCTTCGTGAACGCGTTGCGCAAGTAAGCCGGCCCAAGGAACGCGGCAAGCTCGTTGAACCAGGGACCGTCGGGCCCGACCGGCATGTCGCTCACTCGGCGAGGCTACGCAGCAGCGGTCGCGACGACGACAGCCGTGCCCGCAACCCGCGTCGGCAGTTGTTGCACTTCTGCTCCCGCTCGGGACTACAAGTCCCACAACCCGACGCGGAAGTTCGGGCGGTTTTCATGCCCGAAGGTGGCACCCCAGCACCGAGAACGGGCATGAAAACGCCCGTCGCCTGCCGCGGTTGCGCACAGCCGGCCATCGGCGGTTGTTGCACTTCTGCGCCCGTTCGGGACTACAAGTCCCACAACCCGGCGCGGAAGTTCGGGCAGTTTTCATGCCCGAAGGTGGGGCTATAGCAACGAGAACGGGCATGAAAACGCCCGTTGCCGCTTTGGGCGCACCCCCGCTCTCGGCCGGCGGGGTTATTTGGCTTCGGCCCAGGAGCGGCCGAAGCCGATGTCGACCACTAGCGGCACGCGCAGTTCGCTGACGTTCTCCATCACTTGGCGAACGAGCGGTTCCACTTCTTCGCGTTCGGCGTCGGGTACTTCGAGGACGAGTTCGTCGTGCACGGTGAGCACCATGCGGCTGCGCAGCTTGCGGGCGGTCAACTCACGATCGAGTTCGATCATCGCGAGTTTGAAGATGTCGGCGGCGGAACCTTGCACGGGCGCGTTCTGCGCCATGCGTTCGCCCATCTGGCGGATGCGGAAGTTGTCGGAGGCGAGTTCGGGCAGCTGCCGGCGACGGCCGAAAATCGTCGTGGTGTAGCCACGAGCCTTGGCGTCCCGTACGGATTCGCGCATGTAGGCGGCGACATTCGGGAAGCCCTCGAAGTATGCGTCGAGGATCTCGCGCGCCTGCTCCGTGGGAATGTCGAGCCGCTGGCCGAGCCCGTAGGCCTCCATGCCGTACGCGAGGCCGTAGTTCACGACTTTCGCGAAACGCCGTTGGAACGGGTCGACCTTCTCTTCCGGGACGTTGAACACGCGCGACGCGGTGGTGTTGTGAATGTCGGCGTTACGCGAGAACGCCTCGATCAACCCGGGGTCTTCGGCGAGATGCGCGAGCACCCGCAGTTCGATCTGCGAGTAGTCGGCGGTGAGTAACCCGCAGCCGTCGTCGGCAATGAAAGCGCGCCGCAGTTCTCGGCCTTCGCTCGTGCGTACCGGCACGTTCTGCAAGTTCGGCGACTCGCTCGAGATGCGCCCGGTGGTGGTGCCTAACTGATTCAACGTCGCGTGGATCCGACCGTCGGCCTGCACGAGCGGCGGGAGCGCGTCGGTGTAGGTGCTGCGCAACTTCTCCACTTCGCGGTAGCGCAACAACGCTTCGACGATGGGGTGCGCGTCTTGCATCTTCTGCAACGAGTCGGCGTCGGTGGATGGGCCGGTCTTGGTCTTCTTCACCGGCGTGATGCCGAGTTTGTCGAACAACACTCGCCGCAGTTGCGGCGTGGAGTTCACGTTGAACGTCTCGCCCGCGTGCGTGTGGATTTCCGCTTCGAGTGTGCGGCAGCGGTCGGTGAGCTCGCTACCGAGTTCCGAGAGGAATTCGACGTCGATTCGCACACCGGCGTCTTCCATCCTCGCGAGCACCGGCACCAGCGGCTCTTCGAACCGCTCGTACAGGTCGGTGAGCTCACGCGCCCGCAATGCTTCGGAAAGAGTGTCGACGAGCAGCAAGAGCAGCGCGGCGCGCCGCCCGACGTCTTCGGCCGACGCGTCACCGTCGAGGTCGAGGGTTCCTTCGACTCGATCGGGTGATTGCAATTCGATCGAGAGGTAACGCAGGGCTAGGTCGTCGAGCAGGTACTTTCCTTCGCCCGGATCCAGGAGGTACGCCATCACCGCGGTGTCGGCATGCAGCGATTGCACCTCCGACGGTCGCAGTCCGTGGATCAACTCCTTGCCGCGATGGGCGACCAGCGGCGGCCCGTCGGTGGCGAGCAACGCGCCGAGCGCGCCCCGGACGTCGTCGTCTTCGAGAAGATCGCCGGCGAGATAGGTCGCGGTGCCCGGTTCGGTCGACATGGCAAGGCCGAGGAGAGACGTACGACCGGCCGCGCCCGCCCAACGCGCTTCGAGCGCGACGCGCGCCGCGGTCTTGGTCACGTCCGTTAGCGCCGCGACGGCTTTCTTCGCTTCACGCACCACGGTGACGTCGACTTCGAGTGTCTCGGTAGCCGCGGCCGGCTCCGACACTTCACCGACCGCATCGAGGATGCGCGGCAAGAGCGTGCGGAACTCGAGTTGGTTGAAGAGCAGCCGCACCTTCTCGCGATCGAACTGCCCCTGCCGCAGCTCAGTGGGCTCGACACCCACGTCCACGTCGCAGCGCAGGAATGTCATTTCGCGGTTCTTGAACACGCGGTCGCGCGCCTCGCCGAGGTTCGTGCGCTGGCGCGGCGGCAGGTCGTCGAGATGCTCGAAGATCGTCTCGAGGTTCTCGTAGGTCGAGACGAGCTTTGCGGCGGTCTTCTCACCGATGCCGGGCACGCCCGGAAGGTTGTCGCTCGTGTCGCCTCGCAGCGCCGCGTATTCCGGGTATTGCAGCGGAGTCACACCGGTCCGCTCGAGGATGCCCGCCTCGTCGTAGAGCGCGTAATCCGACACACCGCGCCGGTTGTAGAGCACCTTGATGTGCGGGTCGCGCACGAGCTGGTAGGCGTCGCGGTCCCCCGTGACGATGACGACGTCGATCCCTTCTTCGGCCGCGCGTACCGCGAGCGTCGCCAGTACGTCGTCGGCTTCGACGCCTTCGATCTCGAGGCGTTTGATCTCGAGCGTGTCGAGCACTTCCCGGATCAGGGGAAGTTGTGAGCGAAACAAGTCGGGGGTCGCGGCTCGGCCCGCCTTGTACTCCGGGTCGAGTTCGAAACGGTGCACCGCGCCGCCGGGGGCGTCGAACGCCACCACGATGTAGTCGGGCTGCTCGTCGGCCAGCACTTTGGTGAGCATCGACGTGAACCCGTACACGGCGTTCGTGACCGTGCCGGCCGCGGTCGCGAGGTCGGTCGGGAGGGCGAAGAACGCCCGGTATGCGAGCGAGTGCCCGTCGAGGAGCAGGAGCTTGGACATCTCCCCCGATGGTACGGGCCGGGAATACCAGTCGCCGGGTCTTCGTTCGCCGCGAGATGCCAGTCCCGCTGCCGTCCGCCGACGATCAACTGCTCGGGCCCATGAGCGAAGCGGAAGTGTTCCTGCTCGCCCGCGGCATCGCGTCGGCGGTCGCACCGGAGGGCGGGTTGACCACCCTCCAGGCGGCGCTCCTGCCCGCCGTGTCCGAATCGATGACCGGCTTCCGTCCAGACGTCACTGCGGTCGAACCGCTCTCGGCGAGCGGACTCGCGGAGGGCTTGCGCCGTCGCAACATCGAGTTCCGCACCCGGATCGTGCAACTCATGGTGCTCGCCGAGTTGATCCTCGTCCCGCTGCCCGAAGATGTTGCCGCGAGAGTCGAGCGGTACGCGCACGAGTTGATGGTCGACGAAGGGATGTTGCGCGTCGCACGCGACTACGCCAAGGGCAGTCTCGGCCTCGCCCTGATCGACTTCGACCGCAACGGCTACACCGCGTCATGGCAAGAACATCAGCACGCCGCGCTGCACACCACGGGTGCGCTCGCCGAGGCGTGGCAGGAGAGCGTGAACGATGCCGCGCTCGCCCAACGTTGGGCGGACCTCGAACGATGCCCCGATGGGGCGATCGGTCGGGCGGTGTTCGACTTTTACCGCGCTCGGGGCTTCTCCTTCCCGGGAACGCCCGGCAGCGCGCCGCCGCTGCTCGCCCAGCATGACTGGGTGCACGTCGTCGCCGACTACGGCACAAAAGTCGAGTCGGAGATCGAGGTATTCGGGCTCATCGCGCGCGCGATCCCGAGTCCGCAGGGCTTTTCGTTGCTGGCGATGGTCATCGGGTTGTTCGAGACCGGATACGTGCACGCCGCCGCAGGGATCTTCGAATACGACCGGGGCCACTTGTCGGAAGCGGGAATGCCCGAGCGCCTTGCCAACGCGATGTACCGCGGCGCGATGTGCGGCAAAGACCTGCTCGCGGTCGACTGGTTCGAGTACGCCGACTGGCCGCTCGACGCAGTTCGTCGCGAGTTCAACATTGTCGACAAGTCGGTCGAGGCGATCGATGCCGGTTCAGTCGGGCCGTGGCACCCCGACGGCATCTCGCCCTTCCAACTCGAAGCGGGGCGTCGAGCCCGCGAGAGCGAGAATTAGGGAACGAGCGCGCCGTTGATGACGTCCGCGGCAACGTCGTTGATCTTGCGACGCGTGTTCATCGCGGTGGTCTGAAGGAACCGCCACGACTGCGCTTCGCTCAGCCCGTGCTCGTCCATCAGCCGGCCCTTCGCGCGGTCGATGGCCTTGCGCGCTTCGAGGCGTTCGGCGAGGTCGTTGTTCTCCCGCTCGAGCGCGAGCAACTGTTCGTGACGGCCGAGCGCCATTTCCATCGCGGGGATGAGGTCGCTCTTCTGGAACGGCTTCACGAGGTACGCGAGCGCGCCCGCTTCGCGTGCCTGTTCGACCAGGTCGTGCTGTGAGAACGCGGTGAGGATCAACACTGCTGACAGCCGTTCCGACGCGATCGTCTTGGCCGCCGTGAGCCCATCGAGGCCGGGCATCTTGATATCGAGGATCGTGAGATCAGGGCGCAACTCGCGCGCCAGCTCGATCGCCTGGTCGCCGCGGCCCGTCTCCCCCACGACTTGATAACCCTCCTCCTCGAGGATCTCCTTCACGTCGAGGCGAATGATCGCCTCGTCTTCAGCCAGGATGACGCGCACCGGTGTACTCACACTCACTCT
Organism: Actinomycetes bacterium; assembly: GCA_025463905.1. GTDB lineage: Bacteria > Actinomycetota > Acidimicrobiia > IMCC26256 > PALSA-610 > JAODBJ01. The sequence goes on from JAODBJ010000182.1 coordinate 5,380, forward strand.
CCGACCGCCGGTCTTCTACCGCGACGGCAACTCGGCCGCCATGCGGTCGAGGAGCGCGTCTTGTTCTCGTAGCAGGTCCGTGATCGAACGAGCCAGGGCCTCGCGGTGCCGGCCGAGAGCGTCAGCGTGACGGCGAACCTCGCGCGCGTCGGCTTCGGCGAGAGGCGTCTCCGACACGAGCGCACGCAGGCGCGCGTCTTCAGCCTCTTCCTCCAGGAACGCCAACTGCTCGTCGGCGACCGCGCACTCCGAACGGAGACGCTTGAGGCGGTCGCTGACGTCGATCAGGCGTCGTTGTAGGAGCGACGGAGTCATGGGTCGGCAAGTGTACGACCCCGCAGCGGCCTTGGGCGCGGCCCGGCCGCGTCACGGCGCGCACCCGGCGCGCCCGCCGATCCGGCGACAACGAGGGCATCGCGACGTTGGGGTCATCCGGCCCGCGTCTCCGCCGAGGAAGAACCAGGAGGTCGTCGCGAAACGGCCGGGAGTCGATTCCCGTGATTTTGGTCACGGTTCACCGACACCACCCTTGTCGTTTCGCCCCGATTCGGGAAGATCGAGCGGGACATGGGCAGGGGAAGGTTCGGCGGCTGGCACCGTCGCGCGTTGGTGTGTGCCGCGGCCGCCGTCATCGTCGGCAGCGCGGTCGTGGGCATCGACGCGCCCGCGCACGCCGTCAGCGACGCCCAGGTCGCCGCCGCACAACGCAACCTCGACGCGGCGCGCACGCGCGCCCACGACGCCGTACGCGCGTACCGAGCGTCGAGGAAAGCGCTCGCGACGATCGAAGCCGACCTCGCCGACGTCGAGAGCCGGCTGCCCGCCGCTCGCCTACGCGTACGCACGGCGAAGGCACTCCTCAACGAAAACGCAGTCGCGCTCTATGTCGGTGGTCCTTCGAGCGTGCAGATCGCGCAGGGCTTGTTCCACGCGCAGGGTGCGATGGATATCGGCCGGCTCACCACATTCATGTCGTCGACCACGGCCATCGCGAGTGACAGCTTCGACGAGCTGCGATCCGCGCAACGGATCCTCGAAACCCATGAGCGCGACGCGCGCAATCGACGGGCACGTCAGAACATTCTCATTGCCGAGATGCATCGCAACGCCACCCAGCTCGTCGACGAGATCCACGGCGCAGCCGTCGACCTTCGACGCGTTGTTGCCCAACAAGACGTCGAGCGCTACGCAGCCGCCGTTGCGACCGCCGACGCACAATTCCAAGGCGCCGTCGCCGCGGCCACGGCCGCGAGTACCCCGCCACCGACGCTCGGCCGCCGGTCTGGTGCTGCCGACCCCAATGATGCGGTCGCGATCCCGGTCGAGACCTCGAGTTGCCCGGTCGCGGCGCCGGTGCGCTTCACCGACGACTACGCGCAGCCCCGGTCGGGCTTTCGGGTCCACGAAGGCACCGACATTTTCGCGGCGCGCGGAGCACCCAACGTCGCCGTTGCCGACGGTGTCGCCGTGAAGGAAGCCGGCGGGCTCGGCGGCAACGGCATTCGACTCATCGCCGACGACGGCAGCGGTTACTACTACTACGCGCATCTCGACTCGTATGCGAGCGGATTCTCATCCGCCGGCAAACTCCACGTGAAGCAGGGCGACACGATCGGCTACAGCGGCAACACGGGGAACGCGGCCGGCGGTCCAGTACACACGCACTTCCAGATCCACCCGCACGGCAAAGCACCGTGGAACCCGTACCACGCGCTCTTTGAGATGTGCGCCGCGCAGTTACGCGCGTCGACGTCACACCCCGCGCTACAGAAGCACTCCGACTAACCTCGGCCGCCGGCCCGGGTGGCGCAACTGGCTGACGCGGCGGACTCAAAATCCGCTGCCCGAAAGGGCGTGTGGGTTCGAATCCCACTCCGGGCACTCACTCCGGTCATGCCGGTGTATTCAACGAATGCGCTGACAAAACGATTCTCGGCGCGCTTTCGGGCGACGACGGCCGGTAGCATGAACGCGTGATGACGTTCCTCGTGGGGGTCGTCGTAGGGGCCTCGGTAGTTGCCCTCGCGACGATCGTGATCGCACCGTCGCGTCGAGTTCGTTCCGAGCAGGCGCTGCGTCGTGAAGATGTCACCCGCCTCCTGCTCGGTCAGGACCCCGACGAGCCGACCACGCCGGTCCCGGTGGTCCAACCCCAGTCGCGTTCGTACGACGCGAAGGAGTTGGCGGCCTTGCGAAGTATCGGGCAGCGCCCATCGCGACGCCGTCGCGCCTAACCGGCGCGCGGCCTCTAGGCCAGGGCGAACAGCAGCCGGGCCCGGCAGCATTCGGCGCCGCCGACCGACGCGACACCACGGCCCCACCCGCCACGAGCGCTGAGGCGCTCCATCTCGACTGCAAGCACTATTTCGTCGCCGGGCCGCACGATGCGACGGAACCGCGCGCCTTCTACCCCGCCGAACAGGGGCAGCTTGCCGGTGTAGCGCTCGTCGGAAAGCAGCGCGATACCCCCGGCCTGGGCCAGCGCCTCGAGCTGCAGCACGCCGGGGAAGACGGGATTGCCGGGGAAATGACCGGCGAGGAACGGCTCGTCGCCCGTCACTCGATAGCGCGCGATGACGCGCTCCCCTGCCTGCAACTCGTCGACCGCGTCCACGAACCGGAACGGCGGCCGGTGCGGCAACAAACCAACCGGATCCGAGGCGTCGATGGGTATCACTATTCCATGGCGCTCTCCCCCTCCGTGTAACCAGGGGAGCCCCTACCGGAGTCGGAACCTCGACTTCACCAGCTGGAGGTCTGTCGTTGCGCGTCGCCGTCGTGTTCCCTGGGCAGGGAACCCAAGCTCCCGGGATGGGACAACCGTGGCGCGACCACCCGTCGTGGGCGGTCGCCGAACGGGCAGAGGAAGCGTTCGGCGAACCACTGACCTCGCTCGTCGTCGACGCCCCGGCCGAGCAACTCGCCCGTACCCGGGACGCACAGTTGGCGGTGCTGTGCACGTCGCTCGTGGCGTGGGACGCCGTGAAAGACCGCCTTGGCGACAGCGGCGAGGTGGTCGGGTTCGCCGGCCACTCTCTCGGTCAGGTCACCGCACTCATCGCGTCGGGCGCGCTCGGCCACGACGACGGCGTTCGCTTCGCGGCCCGTCGCGCCGAAGCGACGCAGGCCGCGGCCGACGCCGCGCCGGGTCGTATGGCGGCGCTGCTCGGCGCCACGCTGGAGCAAGCGGATGCGGTGTGCGCGAGCGCCGGCGGCGAATGCTGGGTGGCGAACGACAATGCGCCCGGTCAGGTGGTGATCGCAGGAACGCCTGCGGGTATTGAGCAGGCGTTGACCGCGACCCGCGAACACGGCGTCCGACGCGCTACGCCGTTGAACGTCGGCGGTGCGTTCCACACACCCTTGATGCGCCCGGCATCCGACCCGATCGATGCGGCCCTCGCCGACGTCGGGTGGTCGCCGCCCGCGGCGCCCGTCATGTCGAACGAGGACGCCCAGGCGTACGACGACACGAGCGGTTGGCGCGAGCGGCTCGTCCGCCATGTGACCACACTGGTGCGCTGGCGCGAGACCATGGAAAACCTCGCGGCGCTCGGAGCTACGCACCTCGTGGAGGTAGGTCACGGCACGATGATCGCCGGCCTCGCAAAGCGCACGATCCCCGACGTCACCGTTATCAACATCGCGACCCCGGCCGACCTCGAGAACCTCACGGCGGCGCGCGCATGAGCGCAACTATCACCGGTTACGGCCTCGCGGTCCCCGAAGGGCGCCTCACCAACGCCGACCTCGAAGCGCGAGTCGACACCAACGATGCGTGGATCGTCGAGCGCACCGGAATCCGCGAACGGCGAATCGCGGGCCCCGATGAGACGACGGCGTCGCTCGGTGCACTCGCCGGCGCGATCGCGATCAAGGACGCCGGTCTCCAACCCGCCGACATCGACCTGCTCATCGTGGCCACCGCGACGCCCGAACAGCCCATCCCACACACCGGCGCGTTCGTGGGCGAAACCCTCGGCCTGCGCTGCGGCTCCTTCGATCTTGGCGCCGGGTGCGCCGGCTTCGTCTACGGCCTCGTCGCTGCGGCCGGCATGGTCGCGGCTGGAACGCGCAACGTGCTGCTCATCGGTGCCGAAACCCTGTCGCGTGTTGTCGATCCCGAAGACCGCGGCACCTGCGTGCTCTTCGGCGACGGCGCGGGGGCAGCGGTACTCGCCGCCACAGATCGCCGGGGCATCCTCGCGTGGGACCTCGGCTGCGATGGTTCGGCCGCGCACCTTCTGGAAATACCCGCCGGCGGGAGCCGCCGGCCCACGACGATCGACACGATTGCGGCACGCGACCATTACTTGAAGATGGCGGGACAAGAGGTATTCCGGCGCGCGGTCCGGGCCGTCGTCGATTCCGCGCGGCTGACGCTTGAACGGGCCGGGATGGAGCCTTCCGACGTGAACTGGTTCGTACCGCACCAGGCGAACGCCCGCATCATCGAAGCCGCCGCCAACCGGCTCGGCATCCCCTCGGAACGCACGCTCGTGAACATCGATCGGTACGGCAACACGTCGTCAGCGTCGATCCCGCTCGCGTTGTTCGAAGCCGTAGCCGACGGGCGCGTCCGTGAAGGTGACATCGTGCTCGCTTCAGGTTTCGGCGCCGGCATGACATGGGCAAGCGCGCTGCTCGAATGGGGACGGCAATGACGGACGCGCCCACGTCCGCCGCGCCGCGAGTTGCGTTCGTCACCGGCGGGTCGCGCGGCATCGGCCGTGCCACTGTGCTCGCGCTGGCGCGCGCCGGCCACCCAGTTGGGTTCTGCTACGCACACGACACGGAAGCCGCGGACGCAACTGTGCGCGACGCGCAGGCGATCGGCGTCAACGTCGCGGCGGTGCGAGCCGACGTCGCCGACACGAAAGACGTCGATGCCGCCTTCGAGGAGATCGAACAGGCACTCGGCCCCGTAACGGTGCTCGTGAACAACGCGGGAATCACGCGCGACGGCCTCATTGCGCGCATGAGCGACGAGCATTGGAACGACGTTCTCGACGCCAATCTCACCGGTGCCTTCCACACGATCCGGCGGGCGACCCGTTCGATGATGAAGGCCCGGTACGGGCGCATCGTGAACGTCTCGTCGGTCGGCGGCCAGATGGGTAACGCCGGCCAGGCGAACTACGCCGCCGCAAAGGCGGGCCTCCTGGGGTTGAGCCGCAGCGTTGCCCGCGAACTCGCGCCCAGGGGCATTACCTGCAATGTCGTCGCACTCGGCCCTATCGTGACTGCGATGACCGAGGCGCTCGCCGACGATTGGCGTGCCCGGGCCGAGGCCGCAGTCCCACTCGGCCGGTTTGGCACCGCGGACGAATGTGCCGCCGTGATTGCGTTCTTGTGCTCGGATGCCGCCAGCTACGTGACCGGTGCACTTGTACCGGTCGACGGCGGCATGGGCATGGGCCACTGACCCTTCGAAAAAAGGATGTCCTGAACATGAACCGTGATGACGCGCTGACGGCGATCAAGGAAGTCGCCACCGAAGTGTTGTCGGTCGAATCCGACACCGTTACCGAGGGCGCGCGCTTCAAAGAAGACCTCGACGCCGACAGCCTCGACCTCGTCGAGCTCGTGATGGGCCTCGAAGAGCGCTTCGACATCGAAGTGCCGGAAGAAGACCTCGAAGGTGTCACTACCGTCGGCCAGGCGGTCGACCTCGTGCTCGGCAAAGTGAACGCATGAGGTACCAGGCGCAGACCGGACGTGCGGGCCGATCGGACGAGGCCCGACGCGTGCGCGATGGAGCACGGGAGGTCGTAGCCGCATGAGCTACCAGGCGCAGACCGGACGTGCGGGCCGATCGGACGAGGCCCGACGCGTGCGCGATGGAGCACGGGAGGTCGTAGCCGCATGAGCATGGATCATCGGGGGCGTCCGCGCGTTGTGGTCACAGGGCTCGGAGTGAAGACCCCGGCCGGCCTCGATCTCGACACGTTCTGGGACCGTCTCGCAAGTGGGCGCTCCACCGCAGCGACGCTCACGCGGACCGATCCCGACGTGCTGCCCGTGAAGATCGGTTGTGAGGTCCTCGACTTCGACCCGGCGAGCTATGTGGGTCCGAAGGAAGCGCGCCGCATCGACCGCGTGACCCAACTCGGTTTCGCCGCGGCCGCAGACGCACTCGCCGACGCCGGCGAACCCAACGCCGACCCGGCCCGCTGCGCGGTCGTCGCCGGCACCGGAGTCGGCGGGTTAGGGACGCTCGAAGAGCAGATCGGCACGTTCAAGGACAAGGGCGCGGCGCGCGTCAGCCCGTTCCTCGTTCCGATGATGATGGTCAACGCCACCGCCGGCACGATCGCGATGCAGTTCGGCTGGACTGGCCCGAACCTCTGCATCGCGACGGCCTGCGCCGCCAGCGCGCACGCGGTCGGCGAAGCGGTGCGCCTGGTCCGCGACGGCGATGCCGACGTCGTACTCGCGTCCGGCGCGGAGGCATGCATGACGCCCACCGCGATGTCGGCGTTCGCACGCATGACCGCGTTGAGCAACCGCAACGATGATCCCGAGCATGCGTCGCGACCGTTCGACGCCGACCGCGACGGGTTTGTGATGGGCGAGGGCGCAGCTGCGCTCGTAGTGGAACGCTACGACCGCGCTGTCGCGCGCGGCGCGCGCATCTATGGTGAGATCGTTGGTTACGGCCGCAACGCGGACGCGTACCACATCACCGCGCCGTCACCCGGTGGCGAAGGTGCCGCGGCTTGCATGCAATACGCGCTCGACGACGCCGGGCTCGAACCGTCTGCCGTCGGCCACATCAACGCGCACGGCACGTCCACTCCCTTGAACGATGCCGCCGAAGCGGAAGCGATCCACAAGGTGTTCGGCCAGCAAGGTCCGGCGGTGACGTCGACGAAGGGCGTGACCGGTCACCTGATCGGTGCGGCCGGCGCGACCGAAGCCGTGGCGTGCTTGCTCGCATTGCAGCGATCCGAAGTACCGCCCACGGCGAACCTCGAGCACCTGGGCGACGACATCCGCCTCGACGTTGTTTCGGGGTCGCCGCGCGCACTGGTCCACGATGTCGCGCTGTCGAACTCGTTCGGGTTCGGCGGTCACAACGCGACACTCGTGTTCACACGCGCCTCCTGACATGCTCCTCTCCGACAAGCGCATTCTCGTCACTGGCGTACTGAACGACGCGTCGATCGCGTTCTCGGTCGCGCGTGCCGCGCAGGAGCACGGTGCCGAAGTCGTGCTCACGTCGTTCGGGCGGGCGATGAGCCTCACCCAACGCGCCGCGCGCCGCCTCGCCGACGAACCCACCGTCGTGGAACTCGACGTCACCGACGAAGCCCATCTCGCGTCGCTCGCGGAGCGGATCGGTGGCCGCCTCGACGGCATCGTGCACGCCATCGCGTTCGCGCCCGAGTCGTGCCTCGGCGGCGGTTTCCTCACCGCTCCATGGGCCGACGTAGCGGTCGCGCTGCAGGTGTCGGCGTTCTCGCTGAAATCGTTGGCGGTCGCGTGCAGGCCTTTGCTCACGCCCGGCGCGGGCATCGTCGGCCTCGACTTCGACAATCGCCAAGCCTGGCCGGTGTACGACTGGATGGGTGTGGCCAAGGCCGCATTCGAATCGACGAGCCGGTACCTCGCCCGCGACCTCGGTCCAGAGGGCGTGCGGGTGAACCTCGTCGCAGCCGGACCATTGCGAACGATCGCCGCCAAGAGCATCCCGGGGTTCGAACAGTTCGAAGCCGTGTGGGGCGAGCGCGCGCCGCTCGGCTGGAACGTGAAGGACCCCGAACCGGTGGCGCGCGCGTGCGTCGCGCTGCTGTCAGATCTGTTCCCCGCAACCACCGGCGAAGTCGTACACGTCGACGGCGGCTACCACGCAATGGGCGCCTGAGTTATTTCCCGGTGCTGCTCGTCGTCGCGCCGTTCGGGCCGACATTGAGCGTAAGGCCCGGAGGGTTGCTCGGCGTGATGACGGTGTTGCTGCCCTTCGACTTCGCGAACTGTTGCAACACCTCGAAGTAGTAGAGCTGCAAGTACTTCGCGTCGAGTGGTCCGGTAACACCGAGCATCCTCGCTGCGACCCGTCCGTCAATCGCGTTC
>JAODBJ010000183.1 GCA_025463905.1 Actinomycetes bacterium
GCACTTTGCCCTTCACGTGGTACTGGCCGAGGTTCACGCCGAACGCCGCAGCAATATGCGCGATAGATCCGGTCGCTTCGACGTATTGGTTGTTGCTCGGCACGCCGTTGATCGTGAAGCCGGCGGCGCGCAGCCACGACTTCACCGAACCGACCGCAGTCGCGGTGGGGGCGAAGCGGGCCCGCACCTCGGCGGTGGTCAGGTAGTGGTGGAACGACGGGCTCTTCGGGTTCGCCACCGCGTCCGCCGTCGCGGCGGCGCCGGCGGCGTCACGCAACGAGAGATAGACGCGGAACGTCACCGCTTGCTTCGCGTCCGAGGCACCGACACGGGCTGCCGGCGTGGCCCACGCGGGATGTGAGCCGGGGATCGGGTGGCGCTTCCCCTGCGCCGACGCCACCGATACAAGACCGAGCGTGGCCGTTGCGACGACCACGAATAATGCGACGAACTTGCGCACCCAGCACCATCCTCGTTGTGGTTTATGCGTTGCGTCCAGCCCGCTTGCGCGTGCGGACACTAGACGGAAGGTCTCAAGGCGGAAAATTCAAGTGTGACGAGGCGATCATCCGATATCCCCCAGGGGTGCCTGCTGCGGAGCTGAACTGAGGGGGAGCGGGTGCCGGCACCCGAAGATGTCGCACACCTGCTGAGCCGAGCCGGTTTCGGCGGGACGCTCGACGAGATCACGACGCTCGCGGCGCAGCCGCTCGCCACGACGGTCGACCAACTGCTCGACTTTTCGGGCGCGCCGGTGGATGTCGAACCCGCCTACTTATCGGACGACAACGTCGGCGATTGGCAGAAGGAATTCAACCTTCAAGCGTGGTGGCTCGACCGAATGGCGACCACATCGACGCCGCTCCAAGAAAAGCTCGCCATGTTCTGGCACGGGCACTTTGCGACGGCCAACCGCAAAGTCGGCGACATGCTGCTGATGTACCGGCAGAACTCGCTCTTCCGGCAACTCGCGGCGGGGAACTTCCGCACGCTCGTACACCAGATGTCGTTGCAGCCCGCGATGTTGATCTGGCTCGACAACGACCCGAACGTCGTGGGCAGTCCGAACGAGAACTTCGCCCGCGAGTTGATGGAGCTGTTCACGCTCGGCGTGAATCAGTACACGCAGGCCGATGTCGCGGCGGCGGCGCGAGCGTGGACGGGGCACAACACGCTCGACGCCGACCGGCGGCAATACCACTTCTATCCCTCACGCCACGACGGTGGCACGAAGCCCTTCATGGGCGTGACGCGCAACTGGGACGGCCCCGACATCATCGACTACATCCTCACCGAGAACGACCAGAAGAAGACGGTCGCGGCGCGCTTCATCGCCGCCAAGATGTGGTCGTTCTTCGCGTACCCGAATCCCGAGCCCGCTGTGTTGGACGCGCTCGCGGCCGCGTTCCACGATGCCGACCTCGACATCGCGGCGCTCGTCCGGGCGATATTCCTGCACCCGCAATTCATGTCGACGAAGGCGAAGCAAGGGCTCGTGCGCTCGCCGGTCGAATGGATTGCTGCGTGCTTGCGGTGCACCGGGATGACGGCCGACGACACCAACCCGCAGTGGTGGATGGAGTCGATGGGCCAGGAACTGTTCGAACCGCCGAGCGTCGCGGGTTGGGACCAGAACGCGTACTGGCTCGGAACGGCCAACGTGTGGGCGCGTGCCAACTGGTCGCGCTACATCACCTGGAAGGCACAAGGAGAGGGCCTGCTCGACACCGCGCTCGGCGCTACCGCCGCGATGACCGTGGCCGACGCGGTCGATGCCGCGTTCACGTACTTCCAAGTGCAGGGTCCGTCGCCGCAAACCCGTAGCCGGCTCGAACTCTGGCTGGCCCGCCAACGCAGTGACACCAACGCGTGGACGCATTTCGGTTTCATCAACCTGTTCACCCTGATGATGCTCAGTCCCGACATGGCCGTCGCATAGGAGGTTTGGTGGACAACGGATTGGGACTCAGCCGGCGGCGCTTCCTCGGGCTCGGCGCGGCCGGCGTGGGCAGCGCGGCATTGTCGCCGTACTTGTCGTCGCTGAAGGCGTTCGCGGCGCCGTCAGTTGGCGCGCGCGACGGCATCCTGGTCACGCTCGTGTTCGACGGTGGGAACGACGGCTTGAACACGCTGTGCCCAGTGGGCATCGGGACGTACCACGACCTGCGGCCGAACATCGGGATCGCGCCCGGCCAAGGCCTACCGGTCAGCAAGTACCTCGCGCTGCACCCGTCGTTCAGAAACGTCAAAGCGCACTGGGACGCGGGCCATGTCGCGATCGTGCAGGGCGTTGGCTACCCGCAACCCGACCTCAGCCACTTCGAATCCATGGACACGTGGATGCACGGCTGGGGTGGTGCCGGCACACCGAGCACCGGATGGCTCGGCCGCTGGCTCGACGGGCTGCCCAACGCCGCGAGTGAGTCGTTGTACGCGGTCGCGGTCGACGATTCGGTGCCGATGCACCTCGTCGGCGCGCATTCCCACGCGTCGAGCCTGCCGCTGTCGGTCGACGGCGGGTTCGGTATGGACCGCAGCGACGCGTCAGACCGACGTCTCTACAGCGCGACGAAGAACTTCGGGACTGACGGCAGCGGGCTCGGGCATTGGGGCGACCTGTACGGCGACGCGATGTCGCAACTGATGGACCTCACGGTGCGTATCGGGCCGGCGTACGGGAAACCCGCGCCACGCGCGTACATCGGCCAACAACTCGCGTTGGCCGCGCGGCTGATCAATGCGAACCTCGGAATCCGGGCGTTGCATGTACACGTCGGCAGTTTCGATACTCACGCCGATCAACCCGACTATCACGCGAGGTTGCTCGCGGAGGTCGACAGCGCGATCGGCTCGTTCTTCAGATATCTCGAACCGACGTGGAAGAGCCGAACCGCTCTCATGACGTTCTCAGAATTCGGGCGTCGCCCCGAAGAGAATGGTGACCGCGGAACCGACCACGGCACCGCGTCCGTGTGCTTCGTCATGGGCACGAACGTGAAGGGCGGCCTCTACGGCGCGTACCCGCCGTTGCGCGACCTCGACGACTACGGCAACCTCAAAGCCAGCGTCGACTTCCGCCAGGTGTACGCGACGATCCTGAGCTCGTGGTTGAAAGCGGATCACCGCCAAGTGCTGGGCCGCGCGTACAGCGGCCTCGGCTTCTTCCGCAGTGGCCCCGGCACGGTGTGAATGGTGTTTTGATCTCAGAAACCGACCGCCTTTGGTGCTTTTCTGAGATCAAAACCAGTTAGCGGTGGCGGAGATGGCGGCGGCGCATGGTCGACTGGGACCACGCGAGGCCGAGTGCCACGGCACACAGCAAGAACGCGAGCACGCCGCGCTTCCAGAACTTCTTGCCGTGGTACGCCTTGTGCGTGTGCCGTACGACGTGCCCCGGAATGAAACTGGGCAACGACGGTGGGGCGATCACCAGGTACACGATGCCGACGGCGGCAAGCACCACGGCCGCAACGACGAGCACGAGAGCAATGGGGCGTTCACGGCGAAACATAAGGCGGGAACATACACGCGCGCGTTCATGTGCGCTACGTCGCCCTGACGTCCGTTCCGGCAGACTTTTCCAGACGTTTGTCGGGACGTTGTCGGGACGTCTGTCGGGACGATCAGTGCGACGTGTAGTCGATGTCGGGTGCACCGCGCACGGCGACTGCGAAGCAGAAGCAGTGGATGGCGCCGCCGCCGGTCGGGCGCAGACTGTGCACTTCGTCCGGCGGGATGTATACGAGATCGCCGGGCGCGACGTCGCGATCCTCGCCGGAGATGGTCATCACTCCGCGTCCGTTCATCACGAAGTAGAACTCGTGCGTCGGATGGGAATGAGGGAACACCGCGCCACCTGCCGCGACCTCGAACTCGTTCACCAACTCGAGATGGCCGCCGTCCGTGAGGGCCTTCATCTCCCGCGGGTGCACGAGGTACCACACCGGAACCGTTCCGTTGTGCTCGACCTCGGCTTCGACGTTGCTGATCGACCTGACATCCATGTCGGGGAAGCCTAACGGCGCAGGATTCTCGGACGTTTCTTAACTTGTTCCCAGGTGTGTTTTGCCTGCCTCTGTGATCGTTCTCGGCATGCGACACGCACACGAGTTCGACGGTCGGCCGGAGACGAGCGGGGTGGTCCACCGTCCTCTCGACGGTCCCGAAGCGATCGCGCCGACCGTCGACATCGTGATCCCCGTCTTCAACGAGGAGGCCGGGCTCGAACGGAGCGTCCGGCGCCTCCACGAGTACCTGTCCGACAGTTTCCCGTTCACCTGGCGGATCACCATCGTCGACAACGGCTCCACCGACGGCACCTGGTTCGCGGCCGTCCGTTCGACGCGCGAACTAGAGCATGTGTTCGCGATCCACCTCGACGAGAAGGGTCGCGGGCGTGCATTGCGTACCGCGTGGCGCGCGAGCGATGCCGCGGTCGTGGCGTACATGGATGTCGACCTGTCGACCGACCTCGACGCGTTGTTGCCGTTGGTCGCACCGCTCGTGTCGGGCCATTCTGACGTCGCGATCGGATCTCGCCTCGCGCCGGGCGCATCCGTGGCGCGGCACCCGAAACGTGAGGTCATTTCGCGTACGTACAACGTGATTCTGCGCACGGCCTTCGCGACGCGGGTGCGCGACGCGCAATGTGGGTTCAAGGCATTGCGGAGCGACGTGGCGCGCAGCTTGCTGCCCGCGATCGAAGACAACTCGTGGTTCTTCGACACCGAACTGCTGCTGCTCGCCGAGCACAACCGACTGCGCATCCACGAGGTGGCGGTCGACTGGATCGACGACACCGACACGCGGGTGCGCATCGCCCGCACCGCGATCGATGATCTCAAGGGCACAGCTCGGATGGTTCGCCGCTTCGCGACCGGCGGCGGACGTATCGACCTCGGGTCGTCCGCGCGCCCCCCGCTCGAGGACGACTTCGGTCGCTGGATCGTGCCCTTCGCATCGATTGGCGCGTTCAGCACCGCGGCTTCGCTTGGCCTCTTCCTCTCGACGCGCCACAGGTTGGGGCCGATCGGCGCGAACGCATTCGCGTTGAGTGCAACCTTCGTCGGCAACACGTGGGCGAACGCGCGCTTCACGACGCGCGCGCGGCAGCCGGACTGGACCGGCGCGTTCGCGATTTACGCCGGCGCGATCACGACCACGAGCCTCGCGCTCGCGGCCGTCGATGCCCTCGGTGGTGGCGAAGTCGCGCAGGTCACCGCACTCGCAACGACGTGGAGCGCGGCAACGCTCGCTCGGGTCTTGTTCGTACGTCGCGCCCCAGTTCCGAGGGCCCGCGCGGCCGTCGCGCCCGAGCCGGCGCCATGAGGCCTCCAGTCTTGACCCTCTCCCTGCGGCGTTGGACGACGTTCGATCGAGTCCTGCGCTGCCTGGCCGTGTCGGTCGGCACCACGGTGCTGAGTGCCATCGTGCTCGTGACGTTGGCGCTCGGCTTCGGGATGCCGGCCGGCATGGCGAATGTGATCGCGGTGTGCTGCGGAATCATCCCGTCGTACGTCGCGAACCGGCGCTGGGTATGGCACCGCGAAGGTCGAGGCAGTGTGACGCGCGAGATAACGCCGTTCTGGGTGCTGTCACTCGCCGGCCTCGCCGCGTCGACCGCCTCCGTATCGTTCGCGGCAAAGGCGACCGCGCACTGGTCGTCGTCGCTGCGCGTCATCGCGCTGCCGGCGGCGAACGTCGCGGCGTTCGGCGCGCTCTGGCTTGTCCAATTCGTCTTGCTCGACCGCGTCATCTTCCGGCCACGCGTCACCGCGTCGGCGTGACCAATCGAAGGAACTGAGCACATCATGTCTTCCACCATTGTCGTTGCGCACGAGCAACCGGCCGTCGAGCTCGACGATTGGCGCGAGCCGCCGCCGGCCGCGAGTCGCTGGCGCGCGGTATGGCGCGGACCCGAAGACGACCCGGCGTGGGCGCGTCCCGCGCTGTTCGCGCTTCTCGGTATGGCCGCCATCTTGTATTTGTGGAGCCTGGGCGAATCGGGTTGGGCGAACTCGTATTACTCCGCGGCGGTACAAGCGGGCACGAAGAGTTGGAAGGCGATGTTCTTCGGCTCCACCGACGCGTCGAACTTCATCACCGTCGACAAGACGCCGATGTCCCTGTGGCCGATGGAGATTTCGGCCCGCATCTTCGGCGTGAACTCGTGGAGCATCCTCGTCCCGCAGGCGCTCGAAGGAGTGGCGACCGTCGGCTTGTTGTACGCCGCGGTGAAGCGCTGGTTCACTCCGGCCGCGGGCTTGATCGCGGGCGCGGTACTCGCACTTACACCCATCGCGGCGCTGATGTTCCGGTTCAACAACCCTGATGCGCTGCTCGTGCTGCTGCTCACCGCCGGCGCGTACGCGATGACGCGCGCGTTGGAATCGGGACGCACCCGTTGGCTGGTCGCCGCGGGCGCGTGCGTGGGCTTCGGGTTTCTGACGAAGGAACTGCAAGCGTTCCTCGTGCTCCCCGCGTTCGGTGTGGCCTACCTGCTGGCCGGGCCACCACGCCTGGGCCGGCGCGTCGCTCAGTGCTTCGCGCTCGGCGGCGCGATGCTCCTGTCGGCCGGCTGGTGGGTCGCGGCAGTGATGTTGACGCCGGCCTCGAGCCGTCCGTACATCGGCGGTTCGCAGAACAACAGCTTCTGGAACGTGCTCTTCGGCTACAACGGTTTCGGCCGGCTCACCGGAAACGAATCTGGGAGCGTCGGCGGCGGTGGCGCGGGCGGCCCCGGTGGCGCGGCCGGCACCGGGCGCTGGGGCCCGACGGGTATTACGCGCATGTTCAACAGCGCGATGGGCGGGCAGATTTCATGGCTGCTCCCTGCCGCGCTGATGCTTCTCGTCGTCGGGCTCGTACTCACAGCTCGGCGCGCGCGCACCGACCGTACGCGCGCGGCGTACATCCTGTGGGGTGGATGGCTGCTCGTGACCGGCATCGTCTTCAGCCTGAGTAAAGGCATCATCCACGAGTACTACACCGTCGCGCTCGCACCGGCGATCGGCGCCATCGTCGGGATCGGCGCGGTCGCAATGTGGCGCCGCCGCGACCTCCTCGGACGCGCGGTTCTCGCAGTCACGCTCGCGACAACCGCGGCGTGGGCCTACACGTTGCTCGACCGTACGCCGACGTGGCACCCCGTGTTGCGTTCGCTCGTCGTCGTCGGCGGGGTTGCGGGCGCGCTGTTGCTGTTGGCTTGGCCGTACCTCCACGCGAAGGCAAGCATCGCGGCCGCGGTCGTCGCGCTCGGCGTCGGGCTCGCCGCACCGACCGCATACTCCCTTTCCACCGCGGCGACGGCGCATCAAGGCGCGATCCCAACTGCCGGGGTGACGGTCGCCGGCGGTCGCGGCGGCTTCGGCCGCTTCGGCGGTCGGGGTGGCCCGCCCCCCGGCGGTGTACCGAACTTCCGTGGGGGCGGTGCGCCGAACTTCGCGCCACCCAACGGCTTCACTCCTCCGAACGGCGGAAATACGCCGAACGGCGGGAACGCCGGGCGCGGCGGCCTGGGCGGTCTCCTCAACGGCCCGTCGGTGGGATCGGCCCTCAGTACTTTGCTGCAACAGCAGCACAGCGGTTACCGGTGGGTCGCCGCAACGGTCGGCGCAAACAACGCGGCCGGTTACCAACTCGCGTCGGGCGAGGCGATCATGGCGATCGGCGGCTTCAACGGCACCGACCCCACCCCGACGCTGGCGGCATTTCAGGGCATGGTGAGCCAAGGCGAGATCCACTACTTCATCGGCGGTGGTGGGTTCGGCGGTGGTGGCGGCAGTGGAACGTCGGCGCAGATCGCGGCGTGGGTGGCGAACAATTTCAAGGCCCAAACCGTCAGCGGCGTGACGATCTACGACCTCACATCGTCGAGCAGTTCGACCTCGACATGAACGCTCCGCACGGGGGTGTTAGCCGGAAGGAGAAGTGAGGTTTTCCCTCTAGCGCGCCCCGCGTGAGGCGCGGCAGACTCCTGCCGTCAAACTATGGGAGGGGAATGTATGAGGCGATTCACGCGGATGCTGTCCGCGGTCACGAGCGGGTTGTTACTCGTGGGCGTGGGGGCGACCGCTGTGTCGGCGCAGGGGGCACCATCCTTATTGCCACCGGGCGCGACAGTGGAAGCGCGTTTGTTGAACAACCCGCGGCAGCTGTCGCTGGTGGGGGAATCGAACACCTTGTTGATTGCCGAGGCGGGCTCGGGCGGCAAGAAGTGCATTAGCGATCCTGAGTTCGGAACCACATGCATCGGTAACACCGGCGCGATCCGTTCGCTCGCGCTCGATGGTCACTCGCACACCGTGCGCCTGGCGACCGGGTTTCTCTCGTCCGCAAGCCCGGACGGTTCGTTCGCCGTGGGTTCCGACGGTGTGTCGGCGCGTCACCTGAACCAGATCTTTATTCAGGAGACGTTCTTCCCGCCGGGTCCAATCGCGACGTTGCCCGGCTCACGCACCGACGGCAGGTTGTTGCGGCTCGACACCGGCCACCCGCCGTTCAACTTCGCGAACATCACCGCATTCGAAACGGCGAACGATCCCGACCACCAGGGATTCGACTCCGACCCGTACGCAGTGCTGTCGCTGTACAAGCGAACGATCGTGGCGGATGCCGCGGGCAACGACCTGTTGTCGGTCGACCCGACCGGCAAGGTGTCGCTACTGACCGTGTTGCCGAACATCTCCGACGCAGCATGCGCCGGCCAGCCGAACGACAACGGCACCACAGGTTGTGACGCGGTGCCGACATCGCTCGCGGTCGGGCCCAACGGTCACCTCTACGTCGGCCAGCTCGCCGGTGAAGGCGGGGGTGCAGGTCGCATCTCCGAGATCGACCTCGCGACCGGCGCGATCGTGAAGAACTACACGGGCTTCACGACGGTTACTGGTGTGGCGGTTGCACCGGACGGCACGATCTACGCGAGCCAGCTGTTCGGCGGCGACCCGTCGGCGCCGGTGCCGGGCCTGGTCACGAAGATCGCGACCAACGGAACGCGTACATCGGTGAAGGTGCCGTTCCCGGCCGGGCTCGCGCTCGACCGCACGGGCCGGCTGTACGTGTCGGTGTTCTCGGGTTCACCCGCGGGTGGTCTCGGCATACCGGGCGTTGACACGTCGGGCCAGGTGTGGCGGATGCGCATCTAAGCGCGACACACACGCAAGGAACATGAGCGGGGGCCGGGCGCAACGCCCGGCCCCCGTGCGCGTGTGCGTGCTGCGCAACCGAAATATGTCAGTGACGCGAGATGAACAGCCGCACCGTGGTGCCGCTCGGGTCGCAACGAATCTGCACGAGATCGCAGCATTGGTTCGCGATCCACAACCCGTGGCCGCCGGCCTGGGCATGGGGAGGACGAATGCGTCCCGCGAGCACGGGCTCGATGCGACCGCGATCGTGCACTTCGCAGACAAGTGTGCGGCCTTGATGCCACAGCGCGACGGTTCCGCACGCGCCCCCGTAGCGGACGCTGTTCGTCATGACCTCGTTCACCGCGAGAATCGCGTCTTCGGCGCGTTCAGTGGAGAAGCCCAGTGCGGCGGCGTGGTCCGCGACGACGCGCCGGATGGCGTACATCCGCGACGCGTCGAACCGATGTTGCTGCAGGGGTGCGCCGAGATCCGGGAGTGCCGCCGGACGCCAGCGGCGTGGTGCCCGGTATCGGGGGCTCGGACGCGCCGTCCACCGTTGCCGTACGTACGGGTGGGTTCGAAGCGCGTCGCCGATGACGGTCGGATCGAGTGCGGCGGTGTCGTACGGGCAGATCAGCCAGAAGCGGAGGCTGTCGTCGAAGGCAACGTTGAGCGATGCTTCATGCGTGTGGCACTCGGCCAGTTCCGAGGCCGTGCGTTCGGGCCATACCGGCTCCCCGACGCCGCGCGCGGTCGCGCCGTCGGGAACATGGCGCGCGATCAGGTCGCGCCAGGCCTGGACGATGCGAGCTGGGTTCTGCCCGACCTCGAGCATGTCGCGGAAGTGCACCCGGGCGGCATCACCGCCGAGAAGGTCACGCAAGCGGGCGATCTTCTCGGCGGTGACGACGACCAACACCACTTCATCGGCGTCGAGACCATCGCGCACGAATGCGCCGACACGCGTGGTGAATTCGTCGATCCCCGCGTAGAGCAACGCCTCGTGTCGGTAGGAACCTCGGTCATGCTCGGCGGTGGGCATGACCGCGATCACGACGAGAACCGTAACCACGCGGGGGCGGCTTTAACCGCTTTGTTCTGGCGGGCTTTCGGCCGGTCGGGTCACGGATGCGTGCAGTGATCTCCGACGATCGTCTCGACGTCCACCTCGGTGCCTTCGAAATCGGCGAGGGTGCTGATCCGGAACCGGCCATCTTGCGCCGACGCGCGCTGCATCGTGTCGTGGCGCGCCGCGTAGTAGTGCTCGCGCGTGTAGCCGTCGGCGGCCGGCGCGTAGCTCGCGACCACGACCCGGCGGGCGCCGTCGGTTCGGTTCGCTTCGCTGTAGTGCGGCGCGAAGCCGTCTATGCACACCGCGTCGCCGGCGCGGAGTTCCGCGGGATACCACCCGAGCCCGTCGGCAACGTCGGATCGCACCACACCACGATCGTCGACCGGCAGAACCTCATCGACGCCGTCCGCGAGCCACAGGCAGCCCGATTCGAGGCTGCAGTCGTCGATGGCGAGCAAGACCGACATCACTCGCCTGACACCGGGATACGCAACCGCGTCCTGGTGGGGACGGAAGCCGGCGCCGCCCCGTTGCTTGTAGTTGACCTTGTCCTTGAAGGCGACGACGGTCGCGCCGATCGCGTCGGCGGCGCAGTCGTGGAGCACGCCCTGCACCAACGACGCGATACCGCCATGGCACGCGGACACGTTTTCGGTGCGGCAGATGGCCGGCCCGCGTGGGGTTGCCTCCGCGTAATGCCCCCATCGATGGCTGCCCGCGGGCCACGCCTCGATGCCGTCCACCCACCCTTGCAGCGCCTCGACCTCCGTGCGATCGAGCACATTGGTCCGGACGACGTCGACAGCGCTCACAACCGCGGCAGGTTACTTACGTGCGGGCGCTTACGCGATTGCTTGCGCGAACCACCACCGGTGACCTTCGGGATCGAACGCGCCGTCGTTGCGGGTCCGGCGGTGAAGGCGACCTGGGCGACCTTGTCAACCGGTTAGGTTCACCGAATGACCACGGAACCGCGTCTCGACGGGCGCGTCATGATCGTGACGGGCGCTTCGCGCGGAATCGGGAAGGCGCTCGCGATTGGATGTGCCGCGCGCGGCGCCGCAGTCGTGTGTGCCGCGCGCACGGTCGCGCCGTCGGCCGATGGCCTGCCCGGCACGATCCATGAAACCGTCGACACGATCACTCGCGCCGGCGGGCGCGCGCTCGCGGTGCGCTGCGACGTCGGTGTGCACGACGACCTGGAGTCGTTGGTGGCGCGCACGCTCGACGAGTACGGCCGGGTCGACGTGCTGATGAACAATGCGATGGCGCCGACGCGCGCCCCGTTCGACGACACCACCCTCGAGATGTGGGACGAGTCGATGACGGCCAACGTGCGCAGCCTGTTCGTGCTCGCGCAGCTCGTCGTGCCGCCGATGACCGCCCAGGGTGGGGGCAGCATCATCAACATGTCGTCGGGCGGGGCCGACCATGCGGCGGCGCCCTATATGCCGCCGGGCTTTCTCACCTATGCCGTGGCCAAGGCGGCGCTGGAGCGGTTCAGCACCGGGCTCGCGCCCGAGTTGCGCGAGCGTGGCATCACCGTGAATGCACTGCGTCCCGGTGCGGTGAAGACGGAGCTGTCCACTCGCGAGCTGGGCGAAGATCACGATTGGACGGGATGGACGGAACCGGAAGCGGTGGTGCCCGCGGTCGCGTACCTCGCCGCGCAGATAGGTACCGATTTCACCGGCCGCATCCTCGAGTCGACGGCCTTCGGCACGTCCTGGCCGTGACGCTCACGCCAACAAGCCGGCGCTGACGTTCTGCTCAGGGCAGGAAACGCCGCATCCAGCCTTTGGCGGCAAGCCACACACATTCATCCGTGTGGGCGCGGCCGCGCGCTTCGCACATGGAGCAGAACACCTCGTGGTCGACGGTCTCGAGGTACGGGTCGGTGGCGGCGACGCGCCGAACGATTTGCTCGAGTTCCCTCAACTTGCGTGTCGTGTTCGTTTCACGCGCAACGTGAGGCTCGTTGTGCCGGCCCTTGATCGAGCGGCCCACGACCGCGTTGTTGCGAGCAAACGTCGGCTTGGGTGCCGGCACGGGTGGAGCTGCAATTGCCGGCTCCAGTGCCGAAGCTTCCGCGGTCCCATCCATTGGCTGCCCACCCCCTGTCGGACGTGACGCGTCCCTGCGCCGAGCGCAATATCAGCACAGTCCGCGTTGCCGCCGCTACGGGGCCCTTGCAACGGGGGCGACGAATCGCGCCGTGAGGGCGTATTTGTACCGCGCGGCGGGGGCCGGGACGGCTCAGCGCGCCCGCGAGCGACGCTCACCGACGGTGGTGAGGAACACGCCGGCGCAGAACAGCGCCATCGCGACGAGCGGCCACAGCAGTCCACCGCTCCCGGTGAAGGGCAGCGACCCGGTCGGGGTCGGCGTAGGGGTCCCGAGTTGCGACACCGGCGGGTTGCCGCCGGTTTGCGTCGGGGCCGGGGTCGAGGTCGTCGTGGTTGAGCCGAGCCCGCCTTCACCGGGGTTGGTCGTGGTGGTCGTGCCGATCGTCGTCGAAGTCGTTGCGGTGCCGACGTCGGTGGTGGAGGTCGTCTCGGGCACCGTGGTTGCGGGTGTCGTGGTCGGGGTGGTCGTCTCGGGCACCGTGGTTTCCGGTGTCGTGGTCGGCGTGGTGGTCTCGGGCACCGTGGTTTCGGGTGTCGTGGTCGGGGTGGTGGTTGCGGGTGTCGTGGTCGTCGTCGTTGTCGAACACGAGTCGACGAGGTCGACCGATGCGGTGCGCGTCGAGGTGAACCCGCCCGCCCACGTTGCGTTCACGGTGAGCACGAGGGTGCCGTTCACGTTGCCGGGCACGATCGTGAGTGCTGACGTGTGACCTGAACCCGGCACCGGCGATCCGTATCCCATCGCCGGATACGACGATCCGCCGACGGCCGTGGTGGCGCTCACGATCGTCATCGCGTTTGTGATCGTGACCTCGCTGTTGCCGATCGTCCACTGCACGTAGTGCTGGCCGTCTGCGGTGCACACGGTGAAGCCCGACACGACGGGGTGGTGTGCCGACGCGGGTGCTGCGGAGAGCACGAGCATGACCGAACCAATGATGGCGGCGATACCGAGTTGCGAGGCGCGCCGACGAAGTCGTTCCCAAAGCCTGGTCATGGCGCCTAGATCGACGGTGCGTGGCGACTCAACAGGTCTTTGGACCTATGGACGACCGAATTCGTCGTGGTTGCCGCGATGCGTACCGCGTCAACCACGCATTGCGCGCAAATGTCGCTACAGCGGGTGCGCGGCGAAGAACTTCCACATGATGGCGTCGGCGTCGATCGACATCGTCGTGGGTCCGATCACCTTCTCGACGGCCTTGGAGAAGGTGCTGCCCGGCCACGCGTGGCCACCGTTCGTCACCCGGTAGAGCGAAACGTCGGCGCCCGAAGGGCATGGGAACTTGAGCATGGTCACGTCGTTGGTGACGTGCAGCGCGGCTGGCTTCGTTTTGCAGCCGTTGCGCCGGGCCCAGTCGGCCATCACCTGGGGGACCGACGGGCCGCCGCCGCTGCCGGTCGTGGCGCCACCGAGTTTCTTGCCCGAACCATCGGGAGCGGGAAGGTTCGCGACCGCCGGACCCAGACCGCCCGTGTACGCGAGGAACGGGTCCTTGGTGCCGTGAAACGCGACGACCGGCACCGGGCGACTCGGTGCGCAACCGCCGATCTTCCACACGCCGGCGACCGGCGCGACCGCGGCGACGCGGTCGGAGTAGGCGCACGCGACGGCGGACGTCATCATCGCCCCGTTCGACAACCCGGTCACGAACACGCGAGCGGTATCGATGCACAGCGTCTTCTCGACGTTGTCGAGCGCGTCCCCGATGAACTTCATGTCGGCCGACTGCAGCCCGGTGTCCCAGTGGGGTACCGGACCGGTCCCTTGCGGTTCGATGGTCACGAAATGGTGCGTGTCGCCGTACGCGCCGAGCGCACTCATCTTCACCTGGATCTCGGCACCTTCGGCGTAGCCGTGGATGTCGACGACGAGTGGGGTGGGCTTGGCGCTGCCGCCCGGAGGAACGTGCTGCAGGTAGTAGCGCGCGGTCCCGCCCGACTGGATCGTCACCTTCTGGTCGCCGGGTTGTGAGCCGGCGGCCGTGCAGCCCGGCGACGCCTTCGGGGGCACTGCCGAGCTCGGCGGCGTTGGCCCGGTGGTCGGGGGTGTCGTGGTGGGAGCCGTCGCGCCGCTCGCCTTCGCGCTGCTGCTCGAACACGCGCTGGTTGCGAGCACGAGCATCAGCGCAACGCTCCCGAGGAGTGCGCGCGCGGGCAGAGCAGAAGTCTGAGCATGATTGTTCACGGCGCGGATGTTGTCAGGCCGCGGCAGCAAACGCACGTCACCGGGCTCGGGACGTGAGTGCCTTCCAAGCGGCCAGATCGGACTCGTCGGCTTGACGACCGGCGATGGTCACGGTGTTCACCTCACCGACCTCGGCCCGCAATGCCCCCACGGTGCACTGCTCTCGCGCCCGGCGCGAGAACGGATCGAACTGGAAGTGGCGCATGGCGTTCTCGTGCGTGATCTTGCGTACTGACGCCGTGTCGACGCCGGCCAACAACACCTCGAGGTGCTCCGGCGCGTCGGGCCACGAACTGTCGGAATGCGGGTAGTCGGATTCCCAGCACACGTTGTCGATGTTGAACTCATCGAGCAACTTCACCCCGACGCGGTCCTCGATGAAGCAGCAGAGGATGCGCTCGTGGAACAGCTCGGTGGGGCCGAGGCCTTGTGGGCGTTCGTGGTGCATCCACGCGTTATGGCGATCGAGGGTGTGCTCGCCGCGCTGGAGGAAGTAGGGGATCCAACCGATGTCGCCTTCGGTGAGCGCGAAGCGGAGCTGCGGGAAGCGATGCCAGAAGTCGGCCCACAACAAGTCGCCGAGCGTGTAGATCGCCATCGCACTCGACAGGTTCATCGGCACCGGCGGCGGCGCGTCGGGCCCGGTCGATGCGGTCTTCGACGACGATCCGACGTGACAGCACAAGACCGTTGCCGTGTCGGAGCACGCCGCGAACAAGGGATCCCACGCGTCGGTGTGAATGCTCGGCATACCGAGGCCGGCGGGATTCTCCGAGAACGTGACCGCGTGACAACCCTTGCCGGCGAGGCGGCGCACTTCCTTCGCGGCTTCCTCGACGTCGAACAGCGGCAAGATCCCGCACGGCACGAACCGTTCCGGGTGCGCGCCGCACCACTCGTCGACGTGCCAGTCGTTGTAGGCCCGGATCATCACGAGGTTCACGTCGCGATCCGGACCGGCGTTCAAAACCTGCCCGGAGAAACCGGTCCAGTTCGGAAAGTTCAACCCGGCGAGCTGGCCGCCGGCCGACATGTCGCGCACCCGCTCGTCGACGTCGTAACAGCCGGGACGCATGTGCTCGTAGCGGAGCGGGTTGACGTTGAAGAATTCGCGCGGTTTGCCGGCAACCGCGTTGAGGCCCAGGTTCCGGCCTCGTATGTCGCCGTAGTACCACTGCTGAGAACCGTTGTCTTCCTCCACGACGCGCGGCATCCGGTCGCGGTACGCGGCGGGGACGTGCGCATCGAACATGCCGGCGGGCTCACAGATGTGGTCGTCGACCGAGATGAGGACAAGATCGTCGGGGTTCACGGCTCCATTTTGCCGAATGCGCCGGAGTCCCGCGCTTTGGCGATCTGGCTGTCGTCCCAGCCCAGCACTTCGCGCAGCACGGTTTCGGTGTGCTCGCCCGCGGTCGGCGCCTTCGTAGGTACCGGCAAGGTTTCGTCGATGAACTTCAACGGCGTCGGCAGCATGTCGGCGCCGAGGCGCGACGCGGGTATCCACGGCAGCCGATCCTGGAACTGCGGATCGTCGGGCAACGTCTTCGGCGTGTTTGCCGGTGCGATCGGCGTGTTGTGCTGCATGCCGAACTCGATCCAGTCGGTGGTGCTGCGCGCCGCGAAAATGTCGCGCAGGATCCCGCGAAGTTCGACGTTGCCGCGCGCGTGGTCGGCGTACTGCGAGCCGGGCCACCGTTCGAACAGGTCGGGACGGTCGACGCCTTCGCAGAAGTTCTTCCAGAACTCGCGCTCCGACGCCATGAACAGCACGTAACCGTCGTTCGTCTCGTAGAACTGGTAGCGCACGCCTTGTTCCATGCCTGCGGTGCCCGGCGCGCGGCGCTCGAAGTTGTCGGACTCGTTGCCGGTCACTTCCGACTGCGGTCGCTCGTACGCTTTCCACGTCTCGCTGCGGAGCCAATCGAATGCCGCGGCCGCGTCCGACTGCGCGATCTCGAGCATGCATCCTTCGCCGGTCGCGCGTGCGCGCAAGACGCCGGCCAGCAGGCCGAGCGCCCCGTACATCGGGCCGGCG
Source organism: Actinomycetes bacterium (assembly GCA_025463905.1). Taxonomy (GTDB): domain Bacteria; phylum Actinomycetota; class Acidimicrobiia; order IMCC26256; family PALSA-610; genus JAODBJ01. The sequence goes on from JAODBJ010000183.1 coordinate 16,556, forward strand.
TGGATTCCGATCGACGCGTGCTCCGGCATGTAGGCGAAGCCGTCGTCGTTCACCTTCGGCTCCACGATCCCCGCCCACACGTCGTACGCGATGCCGTGGCTCGGCATGTCGCGATACGGGCCGGTCATGCCGTAGCCCGAGATCGTCACCCACACGAGCTTCGGATTCACCTCGCGCAGCTGCTCGTAGCCAAGGCCGCGGCGGCTGAGGCCCCCGGGTCGCATTCCTTCCACGACCGCGTCGGCGTCCTTCACCAGGTCCATGAACGCCTCGCGCCCCTCGTCGGTGCGCAGGTCGATCGTGATGCTCTGCTTGCCTCGGCTGACGTGCAGGAAGAGCAGCGACACGCCTTCGACGATCGGCCAGGTCATGCGGCGGCCGTAGTCGCCTTGGGGAGGTTCGACCTTGATGACCTCGGCGCCGAGATCGGCGAGATGGGTGGTAAGCGCGCCAGGGCCGAGCATCGACACTTCGACGATGCGCAGACCTGCGAGCGGAGCAGGGCGAGATGTCGGCATTCCGCGAAACGTAGTGGTCACGCGCTCCGCGGCACCGAACGCCACGAGACACCCTTGTCGACCCGTGGTTCGCGGGGCAGGCCGAGCACCCGCTCGCCGATGATGTTCTTCATCACCTCGTCGCTCCCACCGGCGATGTGGGCGGCCGGTGCCATGAGGAGCGATTGGCCGACGGCGAGCGTGTCGTCGTCGCCCGCGATGGCGCTCACCCCGGTCAACCCGACCGCGAGGTCGCCGAGCGCGGTTGCGATGCGCGCCCCCGACAACTTCCCGATCGAGCCCTCGGGCCCCGGCACCTTTCCCTTCGACGCGGCCGTCAGGGAACGCATCCCCACGAACCGTTGGACGCGGGTGTGTATGTACAGATCGGCGAGCCGCTGCCGTACGAGCGGGTCGAGGTTGCGTTCTCGTTTCTGCGCGAGCGAGATCAGGTCGGAGATCGACGTCCGCATACCGCCGCCACCGCCGGAGCCAATCGCGACGCGTTCGTTCATCAGCGTCGTGATCGCGACATTCCATCCTTGGTCCACGTCGCCGAGGACGTTGCTGCTCGCAACGCGAACGTCGTCGAAGAACACCTCGCTGAAGCTCGCGCCGCCGTTCATCTGCTTCAGCGGTTTGATCACCACGCCCGGAGCCTTCATGTCGACGATGAACGCGGTGATCCCGCGGTGCTTCTCGGCGTCGGGGTCGGTGCGGCAGATGATCTCGCCGTAGTCGGAGTACTGCGCGCCCGAGGTCCAGACTTTCTGGCCGTTGATCACCCATTCGTCGCCGTCGCGTGTCGCGGTCGTGGAGAGGGAGGCAACGTCGGAGCCGGCACCCGGTTCGCTGAACAGCTGGCACCACACCTGTTCGCCGCGCAGCAATTTGTTGAGGTACTGCGCCTTCTGCGCGTCGGTGCCGACGGCGCGCAGCGTGGGGGCAATCATCCCCAGACCGATCACGAACGCCTCGGCTGGCACCGAGAAACGCGACTCTTCCTGACCGAAGATGATCTGCTGCATGGTCGTGCCGTTCCGGCCGCCGTACTCGCGCTCCCATGTGATCTTGGCGAAGCCGGCATCGAACTTCATCGCCTGCCACTGCTTCGCTCTCGCGAGGTACGCCGCGGCGCCGACACGCGTGTCGTCGGCGGCACTGCCACTGACTACGGCGGGCGCGTGTTCCTCCATCCAGGAACGGCATTCTTCGCGCCAGGACGCTTCTTCTTCACTGTCGTTGAAGTCCACGGCCGTGATTCTGCGTCAAGAACCGTCGCGCGTGCGAGAGCGGGTTACTCAGCCCGCAGGGCTAGGTCTTGCGCGAGACGCTGGAGCGCCACGAACGGCGCGTCGCGAGCTGGGCAACAAGCTCGTGCCATTCGGCGCCCACCGGAAGCGGCGCCATGTCGACGACAGTGGGTGTTGCCGCGCCCGTGGACACGACGTCGCGCAGCTGTGCCAAGTCGTCGAGAGCGCGCTGCTGCTGTTCGGCCCACGGAGCGCTTGGGGATGCTGTGACACCGAGCGTCGTACTGGTTTCTGTGGGCACGAGCACGGCGCGTTGCCCCGGGCGTAAGCGCAAGTCGGCGATGCGTTCGCCCGCGTTCAGCGCGTCGCGCACCAGCACGTCGAAACAGGCGGCGCGCCAACGCGAGTTGGTTGCGTCGTCGCGTGTGGAATCGTCGTCGCCGGCTTCCGCCGCGTACTCGAGCGCCTCGGCAGCGCGAGCGTCGGGTGCCGCGCCCTTCGTGGGCAGAGAGTTGATGTGCGTGACGATCGTGTCGAGGCGGTGCCACCGTCGAGCGCGATAGCGCTGCGCGAGCGCGCCGACGAGTTCGGCCGGCGCCGCGCCCCGATGAGAGACCCGGTCGCGGTACTGGCGAGCGAGCTCTATCGGACTAGAGCCCATACCGACAGAAGAGTGGCCAGGACCGCGATAACCGCAGTCGCGTACAGGAACCGTTCGGTGCGATGGAGCCGGTCGAGGGCGAACGCGTAATCGCTTTGGTCGATGGCGCGTTTCGCCGCGTCGAGCTCGGCCCGGCTCTCACGCAGCGCGAACGCGGCCGCGGCGCGGTCGCTCTTCGCGTCTTGCAGTTGTTGCTGTGCGTCGCGGACGATCAGTTCCAGGCGCGACGCGAGGTCCTGGGCGTGTTGGGCCGCGTTGGAAAACGTCGTGCTGCGCGCATCGATCTCGCGGCGCACCTGTGCGAGCCACTCTTCACCCGCCGGAGCCGGCGCCGGTACCGAAGCTGCCGGCGTCGTCGGGGCCGGCGGCGCGGCCGGCGGACTCTGGCGCTGCAGCTGTTCAGCGAGATACTGCAGGTTCGAGCGCAACTCGGTGACGTTTCGTTGCACTTCGTTGCGTACGTCGTTGACCGACTGCTCGACGTGCGCGCGCAGCGAATCGTTGAGGCCGGCCGTCAGCGTGGCGGAGCGTTCGACCGCGGCGTCGGTGCGTTCTTGCACCGACCGCTCGAGTGCGGCCGCCATCGTCTCGAGCGATTGGAGTCGGGCGAGCGCTTCGGGCGGCATCGACGCAACCCGCTCGCCGGCCGGGGTCGGAGGGGGTGCCGTGACGTCGAGTGCGAGCTGACCGGCACGCTGTTCGATCGCACGCGTTTCCTCGGCGACCGTGCCCATGTCGTCGATGATGCGGCGAGCTTCGACGAGGACGGAGTCCGCGCGTGCCGCCACCGCTTCGGTGCGCTCGCGCTGGTCCGTCAAGTCGTCGTAGAGCCCGAGCAGCACCTCCCCGTAGACGTCGGCGAGCTGATCGAGCCGCTCCACGAGCGCATCGCCGCGCGCCGCCTTCACCATGTGTGACTACCCATTGCTCTAAACCCCACCATGTGCAACTACCCCTGCCATCCAAAAGTCTCGCGCGCGCGGGGGTGGCCCCGGGACAAGCCGTGATCGGCCGCGTTACCCTCCGCCGATGGTCACCGCGCCCCTATCGGCCGAGGCGGTCGCAGACCCCGCCGCCCTCGGCTTCGACCCCGAAGCCATTGCTGCCCTGCGCGAGCGGGCAACCCGAGAAATCAACGCCGGATTGCTGCCATCGTGCCAACTCGCGTTGGCGCGCGACGGGAAGGTGGCGTGGTCGGAAACGTTCGGCGACGCCACCTCAGCGTCGCGTTACGTGATCTTCTCGGCGACGAAGGCTGTCGTCGCCGGAGCCGTGTGGTTGCTGATCGGCGAGGGAAATCTCGACCCGGCCGAGCGAGTCGGAGACATCGTTCCTGAGTTCGCGGCCAACGAAAAGGAAACAATCACAGTCGAGCAGGTGATGCTGCACACGAGTGGTTTCCCGCGGGCTCCACTCGGACCGCCCACGTGGGGCGACCGCACGCATCGCCTCGAGGCGTTCAGCCGTTGGCGCTGCAACTGGGAACCGGGAACGCGGTATGAGTACCACCCCACATCGGCCCACTGGGTGCTGGCGGAGATCATCGAGCGCCGCACCGGCGACGACTACCGCGCGTTCATTCGGCGGCGCATCCTCGAGCCGCTCGGCTTGCGCAACCTGCAACTCGGCCGGTTACCGGGCGACGGTCCGATCGACAACGTGAACCAGCTGACGCGGGTGGGCGAGCCACCGAGTGCGGACGAACTCGAAGCTGCGCTCGGGATTCGCGAAATGCCCCTGACCGACGTGACCCCGGAAGCCCTGCTCGGTTTCAACGAGCCGGAGCAACGCGAAGTAGGCGTGCCCGGCGGTGGTGGCGTGTCGACGGCGGTCGACCTCGCGCTCTACTACCAGGCGTTGCTCCACAACACGAACGACATGTGGGATCCCGACGTCCTCTCTGACGTCACGAGTCGGGTGCGCAACCGCCTACCCGACTACCTCGGTATCGAAGCGAACCGCGCGCTCGGCGTCGTGATCGCCGGCGACGACGGTAAGTCGCACTTACGCGGCTTCGGGCACACGGTGTCGCCGCGCGCATTCGGTCACAACGGCGCGGGCGGCCAGATCGCGTGGGCTGATCCCGAAACCGGCGTGTCGTTCTGCTACTTCACGAACGGCCTGGACGAGAACATCATCCGCCAAACTCGACGCACATCCGGCATCGCGAGCCGCGCCGCGACCTGCGTCGACCGCGGCTGACGGCGTGCCCGCGTCCGACCACCACTACTGGAGGACGAGATGCGCGTCCCGCTGACGGTGAACGACTTCCTCGAGCGCGCCGCGCTCGTCTACGGCGACCGCGTCGGCATCGTCGACGAACCTGATCAACCGGCGAAGTCATGGCGCGACCTCACATGGGGAGAAATCGCCGGTGGTGCCCGCGCCCAGGCGGCCGCGCTCGACGCGCTCGGTATCGGTCGCGGTGCGCGCGTCGCGATCGTGTCGCACAACTCGGCCCGGCTGCTCACGTCGTTCTTCGGCGTGAGCGGATGGGGACGCGTGCTCGTACCGATCAACTTCCGTCTCAACGCCGAGGAAGTCGCGTACATCGTCGAGCACTCGGGCGCGACGATGCTGCTCATCGATCCGGAACTCGAGGATTCGTTGCGCGGCGTCGACGCGAAATACCGCTACGTGCTCGGCGCCGACGCCGACCGCGATTTGTACCGCGACGGTGTCGAGCCCGAGCCGTGGGCAGAACCCGACGAGGACGCGACGGCAACGATCAATTACACGAGCGGTACCACCGCGCGACCCAAGGGCGTGCAACTCACGCACCGAACGCTCTGGATGAACGCGACGGTGTTCGGTTGGCAGACAACGGTGACCGACCGCGACGTATATCTCCACACGTTGCCGATGTTCCACTGCAACGGGTGGGGCATGACGTACGCGGTCACCGGGATGGGCGGCCGGCACCACGTGTTGCGCAAGGTCGACGGTCCGGAGATCTTGCGGCGCGTCTCCGAGAACGGTGTGACGCTGCTGTGCGGCGCGCCCGCGGTCGTGAACGCGATCCTCGACGCCGCGCCGGAATGGGGCAACGAGGTACCGGGCCACGGCACGACGCGCATCGTCGTGGCCGGCGCGCCGCCGCCGACCCGCACGATCGAGCGGGTGGAAACCGAACTCGGGTGGGAGTTCGTGCAGATTTATGGCCTTACCGAGACCGCACCGCTACTCACGATGAACCGGGGGCGGCTCGAGTACGACGCGCTCACGCCGGGGGAGCGGGCCGCGAAGCTCGGCCGGGCCGGCGCACCGTCGCTCGGTGTGCGCCTCAGTGTCGACGACGAAGGTGAGGTACTGGCGCGCGGCAACGTTGTGATGGGTGGCTACTGGCAGCAGCCCGAAGAGACGGCGAACGCGATTCGCGACGGATGGTTCCACACCGGTGACGGCGGTTGGATCGACGCCGACAACTACCTCACGATCTCCGATCGCAAGAAGGACGTGATCATCTCCGGCGGCGAGAACGTGTCGTCGATCGAAGTCGAAGACTGCATCTTCTCGCACCCCTCGGTCGCGGAAGTCGCGGTGATAGGCGTGCCGCACGAGAAGTGGGGCGAAACGGTGGTGGCGCTCGTGGTGGTCGCGCCGGGCGCAGCGGTGACCGAGGCCGAGATCATCGAACACTGTCGCGGCCGGCTCACCCACTTCAAATGCCCGACGAGCATCGAGTTCCGCGACACCCTCGCGCGCACCGCCACCGGCAAGCTGCAGAAGTTCAAACTGCGCGAGCCGTTCTGGGAAGGCCGCGACCGCAAGATCAACTGAGTGCGTGCGTCGATAGGGGACATTATTTGTCCCCTATCGACGCACGCCCCTACCGTCAGCACGATGGCATTGAACCAGCAGGCGCGCTCGGTTCGCTGCGCTGCTGCGCTCGATGTCGGCCTCACGTTCGGGCCGTTGGTGCGAGGCGCCTACGACCCGGCATCGCGCATCTCGGGCCACGTATGGACGCGGGCGTGGCACACGCCCCAGGGCGCGGTGACGACGCGCATAGAGGCGATGCCGCGCGACAGCGCGGTCGAGTTCGAGGCGTGGGGGCCAGGTGCTGCGTGGGCGCTGCACCACGCGCCGGAGATCGTCGGCGCCGGCGACGGCAAGCCCGTGTTTGCACCCACGCATCCGCTGCTCGGCCGCCTGGCGCGCCGCTTCACCGGCTTACGCTTCGCGCGCCTCCGCGCGGTGTACGACGTCGCGATCGCGACGGTGCTCGAGCAACGGGTCACGTCGATCGAGAGTCGCCGCACCTGGTCGGCGTTGGTGCGTGCGTACGGCGAGCCCGCTCCAGGTCCGTACCGCCTGCGGCTCGCACCCTCGCCCGACGCGTTGGCCGCGCTTTCCGATCATGCGCGGCACGAGCTCGGAATCGAGTGGCGGCGGGGTGTCACCCTGGCGCGTATCGCGGCGCAGATCGCGGTGCTCGACCGCGCCGCGGCCGAACCCGGCGAGGCGCTCCACCTCCGCTTACGCGCCATGCCGGGCATCGGCCCGTGGACGACTGCGCACATCGTGCACGCGGTGCAAGGTGACCCGGATGCCGTGCCCGTCGGCGACTGGCATCTCCCGTCGCACGTCGCGTGGGCGCTACGCGGCGAGCGGCGCGCCGATGACGCACGCATGCTCGAACTGCTCGAACCGTTCCGTCCGCAACGTGCGTGGGCGTGGCGGCTCATCATGGCCGGCGTCCCGATGGCGCCGCGCCGGGTACCGCGGGCGCGC
>JAODBJ010000116.1 GCA_025463905.1 Actinomycetes bacterium
CCGACCCTCGAACAGTGGCGCGAACAGGCCGCGTCCGAACTGAAGGGACGCGACCCGGACTCACTCGTGTGGGCGACTCCCGAAGGTTTGCCGGTGAAGCCGCTCTACACCGCCGCGGATCTCGAACGCCTCGAGACAGTCGGCACGCTGCCTGGCATTGCGCCGTTCACGCGCGGTGTCCGCGCCACCATGTACGCGAACCGGCCGTGGACGATCCGGCAGTACTCCGGGTTCTCCACTGCCGAGGAGTCGAACGCCTTTTACCGGGCGAACCTCGCGGCCGGGCAGATGGGATTGTCGGTGGCGTTCGACCTCGCGACCCACCGCGGCTACGACAGCGATCACGAGCGGGTGATCGGTGATGTCGGCAAAGCCGGCGTCGCGATCGACTCGATCGAAGACATGAAGATCCTCTTCGACGGCATTCCGCTCGACAAGATGAGCGTGTCGATGACGATGAACGGCGCGGTGCTGCCGGTGCTCGCGGGTTACATCGTTGCCGCCGAAGAACAAGGGGTGAAGCAGGACCAGCTCGCGGGGACGATCCAAAACGACATCCTCAAAGAATTCATGGTCCGCAACACCTACATCTATCCGCCCGAACCAAGCATGCGGATCGTCGCCGACATCATCCAGTACACGGCGCGCAACATGCCGCGCTTCAACTCGATTTCGATCTCCGGCTACCACATGCAAGAGGCGGGCGCGACCGCGGTGCAGGAACTCGGCTTCACACTCGCCGACGGCCTCGAGTACGTGCGCGCGGCCCGATCACGCGGGCTCAGCATCGATGAATTCGCGGGTCGGCTCTCGTTCTTCTTTGCGATTGGCATGAACTTCTTCATGGAAGTGGCGAAGCTGCGGGCGGCCCGCCTGCTGTGGTCACGCATCGTGTCGCAGTTCGAACCGAAGAACCCGGGTTCGTTGATGCTGCGGACGCATTGTCAAACGTCGGGTGTCTCGCTTACTGAGCAACAGCCCTACAACAACGTGGTGCGCACCGCATACGAGGCACTCGCCGCCGTACTCGGTGGCACGCAGAGCCTCCATACGAATTCGTTCGACGAAGCGATCGCGTTGCCGACCGAACACTCGGCTCGCATTGCGCGCAACACCCAACTGATCCTCGCCGAGGAAACCGGCATACCGCACGTGGTGGATCCGCTCGCCGGCTCCTACTACGTCGAGTCGCTCACGGCGAGCCTCGCCAACGCGGCATGGGAACTGATCGAAGAAGTCGAGGCCCTCGGTGGCATGACGAAGGCCGTCGACAACGGCATGCCGAAGCTGCGCATCGAAGAAAGCGCGGCGCGGCGTCAGGCCGCGATCGACCGGGGCGAAGAGACGATCGTCGGCGTCAACAAATACCGGCTCGAGAACGAACCGCCGGTGGAAATGCGAGAGATCGACAACACTGAGGTCCGACGCCAACAAATCGTCCGGCTCCAGCACTTGCGCGAGACGCGCGACCAATCGCGCGTAACGGCGGCGCTCGAAGCCATCACCAAGGGCGCCGCGGGTGACGCGAACCTGCTCGCCTTGTCGATCGAGGCTGTGCGCGCCCGTGCGACGGTCGGCGAGATTTCCGACGCGATGGAAAAGGTGTTCTCACGCCACCGCGCGGTTGTGCGCTCGATCTCCGGTGTGTACGCGGGCGCGTACGCCGGCGACGAAGAGTTCGCGCGCATCCAGCACGAGGTCGGCGACTTTGCCGAAGCGGAGGGCCGGCGGCCGCGCATCCTGGTCGCGAAGCTCGGCCAAGACGGCCACGACCGCGGCGCGAAGGTGATCGCTACCGCGTTCGCAGATCTCGGTTTCGACGTCGACATCGGCCCGCTCTTCCAAACGCCGGAAGAAGCCGCGCGCGACGCGATCGAGAACGACGTGCACGTCCTAGGCGTGTCGACCCAGGCGGCTGGTCACCGAACGCTCGTGCCGGAACTCGTGCGCGAACTCAAGCGCCAGGGCGACGGCGACATCCTCGTTGTCGTCGGCGGCGTCGTACCCGTTGCCGACTATCCCTTCCTCGAACAGGAGGGCGTGAGCGCGGTGTTCGGACCGGGGAGCAACATCCCGAACGCCGCGTCGGAGATCCTGACGCTCATTCGGAAGCGCCAGAACAGCCGGGCCTGACACCTACGCTTGGCCGCGATGGCCGATGCCCCTGCGATCGACGTGGACGCGCTCGCCGGCGCGGTGCGTTCCGGTGACCGACGAGCCCTAGCGCGGGCGATCACACTCGTTGAATCGACGCGCGAAGACCACCGCGCGCAGGCGGCCGAATTGGTCGAGGCGCTCTTGCCGTTCACCGGCGGCGCGGTACGGGCGGGTATCAGTGGCGCACCCGGCGCGGGAAAGTCGACGTTCATCGAGGCGCTCGGCGTGCACGTAGGCGACGCGGGCCATCGCGTCGCCGTGCTCGCGGTCGATCCGTCGAGCACCCGCACCGGTGGGTCGATCCTTGGCGACAAGACCCGCATGGAGATGCTGTCCCGCCGACCTGACGCGTTCATCCGGCCGTCGCCCACGGGCGGGACACTCGGCGGCGTCGCCCGTCGCACCCGCGAAGCGATGCTGCTGTGCGAAGCGGCCGGATTCGACGTCGTGTTCGTCGAGACCGTTGGCGTCGGCCAGTCGGAGGTCGCCGTCGCGGCGATGGTCGACATCTTCGTGTTGCTGCTCGCTCCCGGTGCCGGCGACGAACTGCAAGGCGTGAAGCGCGGCATCGTCGAGCTGGCCGACCTCGTGGTGGTGAACAAAGCCGACGGTGATTTCGAGGCCGCGGCACGCCACACCGCCGCCGACTACGCCAACGCTTTGCACCTGATGCGGGCGCAAGGAGGGTGGACACCCCGGGTGCTCCTGGCTTCGGCCCTCACCGGTCTCGGCGTCGATGGCGTGTGGGACGCGATCGAGGAGCACCAACAGCTGGTGCTCGCGAGCGGCGAACGGGACCGGCGTCGCGCCGGCCAAGCTCGCGACTGGATGTGGTCCGAGGTGACGGAGACGCTGCTCGAGCGACTCCGGCGCGACCGTGGCGTCGCGGCGCTCATCGCACCCCTCGAGCGCGACGTCGAAGCCGGAAAAATCTCTCCCGCCGCCGCTGCCCAACGCCTGCTATCCACCCTCGCCGAAGGCTGAATTCCGGGGGCCAGACCGCTGGGATTTCTCGGTCCCGTGGCTTCCCCCGGCGGGCATTCAGCGGCCCGAGAACGCGGTTTTTAGCTGGCTTTGCGGATCGGTTCGGGCGGGTGGGCACGCCGGAGCGTTTCGCGTACCGCCGCGATGCCTTGCAGCCCGATTTGCCGGGTTTGGTCGTCGAGGTCCCACTCCGGCCGGCGCTTGTCGCCTTCCAGCAGACGTAACTGGCCGGTGCCCTTCGTTGCCGTGCTCGGTTGCCCCGTCCCGCTCATGTTTTGAGTATGCACAAGGGGTGTGACAGTGAAACCCGCTCGTGGTCCCTCCGGGGCGCCCGACTCGTTTTGATCGCAGATGCCGACCGTTTCCGGGGGTTTTCTGAGATCAAAACCAGTTCGGGCGTCGGTACGATTGCGGGGTGACGTACCTCGACCACGCCGCGTCGACGCCGATGCGGCCGGAAGCGGTCGAGCGGATGCTTCCGTTTCTCGCCGCGACCTACGCGAACCCATCGGGCTCCCACGCGCCATCCCGAGCCGCGAAGACGGCCCTCGAAGAGGCGCGCGAGACGGTTGCCACCCACCTCCGGGCGACTACTCGCGAAGTCGTGTTCACGGGCGGTGGCAGCGAAGGCGACAACCTCGCCCTGAAGGGTGCTGCGTGGGCCGCCCGCGAGCGAGGCGACGCTGACGGCATCGTTACGACGGGCATCGAGCACAAGGCGGTGCTCGGCGCCGCCGCCCGTCTGGCGCACGAGGGTTTCCGGGTCGCGCACGTGCCGGCCACGGCCGATGGCATCGTCGATCTCGATGCGCTCGCTTCGGCGCTCGACTCGCGCACGGCGGTTGTTTCGGTGATGCTCGTGAACAACGAAACCGGCGTGATGCAGCCACTCGATGCCGTGGCCGCGCTCGTGCGCGAACGCGCGCCCCGTGCTGTCCTCCATACCGACGCCGTCCAGGCGCCGCAGTGGCTCGACGTCGGCATCGCGGCGCGCGACGCGGACTTGGTCGCGATCTCGGGCCACAAGTTCGGCGGTCCGAAGGGCGTCGGCGCGCTGGTGGTGCGCAACGGCACCACACTCGTCCCGCTTGTCGAGGGTGGCGGTCACGAGTGGTCGCTGCGCGCGGGAACGCAAAACGTTGCCGGCATCGTCGGTTTGGCGACCGCGCTTCGCCTCACCCACGAGCGGCGCGCTGAAGAAGTAGCGCGCATCGGTGCGCTTCGAGACCAGCTGGAAGCCGGTTTGCAGGCCGCTCTTCACAACATGGCCGTGAACGGCGACCCGGCTCGGCGCGTCGCAGGTGTGCTGCATGCTGCCTTCCCCGGTACCGAAGCCGAAACGTTGCTCGTCGCTCTCGACCAGGGCGGCATCTACGCAGCTTCGGGGTCGGCGTGTTCGTCGGGTTCGATCGACCCTTCGCACGTGCTGCTCGCAATGGGCATGCCGCGAGACCGCGCGCTCGCGTCGGTCCGATTCAGTCTCGGCTGGGCATCGACTTCCGAGGACGTCGCCCGAGCACTCGACGTCATTCCGCGCGCGGTCGCTCGCCTTCAGCCGGCCGGCCAGTTCGCGTCATGACTCGTGTCCTGGTGATGATGAGCGGCGGCGTCGATTCGTCGGTCGCGGCGGCGCTCCTTGCCGAGCAAGGTCACGACGTCACCGGCGTCACGCTCAAGTTGTGGGGCGGCGAGAGCGACTCTGGTTGTTGCAGCGTTGCCGACGTCGAAGACGCGCGCCGCGTCGCTGCGCAACTCGATCTTCCGCACTACGTATTCAACTTCACCGACGACTTCACGCAGCATGTCGTGGCGCCCTACGTCGATGCGTACGCCAACGGCCGTACGCCGAACCCGTGCATCGAATGCAACCGCACCATGAAGTTCGGCCGGGTCCTCGAGCGCGCTGCACTCCTCGGTTACGACGCCGTCGCGACTGGTCACCACGCGCGCATCGTCGCCACCGGCGACGGCCCGCGCCTCGCTCGCGGTGCCGACGTCGCGAAAGACCAGTCGTATGTTCTCTACATGCTCGGCCGGAGTGAGCTCGCGCGCGCCCTACTTCCGGTCGGCGAACTGACGAAGGCCGACGTACGCACACACGCCTCCCGACTCGGACTGCGTACCGCGGCGAAGCCGGAGAGCATGGACGTGTGCTTCATCACACGCGGCGGTCGCGAACAGTTCCTCTCCACGCGCACGGAACGGACGCCAGGCGACATCGTCGCGACCGACGGTCGAGTCCTCGGCCGGCACGACGGGATCGAGTCGTTCACGGTCGGCCAGCGGCGCGGCGTCGGTGTTGCGCTCGGCGAACGGTCGTACGTCACCGACATCAACGCGCCGCTCGCAACCGTCACACTTGGGCGGCGTGAAGACCTGCTACGCGACCGCGTCGCGCTTCGCGACGCGAGCTGGGTGAACGGCCCTCCGGCAAGCGGGACACGCGTGCTGGTGCAGTGCCGCGCGCACGGTGACGTCATTGCCGCCTCGATTGTCGACGATGTCGTCCTCTTCGCCACACCCCAGCCGCGGGTCTCGCCGGGCCAGGCGGTCGTCGCCTACGACGGTGATGTCGTCCTCGGCGGCGGCATCGCCGTGTGAGCACTGCCCGCTTCACCGACTGGTAGCCGGCGACCGAGCGCGACCTCGACCATCGTGCGACGATCGACGACGGCGATGCGAAGGGCGCGCGCATGGAGCATCACCGCGTTCGCCCGACCCCGACGGCGCGCGAGCGTGGCGTGGTCGTGCAGCGCGAAGGTCGTGGTCCCGCGAGCTGCGCCCAACCGAAGGTCGAGCGCGCCCGGTACTGCGCTCGTGACGATTGCCTCGACGTCTTCGCGTGGCATCAACAGCGGGTCGGCCAACGTGAGCGGGTCCACCACGACCAGACCGGCAGGAACGAAGACCAACCATCGCCGCGACAATGCTCGCACCGAGTTCGCGGCGAGCACCGCGACCGGTAAGCCGGCGACGAGCGCAATGACGCCCGCGATGACTCGGCCGTCGGCGATGAGCAGCGGGCCTGCGCTCACGCCGGCTGCGATCACCAGTACCGCGATCGGCAACGGCGCGAGCGCGAGCGGCACGGGCACCGAGAGCGGGAAGCGGTCTTCGTTGCCGTAAGAGATCGAGTTCGCCGATGCCCGCGCGATCGGAGCTCCGAGCGCGAACACCATCGCGACCAGAGAGCACACGACCGCCACGACGCGCGTGCCGCCCGGCGCGTCGGCGATTGCGCTGATCACGAAGGCGTTCGGCGCGACGACCCGCAGGATCGCGAAGCCCCACGGCCTCGGCGCCAACAACGCGATCAGTCCCGCGAGCCACGCCGCCCACAACAGCACCATCGCGACGACCGCCGGTGCGCGCGACCACCCGCCGAGCGCGTCGGCGATCGCCGCTCCCGCGGTGAACGGGAGCACGACCCAGGCCGCACGCGCGCACCACGTCCAGATAACGCAGATCACGCATGCTCCGCTTCAAAGAGAACTCGAAGGCGTTCGTATACTACGAACTTCATGCCTTTGAGCTTGTTGGCCGCAGGAGCTGCGACCGCGATTGGCAGCCTTCCGCACCGCGACGCACACGCGGCGGCCGCGCTCGTCCTGCGCTGTCTTCCCGAGCTGCCGGCCGCGCCCGAACTCCCGGCGCGCAACCCGCGCGAGTCGATGCTCGCGCGCTGGGCCACGGGTATCCCGGAGGTCGAGGTGGCGGGCGACGGATCGCTCTCGGTACTCGATTCCGGAAGCGACGACCCGATCGAAGCGACGTTCGACCACGATCGCCACGGCGGTTTGCTGGCCTTTCTCGACGTCGCGGCCGGGCAGCCTCGGCCTCCCGTTTACGTGAAGGTACAGATCGTCGGACCCCTCACACTCGGTATCGCGCTGGAGCGCGCCGGCATGGCGCACGGGCGGGCGTTCGTGCGGGCGGTGGAGTGTTCGCGCGTGTGGGCTCGTGCCGTGGAAGCCGAGGTCAACCGGCACCTCCCCAACTCCGAAGTGATGACCTTCTTCGACGAGCCGTCGCTCGTGTTGTGGCGGCGCGACGACCCGCCGCTCGATCGCGAGACCGCCACCGACTTGCTGTCGGCCGCGCTGGCCGCGCCTGCGGGCGTCACCGGCGTGCACGTGTGCGGGCCGGGCGACCTGCGCCTCGCACTCGACGCCGGCCCCGATGTCCTCGCGCTCGACGTTGCCGCACTCGAACTCGACGACGCGTTCACGCTTTCCCGATTCCTCGAAGGCGACGGTTGGATCGCATGGGGCACGGTGCCCACCGACCGCCCCGTCGGGGAAAGCGCGTCGCCGCTGTGGAAGGCGCTCGTGGACGCCTGGTGCGAGCTCACCCGCCGCGGGTGCGACCCCGTGCGGTTGCGCAACCAAGCGCTCTCCACTCCTACGTGCGGGCTGGCCGGACACGGCCCGTCGCAGGCGGAGCACGCGATGCTCCTGGCGCGCGAGATCGGTGCACGCGTGCACGATCAGGCCGCCGCCACGCGCCTCACCGTCGGCGCGTAAGAAGTCTCACCCTCTGGGTAGATTCGACGGTATGGCTGCGTCCAAGCCCGCGTCCAAAACCGCGCCAAAACTCGCGAGAGAGCGAGCGAAGCAGCTTCGCACTGAGGTCGAGTACCACAACGAGCGGTACTTCGTTGAGGACGAACCTGAGATCGCCGACGCCGACTTCGACGCGTTGGTGCGCGAACTCCGAGCTTTGGAGGCGGAACATCCGTCGCTCGTCGTGCCCGAATCCCCGACGCAGCGGCCCGGTGGTCAGGTGTCGTCGACGTTTGCTCCGGTACGCCACCGCGTGCCGATGCTGTCGCTCGACAACGCGTTCTCACATGAGGAACTCGTGGCGTGGGCCGAACGCGTGCAGAAGATCGTGCCCGGCGAGATCACGTTCGTGGCCGAACCGAAGATGGACGGTCTCGCAATCTCGTTGCAGTACGAGAATGGCGCGCTGGTGTGCGCGGCGACCCGCGGCGACGGCGTCACCGGTGAGAACGTCACCGAGAACATCCGCACGATTGGCGACATCCCGCAGCAACTCAAGGGATCGCGTGTGCCGAAAGTGTTGGAGGTGCGCGGTGAGATCTACATGCCGCTTGCCGCCTTCAACGAACTGAACCGCCGCCAGGGTGAGGTGGGTGCTCGGCTGTTCGTGAACGCCCGCAACGCGGCGGCCGGCAGCCTCCGCGTGAAAGACGTGTCGATCACCGCGTCGCGCGATCTGTCGGTGTTCTGTTATCAGCTCGGCGCAATCGAAGGTGGACCTCGGTTGCGTACGCACCAGGAGACGCTGGCTTGGTTGCGCGAACTGGGTCTGCCCGTGAATCCCGAGATCAGCGCGTTCGATTCGCTCGACGGTGTGTACGAGTTCGTGGCGCGTATGGAGGCGCAGCGGCATTCGCTCGGCTACGAGATCGATGGCGTGGTCATCAAGGTCGACGACCTCGGCCAACGCGAGGAGATGGGCTTCACCAGCCGCGCACCGCGCTGGGCTATCGCCTACAAGTTTCCGCCCGAAGAGAAGACGACACGGCTCAACGACATCATGGTGAGCATCGGCCGCACCGGTCGCGCCACACCGTTCGCGATGCTCGAACCGGTGTTCGTCGGCGGCGCGAACGTAAGCCTCGCAACACTGCACAACGAAGACGACGTGGCCCGCAAGGACGTCCGCCGCGGCGACACCGTGATCGTGCGACGCGCCGGAGACGTGATCCCCGAGGTCGTAGGGCCGGTGCTCGCGAAGCGGCCGAAGGGCGCGAAGAAGTGGAAGTTCCCGGCGCGCTGCCCCGTGTGCGACCAGCCGCTCGTGCGGGTCGAAGGGGAAGCGAACCACCATTGCATCAATGCCGATTGCCCGGCGCAGCGGGTGCAGCGGATCGTGCATTTTGCGGGTCGTGGCGCAATGGACATCGAGGGCCTGGGCGAAGAGCGCGTGCGGCAATTCGTCGACGCCGGGATGCTCCTCGACATCGCCGACATCTATACGTTGCACTTCGAGAAGCTCGTCGGCCTCGAACGCATCGGCGCGAAGTCGGCGCAGCTGCTGCTCGACGCGATCGAAGGATCGAAACAACGGGAGCTATGGCGGCTCTTGGTCGGTCTGAGCATCAACCATGTCGGACCCACGGCGGCGCAAGCGCTGGCGCGCGCGCTCGGTCACCTCGACCGCATCGCGGCCTCGTCCGACGAGGAGTTGGTCGCGGTCGAAGGTGTCGGCCCGACGATCGCGCAAAGTGTGCAGCGTTTCTTCGCGCTCGACGCGAACCTCGCGGTGATCGACAAGCTGCGCGATGCCGGCGTCAACCTCGAAGGGCCGGAACCGAGCGCCGAACCTCGAGACACGACGCTCGCCGGGCGAACGTTCGTGCTCACCGGATCGCTCGAGCGCCACACCCGTGATGAGGCGACGGCGGAGATCGAGGCGCGCGGCGGCAAGGTCACGAGCAGCGTGTCGAAAAAGACGAGCTATGTCGTGGCCGGCGAAAGTCCGGGATCGAAGCTCGCGAAAGCGGAGCAACTCGGCGTGACGATCCTCGACGACGACGCGTTCGACGCGTTGTTGGAAAACGGCCCGACCGAAGACGAAGCTTCGAAGTGACGCGCTTCGAACTGACGCTCTGAACTATCCGACTTTGATCTGCCAGGAGAACGTGCCGTATTGCGCGCGCTGCTTCGCGGTTTGGATGGTCTCGGTCTGCGGCCAGTAGTCGACGCGGAGGTTCATCGTTCCGGGCTGGAACTCCGTGTATTCGCAGTCGGCGCGCGAGACGTTGGTACCGCCACAACCCGGACGGAACGTGATGAGACCGAGCCCGGGGTCGCCGTTCACCTGGTCGGCCGGTACCTGGCCTCCGTTGATGTAGAGCACGCCCTGTAACCCACCGTCGAGCTGCGCTCCGACCGTGTCTTGCGGGCGGATCACCTGCTGGCTGGCAGGGAACAATTGCTTCAGCTGCGTCGGCAGTTGCGGCGTCGAGTCGCTGTGCGACACTCCGGCGAACCACAACAAGTTGCCCGCGATGAGCAGACCGGCGGCGACAATCGCGACGCGTCCGAGATTCGGGCGGCGGGGCGTGGTTGCCATGACCGGCGAAGGTATCGGCTCCGCCCCGTTCGGCCTGCAATCGAGCCCATACGGCAGTTCGGGCGCTTCGGCCGGTACCGTTTGTGCGATGGCCGGAAGTGGTGTCGCCGACCTCGCCGGCCGCGTTCTCGCCGATCGTTACCGGTTGCACGCCCCCATTGGAACGGGTGCGAGCGGCCGGGTATACGTCGCGCAAGACTCGCGGTTGAACCGGCGGGTCGCGCTCAAAGTGCTGCATGCGGCCCTCGCCGACGACAGCGCGTTCCTGCGCCGGTTCCGGTCGGAGGCGCAACTCGCGGCCTCGCTCAATCACCCCCACATCGTCACGGTCTACGACTGGGGCGAAGACGAAGTGCCGTTCCTGGTGCTCGAACTGCTCGAGGGCGGCAGCCTGCGCGCAATGCTCGACGCCGGGCAGCGCCTCACACCGTCGCAAGCGACGCGCGTCGGGCGCGATGTCGCGTCGGCGCTCGAGTATGCGCACGCGCGCGGCATCGTGCACCGCGACATCAAGCCCGCAAACCTCTTGTTCGACGAGCACGGTGTCGTGCGAGTCGCCGACTTCGGGCTCGCGCGGGCGCTCGCCGAAGCAAGTTGGACCGAACCCGCAGGGGCGATGTTCGGCACGGCGCGTTATGCGTCGCCCGAGCAGGCGATGGGTGTGCAACTCGACCCGCGCTCAGACCTCTACTCCCTCGCGCTGGTAACGGTGGAAGCCATAACCGGCCGCGTACCCTTTGCCGCGGATACCGCGATCGGCACCCTCGCGGCGCGCACCCAGCGCGCGTTGATGGCGCCGCCCGAGCTCGGCCCGCTCGCGCCGATCATCGAACGGGCCGGACAGATCGAACCCGAAGAGCGTTATCCCGACGCGATCACCATGGGGGCAGCCCTCGCCGACGTCGCCGAGGCGCTCCCGCGCCCCGCGCCGCTCGTGCTCGCGGGCATGCAGGATCACGCGGACCCGCACCCCACCACCGCGCAGACGCGTCCGAGTGCGCTGCTGTTCGACCAGGACGCGTCCGACAAGACGCAGGTCGCGCCCGCGCCCGCGCCACCGCCGCGCGGTCCGCGCCGGCCCAAGGAAAGTGACCCGCGCCGGTTGGTGCCGTTCTTCGTCGGTCTTGCGATCGCGCTCGTGCTCGCGCTGGTCGCGGTCGCGCTCGGCCACGTCGGTGGCAAACCGGTACCGGTGCCGGGGCTCGTCGGGCGGAGCGAAGCATCCGCGTTCGCGGTGGCGAAGACCGCGGGCATCAGTACGAAGGTGATCGCGCAGCGGTCGTCTGAAGATCCCGCGGGCACCGTGATCGACCAGCAACCGGCGGCCGGCGGTTGGTTGCACGGTGGCGGCACCGTTGCGCTCACCGTGTCGACGGGTCCGGCGCCGGTGAGCATGCCCGGTGTCGTGGGGACGTCGGCATTCGCGGCCGCGAAAACGCTGACCCAGGCCGGTTTCCTGGTGCAACCGGTGAAGTTGCAGTACAACGCCACAGTGCCGAAGGGTGCGGTGATCTCGCAGTTGCCCGCCGCGCACGCCACGGTGCCGGCGGAGTCGAAAGTGACGCTGACGGTCAGCAACGGACCGCCGCCCGTCCCGGTTCCCGACGTGCACGGCTTGGCCTTCAACGCCGCTCGCGACCAACTCGTCGCGGCGAAGTTCCAGGTACAGCAGGTGAAAGAGTTCAGCGACACGGTGCCCAAGGACGAGGTCATTCGCACGGATCCGCCGGCGCTGCAGAAGGCCGACTTCGGGTCGGCAGTCAAGGTCTTCGTCAGCAAGGGTCAAGACCTCGTGAAGGTCCCCGACGTCACCGGCCTCACTGTCGAGGAAGCCTCGACCCGCCTGGGCAACCTCGGCTTCGCCGTGAACCCGATGCACTACAAGCCGGGCCGCGACGTGAAGCGACAGGACCCCCAGCCGGGCGTAAAGATCAAGCGCGGCAGCACGATCACGCTGTTCCTATAAACGGGGGAGTCAGACATGGGTGCACTCGACGGTCGCGTCGCGATCATCACCGGCGCCGGCCGCGGTCTCGGCCGCGAGCACGCGCTGCTCTTCGCGCAGGAAGGCGCGAAGGTCGTGGTGAACGACCTCGGTGGCGACATGCACGGTGACGGCGGCGATCCCTCGCCCGCGATGGAGGTTGTGAAAGAGATCGAGGCGCTCGGCGGTGAGGCCGTTGTGAACGGTTCGAACGTCGCCGATTGGGCCGGTGCCGAACAGCTCGTGCGCCAAGCCGTCGACACGTTCGGCGACCTTCACGTGCTCGTGAACAACGCCGGCATCTTGCGCGATCGGGTTGTCGTCAACATGACCGAGCAGGAGTGGGACGCGGTGATCGCGGTGCACCTCAAAGGGCACTTCGCGCCGACGCACTTCGCCGCCGCCTACTGGCGCGAGCAGACAAAGGCCGGCCACGACGTATCGGCGTCGATCGTGCACACATCGTCGACCTCGGGGATATTCGCCAACCCGGGGCAAGCCAACTACGGCGCCGCGAAGTCGGGGATCGCGACCTTCTCTCAGATCAGCGCGAAGGAACTCAGCCGCTACGGCGTACGCAGTAACGCGATCTGCCCCGGCGCGCGCACCCGCCTCACCGAGGCGACGCCCGGTCTCGGCGACGTCGTGAAGCCGCCCGAAGAAGGCTTCGACGTGTGGGACCCCGCGAACGTGTCGCCGTTCGTCGCCTACCTCGCGAGCGCCGGCTGCCCGTTCACCGGCGAGACCTTCATCGTGCAAGGTGGCGTGGTGCAGCGGGTCCAGTCGTGGACCGCAGCGCAACGCATCGACAAGGGCGACCGCTGGAGCGTCGCCGAACTCGCGGCCGCGGCCGGCGACCTCGCCCCCTCCGCCTAGCGAGGCCCCAAAAGCCGCGTATCGTCCTCAGCCGTTGCGGGTTGGCGCGCAACGTGGCGCATGCCACTCCGTGTCCCCTTGTCAGCCCGTTTTGCCGACCTCATGATGATTTCGCGCGCTGAGTAGCCGCAAATGGGCGAAACCAGCACGCCAAGTGGGCATCAAGCGACGACCGTCGCAGGTCGAGGAGCTTTACATGAGCAGGGGCGGGCAGCAGCGAGGTGGTGCGCGATGACGCGCCGGTTGCCGCACGGCGGAACGACCAGGCCGCAATTCGCGCGGCCGGGCAATGGCTACGGGCGGCGGGTGAAGGCCGGTCCCCCCGAAGAGTGGCGGCTACCCGACAAGTTCCGCACCGACTGGAGCGACCTCCTCTTGAAGGTCGTTCTGGGAGACGCGGAACGCGTCAACAGTTAGCGCGGCCCGAACTACTCGGTCATTTCCTGGATGGCTTGCTGGAGCGCCTGGTCGCCACCGCCGCCACCGGCTTGGGCCGCCATGAGCTTGGTCATGTCGCCCTGCACCTTCACCTTGCCCGACATGAACGCCTGCATCCCCGCCTGAGGGTTGCCCGACACGAACACCTCTTTGGCGGTGCCGTAATCGGTCGTAAGCGTCACGTCGGCGCCGTCGGCGTGGCCCTTTGCGAACGCACCTTGGCCTTCCTTGGCGCCCATGTGCAGCTGGCGCTCGTCGCCGAAGGGCGTCTCCGTGATCGTGAGGTTCACGAGCACGTTCGCGTGCGCCGGGGCCGCGTCGTTGCCGTGCTCGCTGACGAGCCTTTCGACCTCGGCGAACCACTCGTCGCTGAGGAAGGCGTGCTTCTCGGTCACTCGGAGCCTCCTGGTACGCAACAGTCAGTAAATCAGTGCGAATCTGTGAACGGCGTAGGGGGAATGTAGCCAGACGCCAGCCTCTACGCTTTCGAGCGTGGCGGCCGGTACCCGAGGCGAGCGCATCGAAGCGCACGAGCGGAACCCGAAATGGAAGAACGCGCCCGTACGGATCGAGATGTCGGAGTGCATCAACTGCGACGCGTGCCTGCGGCACTGCCCGACGCAGTTCGGGGCCATCTTCAACCACGGCATCGACGTGATCATCATCCCGGAGTTGTGCAGCGGCTGCGACAAGTGCCTTCCCGCGTGCCCGGTCGACTGCATCTACCCCGACCCCGAGTGGGAACCGGCATCCGACGACTGGTGGAAGAACCCGCTGAGCGCCAACGACCCGTACTCCTAACATCCGGGGTATGAGTGAACCTGGCGCGCGGATCACGCGCGCGGAAGTAACGCACGTCGCGCGTCTGGCGCGGCTCGCGCTCACCGACGACGAAGCCGACTCGCTCACCCGTGAACTCGGCGTGATCCTCGACAACGCGGCGCGGGTGTCGGCGCTCGACACCGCCGGTGTGCCGCCCACCGCGCACCCGGTACCGCTCGTGAACGTGTTGCGCGCCGACGTGCCGAAGCCGTGCCTCGATCGCGACGAAGTGTTGTCGCAGGCGCCGGCGGTCGAAGACGGCCGGTTCTTGGTGCCCCGCATTCTGGGAGAAGAACCGTGAACGCGACCGAGCTTGCCGCCGCGGTGCGGTCCGGCGAGCGGAGCGCGGTCGAGGTCGTAGAGGAACACCTTTCCCGCATCGACGCGCGCGAGGGCGAGCTGCACGCGTTCAACCTCGTGATGGCCGACGACGCGCGCGCCGCGGCCGCGCAGATCGATGCCGCGGTTGCGCGCGGCGAAGATCCCGGTCCGCTCGCGGGAGTACCGGTCGCCCTGAAAGACAACATGTGCACGCGTGGCCTGCCCACTACGTGCTCATCGAAGATTCTCGACGGCTGGAAGCCGCCGTACGACGCAACGGTTGTGACGCGCTTGCGCGACGCGGGCGCAGTGTTCGTCGGCAAAACGAACCTCGACGAATTCGCGATGGGTTCGTCCACTGAGAACTCCGCGTTCGGTCCTACCCGCAACCCGCACGATCCGTCGCGGGTGCCGGGTGGGTCGAGTGGCGGCAGCGCGGCAGCAGTGGCGGCCGACTTCGCCGCGTTGAGTCTCGGCTCCGACACCGGCGGCTCGATCCGCCAACCGGCGGCGTTGTGCGGTGTCGTGGGCGTCAAGCCCACCTACGGGGCGGTGTCGCGCTACGGCTTGATCGCGTTCGCATCGTCGCTCGATCAGATCGGGCCGTTCGCCACGACCGTGGCCGATGCCGCGCTCGCGCTCGAAGTGATCTGGGGTCATGACCCACTCGACTCGACGTCGATCGGTTCCGTGCCGTCGGCCATCGAGTCGCCGCTTGCGGTGCTGGATCGAGGCGTCGAGGGGCTGCGGGTCGGCATCGTCGACGAGATCACACTGGCTGAAGGCATCGCCCCCGAAGTGCGCGCCGCGGTGGAAGCCGCGGGGCTTGCGCTCGAATCGGCCGGCGCGTCGGTGGAACACGTATCGGTGCCGTCGGCCGAGTACGGCCTGTCGGCCTACTACCTGATCGCGCCGGCGGAGGCGTCGTCGAACCTCGCTCGTTACGACGGCGTGCGCTACGGCTTGCGGGTCGACGGAGAAACGGTCGAGCAGATGAACGCGGCGACGCGCGACTGCGGGTTCGGCGCCGAGGTGAAACGCCGGATCATGCTCGGCACGTACGCGTTGTCGACCGGTTACTACGACGCGTATTACGGCACCGCCCAACGTGTCCGCACATTGATCATCCGCGACTTCGAGCGCGCATACGAACGCTTCGACGTGCTGCTCGGCGCGACGTCACCGACCGTCGCGTTCGAGCTGGGCGCGCGCACGGCGGACCCGCTCGCAATGTATTTGAGTGACGTGTGCACCGTGCCGTCGAACCTGTCGGGCGATCCCGCGATGTCGGTGCCGTTCGGCGCCGACGCGGCCGGGCTCCCGATTGGAGTGCAAGTGCTCGCGCCGGCACTGCAGGAAGCGACCATGTTCCGGGTCGCCGCCGCGATCGAAGCGGCAAAGGGGAGTGCGTCGTGACCGACACCACCGACACCGCCGACGCCAGCCGCACCGACCAGTGGGAAACCGTGGTCGGCCTCGAGGTGCACGTAGAGCTCGCGACCGTCACGAAGTTGTTCTGCGCGTGCCCGAACCTGTTCGGCGCGGAACCGAACACCAACATCTGCCCGGTGTGTCTCGGCCTGCCCGGTTCGCTGCCGGTGTTGAACGAGCGCGTCGTGGAGTTCGCGTTGCGGGTGGGCGAGGCGTTTCACTTCGACGTGCCGGAACGGTCGATCTTCCACCGCAAGAACTACTTCTATCCCGACATGCCGAAAGACTTCCAGACAACGCAGTACGACGAGCCGATCTGCCTCGCCGGCTGGCTCGACGTCGACGGCGTACGGGTCGGCATCACGCGCGCCCACCTTGAAGAAGACACCGGCAAGTCGGTGCACCTCGGCGGTGGTGGTCGCATCCATGATGCGTCGCATTCGTTGGTCGACTACAACCGCGCCGGGGTGCCGCTGATGGAGATCGTCAGCGAACCCGATATGCGTTCGTCCGAGCAGGCGCGTCGCTACGTCGAAGAGCTGCGCGCGACCTTGCTGGCGATCGGCGTGTCCGACGTGAAGATGGAAGAGGGTTCGCTACGGGTCGACGCCAACATCTCGGTACGTCACTACGGCGACGAGTTCGGCACGCGGGCCGAGATCAAGAATGTGAACTCCTTGCGTTCGTTGGCCCGCGCGATCGATTACGAGCACGACCGTCAGATCGAAATGCTCGAACGCGGCGAGCGGGTGAAGCAGGAGACGCGTCACTGGGACGAGGAAGCGGGCTGCACGCGCCCCGGTCGCTCCAAGGAAGAACCCGACGACTACCGCTACTTCCCCGAACCCGACCTCGTGCCTATCGCGCCCAGCGCCGAGCTGCGCGCGCACGTCCGCGCGTCGATGCCGGAGCTTCCCGCCGCCCAGCGCACTCGGCTCATTGACGAATGGGGCATCAACGATCACGAAGCGGGCGTGTTGTTGAGTACGCCGGGGCTCGCCGAGTACGCCGAAACCGCCGTCGTTGCGCTCGACGGTGGTGGCACGCCGAAAGATGTCGTGAACTGGGCGACGAACGACGTGTTGTCGTACGTCAACGAAACCGGTTTGTCACCGGCGCTACTGGCGCCGGAGATGCTCGCTGAGCTGGTACGCCTCGTCGGCGACGGCACGATCTCGCGCAATCAGGCGCGCGACGTGCTCGCCGAGTCGCTGCGCGAGGAGAAGTGGCCCAAGGCCATTGTTTCGGAGCGGGGCCTCGCGCAGGTCAGCGACGAAGGCGCGCTCGGCGCGGCGGTTGACGATGTGCTCGCGCAGAACGCCGACGCGGTCGAGGAGTGGCGGAGCGGCGACGACAAGGTGAAGAAGAAGAAGCGCGGGTTCTTGATGGGCGAGTGCATGAAGGCGCTCAAGGGCCAGGGCAACCCGCAGCTCCTGAACCGCCTCCTCGACGAACGCCTCGCGCGCGGGTGACGACGGCCTAACCCCGCCGGGTTGTGGCACTTCTGCTCCCGAATGGGACTACAAGTGCAACAACCTGGCGGCGGGATGGCTAGCGGAAGCCGGCGAGCGCTCGCGCCCAACGGTCAGGCTCGACCTGGTAGGGCGCGTTGAAGCTGACGCGCTGCACCACATCGCCGTAGCGCGCGAGCACCTTCGTCGCGATGTCGTCGGGCGTGCCTTGCACGACGAACGCGTCGACCATCTCGTCGGTGATGAGTTCGGCCATCTGTGGCCACTGTCCCTGCTTCGAGAGCCGGTTCAGTTCGGGTTGCACGTCACCCCAACCGTGCTCGTCGAGCACCACCTTGTATGCGGGCGTCGAGCCGTAGAACGCGAGCTGAGATCGGATCCCGGTGAGCGCGCGCTCGAACTCCGCTTCCGTTTCGCCCACCGCGATCATCAACGGGAACGCGATTTCGATGTCGGCGAGGGTGCGTCCCGCCCGGCCGGCCCCGCGTTCGAGTGCGGGCAGCGTGATGGAACGGATCGACTTTTCGGTGGCGAACGGGTGGATCATGAAGCCGTCGGCCACTTCTCCCGCGACTTCGGTCATCAGCGGCCCGACACCCGCGAGAAAGATGCGCGGGGGCTCGTACGGGTTTGGACCGGGATTGAAGAACGGGGTCATCAAGGTGTGGCGGTAGAACTCGCCGCGGAAGTCGAGGGGCGTGCCGTGCTGCCACGTCGCCCAAATCGCTCGGATCGCAAGCACCATCTCGCGCATACGGGCGGCAGGCTTCGACCAGGGCATCGAGAAGCGCTTCTCGATGTGCGGCTTGATCTGTGTACCGAGCCCGAGGTTGAAGCGGCCCTTCGACGCGACCTGCAGGTCGTAGCCAATGTTGGCAAGGGTCATCGGGTTGCGGGCGAACGCGATCGCAATGGCGGTGGTCAGTTCGATGCGTTGGGTGTGCTCGCCGGCAAGAAGCAGCGGAAAGAACGGGTCGTGGGGGCCCTCGAAGGTGTACAGCCCGTCGTATCCGGCGTCCTCGAACTCGCGCGCCTGCGCGGGCACGCCGGCGAGCGCTGTCGTCACGAGTGCTGCGTCGACCTTCACATGACCCCCGAAGAAAATCGTTCGACTCGTTGTGCGAACACTGCCACCGTTTCGTAATGGACCGCTACGCGAAGGAAACGTACGGCGACCGCATAGCCGGCGTCTACGACGAGTATCACGCCCGGCTCAACCCGGCCGACGGCGTCGCGTTCCTCGCCGATCTGGCCGGAGCCGGACGAGTGCTGGAACTCGGGATCGGTACCGGCCGCGTCGCGCTTCCGCTCGCCGCGCGCGGTGTGAAGGTCGACGGCATCGATGCGTCGCAGCGGATGGTCGACCAGATGCGAGCCAAGCCGGGTGGCAACGGCATCGACGTGACGATCGGCGACTTCTCCTCGTTCGCACTCGACGACCGGTACGCGCTCGTGTACGTGGTGTTCAACACGTTCTTCGCGCTCTTCGACCAAGACGCGCAGGTGCTTTGCTTCGAGCGCGTCGCCACCCACCTCGAACCGGGTGGGCGCTTCGTGCTCGAGTGCTTCGTGCCGGATCTCGCCCGCTTCGACCGTGGCCAATCGACGACGACGACCCAACTCGACGTCGACGACGTACGCATCGACGCCAGCCTCCACGACGCCGCGGCCCAGGTTGTGCGGTCACAGCACATCATCATCCGCGACGGCAAGCTCGAAATGTTCCCGGTGGCGCTGCGTTACGCGTGGCCGAGCGAGCTGGATCTCATGGCGCGCCTCACAGGCTTCGAGCGCGAGGCCCGCTACGCCGGCTGGAATCGAGAACCGTTCAGCAGCGCGTCGGTGTCGCACGTAACGGTGTACCGAAAGAGCTGAGTCCGGCGTCAGGTCGGCGCGGTGCGGCGCAATGAGCCGCGTGCGCGAACGATGAAGTATGCGACCAGTGCCGCGACGGCGATGGCGGCGACGGCGAGGGCTGCCAGCAGTGTCGCCTGGGCACTCACCTTGTTCGTGCCGAGCTGCGACGCTTGCTGGATCAGCACGAATGTCGGCGCGCTCAGCGTGAAGAACGCGGCGCCGGTGTCCAAAGGTTGGCGCACGACGTTCTTCCACCGGTCGCTTCGGTACGCCTCGAGCCGGTCGGTGTGGAAGAGCGGCACTTCGGGCGACTGCGCGATCAGCAAGCGCTTCATATCGCGCACGGTCGCGACGCGAAACGCGGGATCGAGGCTGGTTGACTCGGCCGCGTACATCCGCTGGTAGGCCGGGTCGCACCACCAAGACTGGTTGGCCGCGCACGTGAAGGACCGCAGGACTGCGTCGGGATCGTCGCCCGGTACCCGCAGCACCAATTGGGCATTGACCTTCGACGTGCCACCCGCGCCCGCCGCTGCGACGTGCACCGGAGTCCCACGCATCACGTCGGCGAGTGTGGCCACGATGCGCGTACCGGCAGCGTCGTTCGGCGCCACACCGATCGCCAGATCGATTCGGTCAGCGCCCGACGCGCGCAGCAAGCCGCGCGCTTTACCGGCGTCGTTGTCGATCTGTTGCTCCACTTGCTCGCGCACCTTGAGGCTGAAGTCCCATGTGGTGGAACGGGCGAGGGTGGGCGTCACGGCGGCGCGACCGACGCCGTTGTTGTAGCGCTGCACGAGCAGGGCACGATCGACGAAGAATCCGAGCGCTTGACGCACGCGGACGTCGGAGAGCGGCGCGGCCCGGGTGTCGAGCGCAAGGGCGTAGTAGTCGCCGTTGTTCCCGACGACGGTCGTGACGTTCTCGTTGCTGTTGAGCTTGTCGAATTGGTTCGACGGCACGCCCGAGACAGCGTCGACGTCGCCGCGTTGGATAGCCGCCGCGAGGGCGTCACCGTTCGGGTACACGTGGAACTCGACCGCGTCGAGGAACGGCCGGCCTCCGTAGTACCGGTCGTTGGCGACCATTCGCACGAACCCGGGCTTGCGTTGCCACACGACGAACGGCCCGGAACCGATCGAGAGCTTGCTGGTGTCGCCCTTCGGCACGACGTGCACCGGAAGCGACGGAAGCTGTTGGTTCAATGTCGAGGCGTGCACGACGACAGTGAGCGGGCCGGCGGCGCGCGCGCTGAGACCGGAAAGGTCGCCCGTGCCCGGCCAGTGTCCCGTGCGCGCGCCGTTGATCGAAGCGACGACGTCTGCCGACGTGAGCGGCGTACCGTCCGACCAGTTCAGCCCGCCGCGCAAGCGATACGTGTACGTGAGCCCGTCGCTCGACGGCGACCACGAGTCGGCGAGGCCCGGGATCGGCGTCACGTCGGTCGCGTCGTACTCGGTAAGACGGGGGTATTGCAGCGTCCACACTTCAGACGCGAGCGCGCTCGTATCGCGCGCCACGTCGAGCGACGCGGCGTCGGAGAGGACCCCGACACGGAACGTCCGTCCGCCGGCCGCGCCGGCGCCGTTCGCGCTCGTCGCGCTCATGAACGACGTGCTGAGGAACGACACCGCCACGATCGCGGAAGCGGTCAGCGCAATCACGCACCGGCGCAGCATCGGGCGCATGTTACGAGGCGATGCGACGAACACGGCCTCGGCGGCGGTCGCGCACGATTTGGCGCACTGCGTTCAAGCCGGGGATCCCGGTGACCCCGCCGCCTCCGTGGGTCGCCGAAGATGCCTGGTAGAGACCGTGCACGGGTGTGCGGTAGTCGGCAAAACCGGGCGCGGGCCGCATGTGGAACATCTGATCGGCGGACAGTTCGCCGTGGAAGATGTTCCCGCCGATGAGGCTGTACTCGTTCTCCATTTCGTAGGGTCCGATGACCTGGCGATGCAGGATGCTGGCCCGAAAGCCCGGCGCCAGTTCCTCGACTCGATCGATGACGCGATCGGCGTAGGCGTCGAGCGCCTCGTTGTTCGGTTTCGACGCCCACTCATGCGGCACCCACTGCGTGAACATCGACATCACGTGTTTGCCCTCGGGTGCGAGCGTGCGGTCGAAGACGGACGGGATGCAGATATCGGAGAACGGCAACGCGGCGGCGCGGCCACCGACCGCGTCTTGGAACGCGGACTCGATCTCGTCGAGGGACTCGGCAAGCACGATCGTCCCGCCGTGCACTTCGGGGTCGAAGCCGGGTTTGGACGCAAACTCGGGGAGCCGGTCGAGCGCGAGGTTCACCTTCACGGTGCCGCTGCGCGTTTTCCACCGTTCGATGCGTTCCACGAAATCGACAGGGAGTGCGTCCCGCGCGATGTGTTCGAGGAAGGTGATCTTCGGATGCGTCGCCGCGATCACGACGTCGGCGCGGAGTTCGTCTCCGTTGGTGAGCGCGACACCAGTCACGCGGCCATTGCGAACGAGAATCTGCTGCACCGCGGAGTTCGTGCGCACGATCGCGCCGAACGACTCCGCGGCCCGCCGCAACGCTTCGGTCACTGCGCCCATCCCACCGACCGGGAATCCCCACGCGCCGAGCTGCCCTTCGCCGACGTCGCCGATCTTGTGGTGCGCCATCACGTAGGCCGTGCCGGGCGAACGGGGGCCCGCCCACGTACCGATCACGCCACTCACCGACAAGACGCCCTGCACCTGCGGTGAATCGAACCACTCGTCGAGCAAGTCTGCGATGCTCATGCTGAAGAGACGGACCGCGTCTCCGACGCCGCGTGTGTCGAGGCCGCGAAGTCGCCACGCAAGCCGCGCTTGGTCGAGAAGGTCAGCCGGGCGGTGCGAACCGAGCTTGGGCGGCACCACCGACAGCAACGGCCCGAGCACGGCGGCGAGTCGCCCCAGCCAGTCGTCGTAACGCACATACGCGTCGGCGTCGTGACGCGAGAACTTGGCGACCTGTTCGTGACGCCGGCGTGGATCGTCGGGCATCTGCAGGTAGGTGCCGTCGCGGTACGGCACGAAGTAGCCGTGCTGAGGAAGCACCTTGTAGCCGTGACGTTCGAGTTGCAAGCCGGCCACGATCGTCGCCGGCATCAGACTCATCACGTACGACAACGCGGTCATCTTGAAGTCGGGACCCCACGGCTGTTCCGTGATCGCGGCGCCACCAACCACCGAACGCCGTTCGAGCACCGTGACGCGCGCACCTCGTTGCGCGAGCAACCCCGCGGCGACCAGTCCGTTGTGGCCGCCGCCGACGACGACGACATCGAAGTTGCCGGAGTTCGCCATCAGCGACGAGGGTCAGCGCCCCGTAGTGGGGAAGTCGGAGCGGTCGAGACCGACTTCGTGCGCCGCGGCGATGCGCGCGTGCTCGAGCATCTGGGAGCGCCGCATCGTCTTGCGGTGCACGACCACCTGGAGACCGAGGCCGTCGAGGAGCGACGAGAGCCGCCACGCCGACGCACGCGGGTCGGGGCAGGTGAACGCGCCGGCGTCGACCCCGGCTTCGATCACGCCTTGCAGTACCCGGACCCACGCTTCGTCGAGCTCTTCCGAAATGTCGCGGAGCACACTGTTGCGCAGACCCGCGCTCCACGTGTCGATCCACAGCTGCCACGTTTGGTCGCCTCGGGGGCTCGGCAGGTATTCGCGCAAGACTCGGTCGAGCCGTTCGACCGGGTCGGCACTCGACGCGACCGATTTCTCGAGGCGGTGGATGTCGGTGGCGGCGGCGTGTCGCAGCGTCTCGGCAAAGAGTTCGTCTTTCGACGCGAAGTGGTAGTGGATCAGACCCGTGCTCACGTTGAGCGCGTCGGCGACGTCGGCGACACGCGTATTCGCGAGCCCACGTTCGAGCACCACCGCGCGCGCAGCTTCGAGGATCTCATTGCGGCGCTGCTCCACCGAAATGCGGCGGGGTGCGCGCCGGGCACGCGTCGCCGTAGGCACGTCAGCAGGGTAACGCGCACCTCCACCAGCTTCTCCTCGCAGCGCGCCCTGCAGGCTCAGGCCTCGGCGACTCTAGAATGTCGCATGGCTCAGAGCGGGGCGACGCTGCATACCGACCGGGTTCGCCTCACGACGGAGGCGTACGCGAACTCGAACCGCCTGGGCGAGCGCATTGCCCTCTACGACTACGAGCGCGAACCGATGGACTTCGTGGGCTGGGTCGTCTCGCGGGTCACCGTCGTGCCCGACGCGCGTGTCCTCGACGTCGGCTGCGGGCCGGGCCGCTACCTCGCCCACCTCCTCGCGCGTCATCCCGACGTCATCGCGGTGGGTTGCGACCTGTCGATCGGCATGGCAGCCGAGGCAGACGCTGCGGTCGTGCCCGCGGGGATCGCGGTCGCCGACGCGCAAACGCTGCCGTTTGCCGACGACGCATTCGATGTCGCACTCGCGCCGCACATGCTTTACCACGTGCCCGACATCGCGCAGGCCGGCCGCGAACTGGCACGCGTCACACGCGCCGATGGTTCGATCGTGATCGTCACGAATGCGATGGACCATCTCGCAGAGATCACCGAGCTCGCGCTCGCGGCTATCGCCGACGTGTGCGGGCCCGACCAAGTGCTCCACCCGCGCTCATTCGAACGGTTCCCGCTCGAGCGCGCCGCCGAACTTCTCGGCGACGCGCTCGCGGTGGTGGCCACCGAGCATTGCATCGGCCTGATCGACGTGCCGACGAGCGCGCCCGTCGTGCGTTACATCGACAGCATGCGCGAGATCTACGTGCCGCCCGTGCCGCCTGAGGCCTGGTCCGAAGTACTCGAAGCAGTTGCGCAGCGAGTAGAGAGACAAATCGCGACCACCGGCGCCTTCACCACCCGAGATCGGAAGAGCG
>JAODBJ010000133.1 GCA_025463905.1 Actinomycetes bacterium
GCGCGGCCCGTTCAGCGTCGGTGAAGAACGGCGTTTCGCGCCACGCGGCGACGGCGAAGAGCCGTTCGTCGCTCTCGCCCGCCTTCTGCGCGCTGAGCGCACCACCCGAGACGCACGCGCTGCAGCCATTGACCTGGCTCGCCCGCAGGTGCACGAGCTCCAGCGTCGACTGCGGTACGCCGCCCTTGCTCGTTGCCTTCATCAGGGCCTGAATCGCCTTCATGGCGTCCGGAAGCACGATCGCCGGGTTGCTCATTCGCGCCTGCATCACGTCTCCTGTCACATCTACGGGTTCTCGTTGGTCAGTGCTATGACACGAGGCAACGCGGGAATGTGACCGATGGACGAACACGACTGGCTGGCGCAGCGATTCGAAGAGAACCGAACCCATCTGCGCGCGGTGGCGTACCGGATGCTCGGCTCGTTGAGTGAAGCCGACGACGCCGTGCAGGAAGCCTGGATCCGGCTCAGCCGCGCCGACACGAGCAGCGTCGAAAACCTGAGCGGATGGCTGACGACGGTCACCGCACGGGTGTGTCTCAACATGCTCCGCTCGCGCGGCTCGCGACGGGAGGATCTCGCGGGTGCGCACGTGCCCGACCCGATCGTGAACCTCGAAGGCGGCGTCGATCCCGAACAGCAGGCGCTGCTCGCCGACTCCGTTGGTCTCGCGCTCCTCGTCGTCCTCGAGACGTTGGCGCCGACCGAACGACTCGCGTTCGTGCTCCACGACATGTTCGCCGTCCCGTTCGACGAGATCGCGCCCGTGGTAGGCCGTTCGCCGGAAGCAGCGCGACAACTCGCCAGTCGCGCCCGACGACGGGTCCAGGGCGCGGCCGTGCCCGACGCCGACATCGCCCGCCAGCGAGAAGTGGTCGACGCGTTCTTCGCCGCTGCCCGCGGCGGCGACCTCGATGCCCTCGTTGCGGTGCTCGACCCCGACGTCGTGCTGCGTTCCGACCGCGGGGTGGTTCGCGGTGCAACTGCCGTTGCGGGCGGAGCGATCATGTTCGCCGAGCCGGCGCGGCGCGTACGAGCGGCGCTCGTGAACGGCGCCGCAGGAGTCGTGATCACCATCGACGAACAGCCGGTCGCCGTCATGGGTTTCACCGTCGCGGGCGGCAAGATCGTCGCGATCGATTCGCTCAACGATCCCGAACGCCTCCGTGCGCTCGACCTGACGATTATCGACGACTGACTCGGCCGCGAACACAGGCTCCGAGCGGTATTGCTCGAAGAACCTTGTCCCGTGAGCCGAGCGGCGCGAGTATGCATGGCGAAAGTGGGGATGAGCCTCGGCGGGCACATCGTGTAGCTCCGTCGTTGTTCGCTGTGGGGCGGCCGCTGTCGGCAACGACGGAGGCTGAAATGGCGGCAGGGCGTGGCAACGGCAGTACCGGTGACCCGCGCGCGCGAGTCTGGCCCACATACCCGTTCACGACCGTCTGGCCGCCTTCGGAGCAGCTGCCCGCCGCGGCCGGAGACCTCACAATCCCGGCCGACGGTCAGGCGAAAGTCGGCGTGTGTTGCTCGGGCGGCGGGATCCGATCCGCGGCGTTCAGTCTCGGGTCGCTCCAGGAACTATCAGACGTCGGTGAACTCGCGCGTGCGCGCTATCTGGCGGGCGTATCGGGGGGCTCCTACATCGCGAGCGCCTTCGCACTCGCCGCTCGCTACTCCGACCCGGAGACGATCAAAGACGGAAAGCCCGGGCCGTACGCACCGGGCTCACCGGAAGAGCAATACGTCCGCAACCGGTGCTCGTACCTCGCCGTTGGCCTCGGTGGCAAGGCGCGACTTGTCGCCGAGGTGTTCGTCGGAGTCTTGGCCAATATCGCGTTGCTGACCGCGTTTCTCTGGTCAATCGGACGCCCGCTCGGATGGGCATACGCCTACCGCAATCCGGCGCTTCGCGTCGGCACGTGCAGTGCGTCGGGCGCCGCGCGGTCTTGCGCGCGCGGCACTTCGCCCGGCTGGCTGATCGGCACGGCCGCACTCGCCGCCATCGGCCTCGCATTGCTTGCGGGGGTCGTGCGGCAGGCGCTCCGAGCGGCAGGCGCGCGCGAAAAGTCTCACCGAACCTCCGCGAAGCGCAAGGCGGTGTACGGCGCGCACCTCATGGTTGGAGACGCTTCGTTCAAGTTCGTCACGACCGCCGCATTCACGCTCATCGGCATAGCGCTGATCGTCGCGCTCGCTCTGGCCCCGCCGCACGCCCGCTGGTTGCGCGTCGCGATCGCGATCGGTGCGGCTGCGGGACTCGGAATCGCAGTGGTGGCCCGCATCGTCACCATGCGATCTGCAACTCGCGCATGGTGCGAGCGCGTAGCCCTCGCACTCCTCGGCGCGAGCGGCGTCGCCGCGATCGCCTACAACGCAATCCCGGCGCTCATCCTGAGCTTACGCGGGGACCACGTCGTACACGTTGCCAGCGCGCACGCCGGGACCGCCGGCCAGCAAGCGGGGGCGTCGAAGCTGAAGTGGATCGGGTCGATCACCGGCGGCACCGCGGTTGCGACCATCTTCACGCAGCTCGGGACGTTGTTCCGCCGCGCCCGA
>JAODBJ010000136.1 GCA_025463905.1 Actinomycetes bacterium
TGCGACGCGTGACCTGGTGTGCCGCGCACCGTGATCCGGCACCAGTACGAACCCTTTTCGCCGACGATCACCGGCAGGCGCGGCCCCGTGGCCGTCGGCAATTGGAAGCCGCCCGCTTCGGTGATCACGTAATCGGCCATCACCGCGTCGCGTTCTTGCTCGACGAGGTGTTCCGCGCCCCACGTCCCGAGGTTCTCCTCGTCGGCGACTGCGAGGTAGATGAGCGTGCCGCGCGGCCGGAAACCAGTGCGAGCGAGGTGCCGGAAGCCGCTCGCCATTGACGCAGTGAGGTTCAACATGTCGACCGCGCCGCGGCCCCAGATCTCTCCGTCGATGAGTTCGCCACCGAACGGGTCGCGTTGCCACCCGTCTTCGTTCACCGGCACGACGTCGGTGTGGCCCATCAACAGCAGCGACGGCGCGTTCGGGTCGGTGCCTTCGATCCGGGCCACGAGGTTCTCGCGTCCCGGACGCGACTCGTAGCGCTCGAGATCGAGGCCGGTATCGCCGAGATACTGCGCGAGCACATCGACACTCTTCGACTCGTTGCCCGAGTCGGCCGTGCCGTCGTTGACACACGCATTACGAATGAGGTGCTGGAGAAGGTCGCCGACCTCTCGCCCGAGTACCGCGTCGTCGTCGCTCACGCGCCGGACGATAGCGGCGCGACGCGATACATCAAACGGTCGCCTTCCTGCCAGCGCTCGGCTTGCCCCGCGTGCGCGAGGTGCTCGAGGTGCGCGAAGGTCTCGCTCTCGGCCATCACGCCCCAGTGGCGCTTCGGGAACACCTCATGCGAGAGGTCTTGCACCGATGCCGGACCGACCGCCATCGACGCCGAGCGCAGCAGTTCCATGCGCTCCTGGTGGTGCTCCTTGATTGCCTCGACCCGGCCCGGTACGTCGTGGAATGGATGGCCGTGGGCGGGTAGGCCGAGCTGCACACCGTCAAGACGCGCGACGAGATCGAGTGTCGCGAGGTACGACCGCAGCGAGTCCGCCTTACGCACGCCCGAGACATGCGGCGTAATCGTGGGCAGCACGTGGTCGCCGCACAACAACGCACCCGTCTCGGGGTCGAAGAGGCAGAGATGGTCGACCGTGTGACCAGGCGTGTGAATCACGAACCAGTCGCGCTTCGCGAGCCGCAGCCGGTCGCCATGATGCACACGCTTGGTCGGTTCCGGTGGCGTGAACAAGACGCGCATCGCGCGGATCATGAGCCGGCGCTTGAGCGGCGGGCCCGGGTTCTTCGTGCCCCAAGGCGTTTCGCGACCCCACGGCGTTGCGGTGGCTTCGGTTTCTTCCGTGTCGTCGTGGAGGATGTCGGGGTCGTCGGGGGCTGCTTCGGCGATCGTCGGGATCTCGTCGGGTGGGCCAGCGACCGACTGCGCGATCGCGGCGGCGTCCACCTCGGCGCGACGCGCCTCGCTGTCGCTGATCGCGCGCTGAGGGCTCGGTCCCTTGACCGTCCACGTGGAGAACGAGTGGTGCGTCACCAACTCGGCGCCGGCCTCGCGCGCGATCCGGCCCGCACCACCGAAGTGATCGGGATGCGAGTGCGTGACGACCACAGTGTGGATGTCGCGCACGCGGTAACCCGCGGTCTTGAGCCGCGACTTCAACGCTTTCCACGACTGCGGTCCGGGCAGGCCCGGGTCGACGACCGCGAGACCGCGCTCGTCGACGAGGCCGTACATGTTGACGTGGCCGAGCCCTGGCAGCCAGATTGGTAACTGCATACGCAGCACGCCCGGCGCGACTTCCGTGACCTCTTCCGACGCCGGTTCCTGTTCCTGTTTCGGCATACGGGGCCGGTGTGGCGGTGCCTCGGTCACCGCGGCAGGTTACTTGACGTACCCGTCAACCCGATTGGCCTGGTGCAGCGGGCAGTGGGAGCCGTCGCCCGAACGCGCGGTGCGGGCGTCGGCGTTTTCATGCCCGTTCTCGTTGCGTGGGTGCCACCTTTGCGCGTCTAAGTCGCGGTCGCCACCCGTGGCCCACCTTGAACTCCTGCCTTGCGTGCGCGGCGTTGCTCGCCGTCGGGATCTTCAATCCGGGAGACGGCGGTAAGCCGCGCGAGCGCTTGTCGCGCGTAACGCCGCCGGGCAACCGCGGGTCGCTTACTCGGGCTGAAACGACGGTCTTCGTCGCCAACAAACGCTTTTCATGCCCGAAGTTGGCACCCAGGCGCCTGGTTTGGGCATCTAAGTCGAAACTCGGCATGTATCGCACGGCGGCGAACGCCGCGCGAACTCTCAGCGGTACGCGGGCGCGAGTTTGGGCCAGGGGCGGTTGGTCTCGGCGATGAGCCCGGCGGCGAGCACGAGGTCTTCGTCGTGACGGCGCGTTACTGCCTGCAAACCGACCGGCAAACCTTCGGAGGTGAGACCCGCGGGAATGCTCACGGCCGGCTGGCCGGAGATGTTGAACGGCGCGGTGAACGGCACCGAACCCATTCCGCCGACGCGCTGGCCGCCGATCTCCATGGGCGGCGGACCCTCCGCAAGGAACGCGGCGGTTGCCGTTGTGGGCGTGAGCAGCACGTCGACCTGTTCGAACACGGCCGCGATCGCGGCAAGCACTTCTTGGCGGCGGCGGATCGCGCGCAGCAACTCGTTCGGGGTAAGGCGATCGATCATCTGCAAGCCGGCGCGCGGCACGAACGTGACGTCGTCGAGGCGGTCACGCGCGTCGTCGAGGTGCAGTGCCGCCATTGAAAGCGACGACAGGATGCCCCACGCGCGGCCGCCGTTCGGCAGTCGCACGTCGACGTCGACGAGCTCGAGCCCGGCGTCGTCGCACAACGCGAGTGCGGCCTCGTGCGCGAGCTTTTCTACTTCGGGGTCGCACACCGCGAACCCGAGCGTCGATGACCACGCCGCCCGTTTGCCGCGCAGCCGTTCGACTGCGGCGCCCGACAACAACGCGTCTTCGTACGGAACGCTCGGCTTCGGCAACGACGTCGGGTCCACCACCGTCGGCCCGGAGATCACGTCGACGTAACGGGCCGCGTCGCGTACCGAACGGGCCATCGGTCCGGGCACGGCGGTGAGGCTGTCGTCGAACGGCCCCGAATCCCCCACTCGTCCGAAGCTGACCTTGAATCCGAACAAACCGCTGTACGACGACGGGATACGGATCGACCCGCCGCCGTCGCCACCCGTACAGATCGGCATCATCCCCGACGCGACCGCAGCGGCCGAACCGCCCGACGACCCGCCCGGAGTGCGCTCCGGGTCCCACGGATTGCGGGTCGTGCCGTGCAGGAACGTGCGGGTCCAGTTCGTCGACCCGAACTCCGGCGCGGTCGTGAGACCAACCAGCACGGCACCTTCGGCGCGCAGGCGGGCGATCTCGGTGCCGTCGTGCGACGCGATCTCGTCCTTGTAGAGCAGCGACCCGTGCGTGTACGGCCAGCCTTGCACCGACGCGAGTTCCTTCACGCCCATCGGCACGCCGGCGAAGCGGCCCGGGTCGCGCCCTTCGCGCACCGCGGCGTCGATCTCGTCGGCGCGCCGGCGGGCCGCGTCTACGTCGAGATGGCAGAACGCGTTCAGCTCACCGTCGAACTCCTTGATGCGTTGCACATACGTGTCGAGCACGTCGGCCGCGCTGAACTCGTCGTCGCGGATCGCGTCGGCCAATTGCCACGCGTCGAGTTCGAAGATCGCCCGCTCTTGGTTGCTCATTCCGCCCGTTCAGTTCTGCCGAATTGTGTCAGTGGGTGTCGCCCGTGTCGGCGCTCTCGGCGGCGACTTTCAATAATTCGCCGAACGCGTCTTCGATGCCGGCGGCGAGTACCTCGACGTCGGGGCATGCGTCGCGGTCTGCGTACAGACCGAAATGCAGTGTGCCGTCGTAGGACAGGATGCCGACGACGACCGTGAGATTTCGAGTCAGTGGCACGATCGGGAATGCTTCGAGCAACCGCGCGCCCATGAGATAGAGCGGGAACTGCGGACCCGGCACGTTCGTGCAGATGAGATTGAAGAACGGCTGACGATGCGCGATGCGCGTGCCCATGCTCATCAAGGTCGGCGCGATGTATTGCGTCAGCCCGATCAGGAACTCCGCTCCGACGGCCTGCTCCCGCTCCTTCAGGTCCTTCGTCGTCTCGTGGATCTCGGCGAGCCGTTCGGCCGGGTGGATGTGACCGATGGGCAGCGGAACGAACATCGCCGACACCTTGTTGCCGAGCGTCGGTGTGTCGCTGTCGGCCCGCACCGACACGGGGCAGAAGACCCGCAGACGTACACCCTCTACATCTTCACCGCGCGACGTGAGTAGCCGCTCCAGCCCACCACCGACGCCGGCGAGGATCACGTCATTCACCGTGCCTGGGAGCGCGCGTCGTACGCGCTTGACGTCGTCGAGCGGAATCCGAACCACCGCGAGGCGGCGGTGCCGTCCGCTGCGCGCGTTCAGCGACGTTTGCGGCGCAACCGCGTCACGCGAGACCAGCGTCGACATCGCGCGGCTCATCCGGGTCGCGCGCGAGATGGCGCGTCGCGGGCCACGCAGCGCACCGCGGATCGAGCGAACGATTTCCGCCGGTTCGGTAGCCCGTTCCCGTAACGAGTCGATGAGCAGCTGCGACGGCACGGGCGCGCGTTCGGGCTCCCACTCGGGCACTACCGGCGGCGTGTACTCGGCAGTGATGTCGAGAAGGATCGTGGCGACGTCGACACCCGACACGCCGTCGACCAGCGAGTGGTGGGTCTTTTGCACGAGCCCGACATGGCCGCCTTCAAGACCTTCGATGAACCACAACTCCCAGAGCGGCCGTTCGCGCTCGAGGTTCAGTTCCTCGACGCGGGTCGCCAACGCGACGAGCTGCTCCCACGACCCCGGCTTCGGGAGCGCGGTGTGCCGAACGTGGTACGCGATGTCGAAGTTGTCGTCGTCGATCCAGATCGGACGGCCCTGGTCGTAGGGCACCGACATGAGCTTCTTGCGAAAGCGCGGGAGGAGCGGCAGGCGCGAAAGCACCAGCTCGCGCACCTCGTTGATCTTGAAGCGACCGTTCTCGTCGAAGAACGGCTCGCCCTCGAACACGCTGACCGCCCCGACGTGCATCGGGTACTCGGGGCGTTCGAGGTGCAGGAAGCTGGCATCGAGCGCCGTCAGCCGGTCGTACGTTCCCATAAACGTTCCCCATCGTCATCCAGCCCATGCGCATCGTAGGTGGCGGGTACGGTGCGGTCGATGGGTGAACGCGTCGCAACGACGGTCTGGACCATCTCGTCCGAGTTGATCCTCGCACTCGACGAGCATCTTGGAACGCCTATCGACAGCTACGTGAACGGCTCGCAGACGTGGCTCACGCCGGCCGGCGACGCGGAGGCCGAGATCGAGCTCGAATGGCGGCTTCATCCCGTCGCCGGGTACCACGCACCCAAAGGTCTCTCGCATTACGACCTATGGGAACAAGTGGTGCACGCGCTCTCGGGTGGCGAGGACCCACACGCGTTGAAGCTCGGAGAGGAGACGCGTCCGCTTACCTCCTTGTGGGACGGACTCGAGTGCTACGCCCCGTACGACGATCTCGAGCCGGTCGCGCTCACCACGTTCGCGACGGACGCGATCGGCCGCGCGCCCGATCGCAGCGGGCTGGTCGACCACGAAGCAGTCGGCGACGCGTGGGAGCGTTCCGCGGGCAAGGTCTCGCTGGTCGCGCT